>CAIKHN010000001.1 GCA_903827265.1 Candidatus Uhrbacteria bacterium
AAACCCTCCAAAAACTCTCCCTTCTCTATCCCGATACCGGTGCGCTTCATGTTGGCACGCCGTATCACATGATTGTGATGGTGGCGCTGTCAGCGCGAACGAGGGACGAACAAATTTTGAAACTTGCGCCGGGATTTTTTAAAATATTTCCCACCGTGGGTCATCTTGCGGTCGCTGATCTGCAATCGATCTCGAATGCGATTGATACGATTGGGCTGTTCAGGCAAAAGGCGAGAAATCTGAAATTGATGGCGCAGATGATTGTCGATGAATTCAATGGGGAAGTCCCACAGAGCATGGAAGACTTAGTACGTTTGCCGGGCGTTGGACGAAAAACGGCGAGCGTCATTCTTGTTGCAGCATTCAATACGCCGGCAATTGCCGTCGACACGCACGTTCATCGTGTAGTGAATCGGCTGGGTTGGGTAAAGACGAAAACGGTTGAGGCTACTGAACGGGCGCTCCTTCGGATTATTCCAGCATCGATGCAGCCAATCGTGAATCGAGTTTTTGTTCCATTTGGCCGAACGATTTGTATCGCAAAGCCTCGGTGCTGGGCATGCCCGTTGGTGAACGAGTGTGCGTTCGCAAACAAAAATCTTATCCCTCCGAGCAATCGAGAAAAGGTGTTGAGTACGATACAATCCATGTGTGACGGCATTCGTCTGATGAAAGAACGCCTTTATGATGCACTTCGATGAACATCTTACAACGCGTCTTCGTGACGCTGGAAAACCAATGCTCCGTTGGTGGCGATTGATGGCGACGTACGGGATTGTGGTGTTGTTTGTGTTTGGTGTTGCGCTGATCTGTTCCGGTCGTGTGCCGTGGTATTCGCTGATGCTTCCGGTTGCATTAACGCATGCGGTCACTCTCGGACTGCAATACGTTATTCGTCGTCCGCGTCCGGCAATTGCGCATTCGGCTATTGCGATGTGGTTTCGGACGCCGTCATTTCCATCGGCACATTCCGCGGGAAGCATGGCATTTGCAGTCGCGACGTCTGCAATAGTGCTCGATGGATCGACATTTGGCATCTGGGCGAGTGTTAGCGTGTTTGCATTTGCGCTCCTTATTGGCATCTCGCGAATCATGGTTGGCGTGCATTACGTTACCGATGTTTTGGTTGGATGTATTTTTGGCATAGTGGTTTCGTGGATTTTTCTCTCGGTCGTTTCATAGTCACGCTGTCTATCGCAGCAATGAGGGCTTTGGGTTTGTGCAGATATCGCTTTGTGGATAAGCGATCCGCGTATCGCGAACGTTTTGGAGTATGATTCTTGTGAATTACGGCTTCTTATTTATTCACGTACCATTCCTATGACTGACGTTCGAACATCATCGGCCTCGGTAATGCCATTGCGAGCAAAACTCCGCAAGGCATTATCCGCGAGCCTTTTCATGGCAATTGCTGCGACGGTCATGACTGGAGCATTCCAGCCAAAGTACGCACACGCAGCTGCCGGACAGGGAACCGCAACAATGCGCACAGCAATCAGTAACGGATCAGATAACGCATCGACCGCTTCATATAGCGTCCCAAGTGGTACGGCAACGTTCATTGTTGGTTCGAAGACGTATGCGCGTATCGATTTAACCGTTGGCGCGGGTGGTATCGCCGCAGCACAGAACAACGTCACCATGCAGGTGAATACGAACCTTTTCCCAACCAACGGCTGGTCAACATCAAAGGCTGCGCTTATCACCGACGTCGATGTCGTTGGTGAATGGTTCGTTTCCTATACTGATACTGATTCAGTTACAACCAACAACGGTGCAATCAGCTTTGCAGCAAGTGCTGCAGTTAACACCGGACTGATCACCATTCAGGCAAACCAGCAGATGGACGCAACAGATATTCTGAAAGTCTTCATCGTGGTGAACGACAACAACTACGAGCGCACTGCAGCAAACTTCGTCATTTCTGTTGATGACACCGGCGGAAACAGCTTGGTTGCAATCGGTGCACCAATCAACGTCTCGACAGCATCTGAGCCAGAGCTCACGTCGTCAATTACGCTTGGTGCAAACTCAGTGGTCGGCGTCGCGGGAACAACAACGCTTCTCTTGACTCCTCCAGCACCTCTTGCAGCAAACGACACGGTTGTATGGACCATGCCTGCAAACTTCTCGGTGCCACAGGGAGCAATCACTGTTGCGTCGCAGACACTTGGTGGAGGTGGAACATTTACCTGTACTGGTGTTGCACTCACTCGTGTCATTACCTGTACAACCAGCGGAGTTATCACTGCTGACGTTGCGGGAAACATCGTGTTGAACGGCATTCTCTCTATTTACGTCGCTGGTGCAACGAACGTTGCAGACTTAACCCTGAACAGCGTTACCGCTGGAAGTGGTGCCGACAAGGCGCTTGATGCTACGACCGCAGTCACTGCAACCACCACTGGTGCTGTGAGTTCGACGAACGTTGCTCCAGGCGGAACAACGGTTGGAACAATGAACACAGCAACCGTAAGTTTCACCATTATCACCTCAATCGCAGCAAACGGAAAAGTGAAGGTCACATTCCCATCCGGATTCGTATTGACCGGCATTGGAAGCACTGACGCGAACTGTTCAACCATGGACGGTTCATTCGCTGCTGGCGTTTCAGGTCAGACTGTCACTATCACTCGAAGCACTGGAACGATCGAAACCGCCGGAGCACAGACTTGTACAATTGCTCACGTCGTAAACCCAGTTACTGCCGGAACCACTGGAACGTACACCATTATTACAACCGATGGCTCGAACAACGTTCAGGAAACTGATGCTGCAGTCACTGGAGACACGATGTTTGCAGCAAGCGGTTCGTCGAACAGCACTGCAACCTCAACCCCGGTAACATACGGAATGTCAGTGACAGCTCCTGAGGCAACAACGTCATACAATGCAGGTGATGACATCACCATTACCTGGTCGACCGCTTCTGGTACCGGTGCAATTTCTGCCGTAAACCTCGACTACTCAACAGACGGCGGCGTGACGTACTCGTCAATTGTTACCGGAACAACAAACGATGGTTCATACACCTGGACTGCACCAGACATTGCAGCACAGAGCGTCACGGTTCGCGCACAAGGAACAGACTTGGTGACGGTGTTGGCAACAGATACTTCTGATGCTTTCAGCATCGGCACCGACGGAACAGACACCACCACTCCGCCAACTGATGTCGACACTGGATCTGGTTCAAGCGAACTTCTTCCAACAGGAACGTACATGAAGGGTGCATCATGGACCACGGTGTACTACATCGATGGCACAACCCGCCGCCCATTCTTGGACAGCCAGACATTCTTCACCTACGCAGACAACTTCGATTCCATTATCGATGTTGCAGACGACTACTTGGCGAACTACACCATTGGAGCTCCAATGATGCCAAAGGCAGGTGTCGTTCTCGTCAAGATTCAATCAGTGAACAGCGTGTACGCATTGGAGGCTGACAACACCCTTCGATGGATTTCATCAGAATCAATCGCAAAGAGCTTATACGGTGCACATTGGGCAGACTACGTGATCGATGTCCCAGTCACCGCATGGGGACACTTCAATCATGGTGATGACGTTACTTCGGTGAACGACATCACTGTCGACACAAGCTCAATGCAGACACGAAACGCACTCAACTCAAAGTAAATCTTTAGCAACACACGCCTCTCACGGGGCGTGTTTTGTTTTGTGTGAACGTATCTGTGATAAAATGTACGCATATCATGAATGTGAAGACTTTTTCTTCATCGTTGCTCCTCGGTGCGGCATTAACTGGCGTACTGTGTATTCTTGTTGGTTGGTTTTCGTTTGGCTTTTCTGTTGATGCTGCGGCGCTTTCGGCAACAAACGTCCAACCAGCTACGTTAACGGCTGGCGCTTTTGGTGTTTTAACGGTGACGTTTACGACGGTGTCGCCAATTCCTGCAGATGGAATTATTCAGGTGGTTATGCCGAGCGGGTATGACATTAATGATATTTCCGAGGCCTCGTGTGTGGGGATTGGCGGAAGCATCACAGAAGGATCCGAAGGCAATGTTCTTTCATGGCGTCGTGGAGGAGACGGGGACATTATTGCGCCTGGTCCGCAAACATGCACGATGCACGGCGTGAGAAACCCGATTGTCGCCGGTGCGACAGGAACATACACGGTTCGAACCATGACGTATCTCGAAGTTGCTATTGATACCGATGCCGCTGTTTCGTCGGATACTATTGTTGCTGCGGTACTTTCTGGTGCAGATGTTGCGTTAGGTTCTCCACGGCCTGGAGCTCTTACAACTGTGAATGTTGCCTTTACTGCAAATATCGCACTGGAGTTTGATGGAAAGATTTATATTATATTTCCAGAAGGGTTTTCGCTTGATGAAGTATCAGATGTGACATGTACGAATATGGATGGTGGATTTGATTTTGTTGTTTTTGGAATGCCGAAGTCTGTAGTAATTACCCGTACGGGAGGAGGGTCCGATTTTGGAACCTCCACCGTGTGCTCTATTGTGGGCGTTCGTAATCCGGAAACGCTCGGAGCAACGGGAACGTATACCATTACGCTTACCGACAGTGCAGACGGTGTACATGAAACGAACACTGCTGTCGCCGGCGATTTTACACACCGATCATCTTCAGCTCAGACCGTTGTAACGCTTCAGCCGTCACTTTCTGTTCTTTCGCCACAGGAAAACGCGGTTTTTGATGGAGCACAAACGATTCCTATTGCGTGGGAGACAGCTGGCGGGACGTTCCCGCCAAATTTCGTAGACATTTCCTACAGCATCGATGGCGGCGCAACATGGGTGCCTATTGCGCTCCATGAACAAAATCGCGGGCTGTATGAATGGACGCCAGTCGCATTGCATGGAACGACGGTCAATGTTCAGGTGGAATCGACTGATCTTCTCTCACCAATTGCGAGCGATACTTCGGGTTTCTTTACTGTGAAGAGCTCGGGTGCGTCCGATTCTGATTCTCCCAGAGGTGTTCCTGTTGTTACAGTGCCGGCTGCTCATGTTCTTCCCGCGAATACGTATATAAAATTCCCGTCAGTAAATACGGTGTACGTGATCGATGACGCTGGTGCCCGTCGACCATTCGTCGATGAACAGACATTCTTTACGTATGTATCGTCATTCGATTCGGTGGTGGTCATTCCGAACAAGGATGCATCGCTGTATCCGTTGGGCTTGCCGATGACGCCGAACACGGGAACAGTGTTGATTAAAATTGCACCATCAACCTCGGTGTACGTGCTTGAGGCAAATAATGTCCTTCGATGGATTCCAACCGAGGATCTCGCGGTGATGTTGTATGGCGCGAATTGGATGCAGTACGTTATTGATATTCCTCCAACGCTTTGGGGGCAATTCACCATTGGCACCAACGTGAGTACAGCAAATGCTTCTGTGGTTGACCATACGCTTTTGCGCACACGATCCTCGTTGAACGGGGAGTAGCGTTCATGCTACCCTGGAACTTCTATGATCCAGGCTATTCTTCTTGCGGGAGGGAAGGGCACTCGGCTTGCGCCATTAACGGATAATCTTCCAAAACCATTAGTGCAGATTCATGGCAAACCAATGATGCAGTACGTTCTTGAGCATCTGCGACATGCTGGCATTACAAACATCGCAATTTCTGTTGCGCATCTTGGTCACATGATTTCCGATCAATTCGGTGATGGATCGTCGCTTGGCATGAATCTTTCGTATCTCGTCGAGCCAGAACCAATGGGAACCGGCGGTTGGACGAAGCTGGTGAACTGGAACGATCTGAACGAAAACTTTATTGTCGCAAACGCAGATAATTTGTTTTGGATTGATGTTGCGAAGTTCATCGAACGTCACCGATCCCACGGCGACATCGCCACCATCGCCGGAATCGAATTGCCGAGCGCAGATATTGCGAAGTACGAAATTCTCCGTCCTGATCTCGATCACACAAATCTCGATGCGTACGTTGATCGTTCGCAGGCCGAGCTCGAACTCGCTGGAAAAGAAACCGGGTTCATTAGTTCCGGTTGGTACATTATGAACAAGGCCGTGCGTGATATGGTGGACGACGTGATGCCGATTTCCAATGAGGTTCATGTTTGGCCACACATTGCAGCATCTGGCAAACGCGTCGGTTTCTATCACGCCACTGAGCCCTGGTTCGATTCCGGAACGCACGAACGGTTAGCGAGGGTTGCGGCGCATGTGGCCTCTTTAACTCCGTCATTGCGAGGAGGGTAATCCCGACGCGGCAATCCAGGTTCACCTAGATTGCTTCGCTATGCTCGCAATGACTGAATTTTCTTTTTATGCCCACATATTCCTGGGAAAAATCGCCAAAACGGATGGGGTTAGGTCTTTACCTTTTACTTTTCGCCGTCGTTCTCGTCGCTTTCGTTGCTGGCCGATTCGCATATTTTGCATGGTTTGCACATTCAACGGGTGATAATCGTCTGGAGACATCACTCACCATCGATTCCGGCGAAACCGTCAGCCAGCTCGCGAATGAGCTCAAGACAGATTCGCTTATCGACTCCTCATTCGCTTTTCGCGTCTATGTTCGACTGTTCGATTCTGCAACGTTGTATCCCGGCGACTACACAATTTCTGGCGGATCCAGCTATCGTGACATTATGGCGGCGCTTCACCAGGTCGAATCGAACGTTGTTCGCGTAACGATTCCCGAAGGATTTTCACTCACCGATATCGGCGCCCGCATTCAGAAGTCTTTGCCAACCATCACCACCGACGCATGGAACAGCGCGGTTGGCGCAAACGGAACTGCATCGGCAAATGCGTTTGTTATTTTATCGCTGAAACCAGCAGGCGTCGATCTTGAAGGCTACCTTTTTCCTGACACATACGAATTTTCGAAAAGTGCGACCGCCGATGACATTGCGAACATTATGATCGACGAAATGGCAAAACACGTTAGCGACCTTGGAACGCCAAATGGCGATGCCGAAGGATTCTCCATTCACGACATGCTGACGCTTTCGTCGATTGTCGAAAAAGAGGTTCGCACCGCAGAAACCATGAAGAACGTTGCGGATATTTTCTTAAAACGTATCGCGATTGGCATGCCGCTGCAGTCTGATGCCACTATTAACTACATTATTAAAGGCGACAACCCAAGCCCAACATACGAGGATTTGGAGGTTGATTCGCCATACAACACGTACAAAAATCCAGGATTGCCGCCAGGCCCAATTTCTTCCCCAGGCTTAAACGCCCTCACCGCCGTATTCCACCCAACGCACAACGACTATTACTACTTCCTTACCACGGATGCCGGCGACATCTATTATGCGAAAACGTACGATCAGCACTTGGCAAACAAGGCAAAGTATCTATGATCACAACTCTTTTCACCATTATCGGCCTTGCCGCCTTCGAAGTCGTTTCCAGTATCGACAACGCTGTTATTAACGCAGAAGTGTTGCACACCATGAGTCCGAAAGGCCGACGTTGGTTCTTGTTGTGGGGCATGCTCTTTGCCGTGTTCGTCGTCCGCGGATTACTTCCATGGCTTATTGTGTGGGGCGTAGTTCCAAGCCTCGGGCCTATCGGCGCGCTATTATCGACGATGAGCAGCGATCCTCTTGTGCACCTTGCCGTGGAATCCGCAGCACCGATTTTGTTTGCTGGTGGCGGTACGTTTTTGCTCTTCCTCTTTTTCCATTGGTTATTCCTCGAAGAAAAACACTTCGGCCTTCCACATGAAAAGTTTTTCTCCCGCCAAGGCCTGTGGTTCTACGCCGTTGTTTCTCTTCTCCTCGCCGCGATTGTTTGGTTCTCTATCGACATCAATCCAATGATGGCCTTCGGCGCCGTCGTCGGCTCCACCGCGTTCTTTATTACTCACGGGTTTAAGGATAACGCGGAAAAGGCAGAAGAAGAGCTTCTCTCCGGCAACACAAAGCGTTCCGACATCAGCAAAATTCTCTACCTCGAAGCCATCGACACAACGTTTTCGATCGACGGCGTCCTCGGCGCCTTCGCCTTTACTCTCTCCGTCCCTCTTATTCTCATCGGCAACGGCATCGGCGCCCTTGTTGTGCGCCAACTTACCGTAAGCAACATCGAAACGATCAAAAAATACATCTACCTAAAGAACGGCGCGATGTACTCGTTGTTGATCTTGGGCATGATGATGCTGCTCGAAGCATTCGGTGTGCATGTGCCACAATGGGGGGCGCCATTGGCGACGGTGCTTATCCTGATCGCGGCAGTGGTGAAGTCGAGGATGTATATGAAGAGTGAATAATCTTGCCTGCAAAGGCTTTCTGTGGATAAGGCTATAGCTTTCTACTCAAGGGGTATATAAAGTTTTGTTATTGTTGCGCTGGGCAATTATGATGAATCCTCAGTTAAAAATCCTCGCAACAGTGAGCTACTGTGTGGCCGCGGGAACAATAACCTATGTTTTTGCGAAAATAACCGATAGAGCCTCTCTCGTAGCTATATTTGTCTTTTTCGGCATCCCAACATTTTTGTCTATTCTTGATAAGCTCAGCGGAAGCGACTGTTTGGGTAGTTGGTATAAGTGGTGGGCGAAGCAAAATACGTGGTTTCACCTCTTTATAATTAGTAGCTCGGCATTAGTCGCCACTAACTGGAATACATATGGCAAACGGTAGATTTAGTTTTGCCTCTCTCAAAGAGTTCTCCGCCAATATTTTGGTCCTGTTTTTTCTTGGCGTTGTCTCAATCGTTGTTTTGAATTATTCAACGGATATATTTTCCCCAAAGACAGTAGTCCGGGTCGGTGACGATACCGTATCCCTTCCATCCGATTTTCCAAATTTTGAAGACGCACAGACAAATAACAATCTCTATTTGTATGCGTCTTTTATTATGTCTCAACCAATTAATCGAGACAGCATTGTTAATATATCAAGAATTATAAAGGTGAAGGGAAAGATTAAGAACTCGCATTTAAACTACATAGCTTCTGTTACAGCCGAAAATGGTGACAATGAAGATAGGAAACATACCGTATATTTTTACATAAATGATGGAAATACTGGTGGACATATCGGCGCAGACTATTTAAACGGTGCTCCGTCTGGAGATTTTTTTACGGCAAAGAACTCTCCGCATCCAAAGAAATACGATCTTGATTCTCTGCCGCTTTCAAGGTTTCCAAATGGTCCTACTGCATTAGTAAACGTCGAAGATATTTTAAATGATGGGAAAAATCATTACATTGGTAGTTTTGTAAGCACTGGAATTTTCGGTGTAATACAAAAGATGTGGATTGATTATGAATGCGTTGAGGATGGGTGCGCGATTGAGCTTATAAAATGAACGTGCTTTTCTTTCGTTCGTCCAGAAATAAAACATGAAAGTGAGGTTGACTCCGAAATTCCTATCATATAACGAAATATGGCACTACCTCAGCCGATAAAGGATTTGGGAAGCGCGGCATTGTCAAAAGTTGCGGATAAATTCGTCGATTTTGTTATTATTAAATATACAGGAAAATCGATTAAAACTTTCGAGGCTGAAGGTGATATCGAAGCAGACAAAATAAGAACAAAGTGGGAGCTTCTCGAAAAGCCGTTTTGGTTACAGGCGGAGTCTCTGAAAATGGGGCGGCAATATAACAACTTAGCCAAAACTTTATTGAAGGCCGCTCCAATGATTGCTGCTCCCGTGAATAATATCGCTGATGGCAATGATGCATTTTGGGGTCTTCTTGAGCACTCAAAGGAGATTTCAAACGAAGGAATGCAGGAATTAATAGCGAAGATTATAGCCGGTGAATATAATGCACCGGGCACATATTCGATGAGTACCCTTCAAATACTGAAGATGCTTGGAAAGAGTGAGTTGGAATTATTTGAGAGGACAGCTTCTTTAATGATAAATGATTCTCAGATTCCACAGGATATATTCTCCTCATCTGAGAGTTCTAGAGAATTGACGGCTAAATGCGGAGTTGATTTTGGGAAACTTCAGTTATTACAAAGCTTAGGGCTTGTTTTGCCGAATGCCATGGAGAAGGTTATTCAAAACACACTAAAAGCGAAATTGGACATCTTGTATTTTGATAAAAAAATATCTTTTGAACCAAACTTGACGGAAGAGGCCGGTGCAACTGAAATTCGTTTGCCTAGTTATTTCGGTCTTTCTCCTGTCGGAAAACAAATTTTACAGCATCTTACTCCAAAATTTAATGATGTATATTTTTTCTGGCTGCAAAATAATTACAAAGTGTCTGGTTATCGACTAGTGGGTTAGGCACGCGTATTTATTATAATTGCAACCCGAAAATCGATTATCCTGGTGGATTGTTTATAAAATGTAACGTCATCATTATAATTGCTGTCATCAGTATTTTATAAGTATCGCGAACTTTTTCACGGAGATTCAATATATCCACCCGCTTCCTTGTCATCATTATTGATGAGCGACATTATGAGATATCTATGGAGCGAAATATTGATTTAACGGAAGTGACTAGGGATATTGTGGCGTTTCGGGATGAGAGGGATTGGAAGCAATTTCATAACCCGAAGGATTTGGCGATTTCGTTGGTGTTAGAAGCGGGGGAGGTGCTTGAGCATTTTCAGTGGAAGAATTCGGAGGAGATGGCTACGCATGTAGAATCGCACAAGGAGGATGTCGCGGATGAATTATCTGATACGCTATATTGGGTTTTATTAATGGCGAACGATTTGAATATCGATCTCGTCGCGGCACTTGAGAAAAAGATGGAAAAGAATCGCGCGAAGTATCCGGCGGATAAAGCGAGGGGGAGCCATAAGAAATACACGGAACTCTAATATGATCGTTTACCAGTCAACAAAAGATGTATTTTTGGACGACGTGCTATCGAATTCCATTGAGAACACTATTCTGGATTTGCTTCATGCAAAAACAGGAAAGACGGTTGGAAAGTCCGAGATTCGTTCGTGGAAGGAATCGATGCGGTTCATGGGTGCGCTGCTTCACGATAGCGGAATTCCGTCGACTGCCGGCGTCGCAATCGAATATCACATTCCGCAAACATCGAAGCGTATTGATTTTATTTTGACAGGGCAAAATGAACGACGCGAAGAGCACGCGATTTTGATTGAATTGAAACAGTGGCAGACAGCGAAGATCACGGAAAAAGATGCGATGGTTGTTACGCGCTTTGAGCGGGGAGAGGCAGAGGTGTGTCATCCGTCGTATCAGGCGTGGTCGTATGCCGCGCTATTGCAAGGATTCAATGAAACGGTGAACGATGAGAACATTCAACTCAAGCCGTGTGCGTATTTGCATAACTACGAGTTGGACGGCGTTATTCAGAACACGTTTTATTCAGACTATTTAGAAAAGGCACCGGTCTTTTTGCAGGGCAAAGACGAACAAGAAAAGCTTCGAACATTTATTAAACAGTTCATCAAGTACGGAGACGAAAAGAACATAATGGTTCGTATTGATAATGGAAGAATTCGTCCTTCTAAGAATCTTGCTGATAGCATGGCAAATCTTCTGAAGGGTAATCAGGAGTTCATCATGATTGATGACCAGAAGTTGGTTTTCGAAACCGCGATGGCGCTCGCGAAGCACTCTACGGCGGAGAAAAAGAATGTGCTGATTGTTGAGGGTGGTCCGGGAACGGGAAAGTCTGTGGTCGCGGTAAACCTTTTAGTGCATTTAACGAAGACAGGTTTGCTGGCGCAATATGTCACGAAGAACGCGGCGCCGCGAACGGTGTACGAAAGTAAATTAACTGGGCACTTTAGGAAGTCGGAGATCTCGAATTTCTTTTCTGGATCGGGTTCGTTTATCGACACCGAGAAGCACATCTTTGATGCGTTAATTGTCGACGAGGCGCATCGCCTGACGGAAAAGTCCGGCATGTTTAAGAATCTGGGCGAGAATCAAATAAAGGAAATCATTGATGCATCGAAATGCTCGGTGTTCTTTTTGGACGAAGATCAGCGTGTAACGTTTCAAGATGTTGGTGAGCTTGATGAAATTGAGTATTGGGCAAAACAGGTTGGGGCTACGGTGCAGCGCCTGAAACTTTCATCACAATTTCGTTGTAACGGTTCTGATGGATATCTCGCGTGGCTCGATGACGTGCTGCAGATTAGGGAAACGGCGAACATCACGATCGAACGTGAGGAATACGATATTCGCGTTGTTGATTCGCCGAATGAGCTCAAAGAAATTATTTTGGAGAAGAATATGATTAATAACAAGGCCCGTATCGTCGCTGGCTATTGTTGGGAGTGGAAAAGTAAAAAGGATCCGAACATCAAAGATATCGTTATTCCTGAGCACGGCTTTTTAATGAAATGGAATTTGGCGAGCGATGGAAACTTGTGGATTCTTTCGCCAAGCTCCGTTACTGAGGCCGGATGTATTCATACGTGCCAAGGACTGGAAGTTGATTACATTGGCGTTATTGTTGGTCCAGATTTAGTTGTAAGAAATGATGTCGTCATCACTGATGGCGCAAAGCGTGCGAAAAGCGATAAGTCGATCAGCGGCTTCAAGTCTCTTCTTAAGACGAATCCCGCGCTCGCAAAAGAACGCGCGGATATCATTATCAAAAATACATATCGCACATTGATGACTCGTGGAATGAAAGGCTGTTATCTGTATTTTACGGATCCTGAAACCCAAGAGTATTTCAAGAAACGTCTCGCGGAATAAGTTTTTCTCAAAGCTCTGTCTAGCATTCCAACCATCCCCTACACCCTCCGCAGAAAGCGCTTTTCAAAGGTGCTGCAGTTTGCGGTTCATGGTGACGGACGATTAGTCGTTACTGCGCCTGTCTTGATCGGAAAGCGCATGATCGAGAAGATGATTGCGGAAAAGAGGGAGTGGATTTTGGAGAAGGTGGAGATTGCAAGAAAGAATGCAAAGCCGGTGGTGCCGAAGAGGAGTAAGAAACAGATCGCTGAGGATAAGGATCGCGCGCTGGAGCTGATTCGGTCGCGCATTGAGCATTTCAACCTTGTGTACCGATTGTCGTGGAAACGGATTGCGATTCGGAATCAGAAGACGCGATGGGGGAGTTGTTCGGGAAAAGGGAATCTGAATTTCAATTACAAAGTTGCACTGTTGCCCTTACATCTTGCCGATTACATCATCGTTCATGAGCTCTGCCACTTGGCGCAGATGAATCATTCGAAGAAGTTTTGGGATCTTGTCGCACAGACCATTCCAAATTGGCAAGAGCGAAGGAAAGAAATTCGGGAACATGAGCTAAAGTAATACTCTGTCATTGCGAGGAGGGTAATCCCGACGCGGCAATCCAGGTGAACCTAGATTGCTTCGCTACGCTCGCAATGACTGAAATGAAATTATGTCGAGTTGGTCCGTCTACATGCTTCGGTGCGGCGATGGGAGTCTCTATACGGGGATTGCGATTGATGTAGGGAAGCGCATTGTATTGCACAACGCAGGGAAAGGAGCGAAGTACACCAGGGCGAGGTTGCCGGTGAGGCTTGTATGGAGTGCGCAAATGCAGACGGCTACCGATGCGCGAAAGGCGGAGGTTGATATTAAACGACTGTCGAAGAAAGAGAAAGAGGATTTGATTTGTTTGTAAAATGGTCACGGCCCCGGATCTCCGCGTGAGGAGTTCCGGGGCCGTGCGTTCATGCCTTCCAGATGAATTCGTGCGGATCAGGCAGCTCTGGAATGTTGTCGCTGATCCAGCGGGTGTTCTGGTTTGGGGGCTCGTTGAAGTAGATGACGCCGCAGGGCTCGCACGCCACCATTTGCTTCCTGCTCTTCGTGAACACGACGAACGGACGCAGGTCGAGTTTCACGATGCTGTCGTCGATATTGTTCGCGCTGATCGCTGCGATTTTGTCACCGTTGACGATGGTTTTCCGGCAGACCGGACAGACGATCGACCGTCGCCACTCTCGGGAACGTCGGCACGAGTCGCACCGGTGCGGACTGAGACCGGTGAGGAGCCCGAGCGGCCCGAGCGGACGGAGGCCGAATGCGCCCAGTCCAAGTTCTTCATTGCGCATGGTGTCGATCACCTTAACGCCTTCGCCGACGACGAGGGAATACCTCGCGTAGATTCGGTGTCCGCATCGGCCAATGGCCGAGGCCGTGTCTTTCGCGGGAACGACGGAGAACGCGAGGTTTGGCGGACGGACGCAGGAGACAGAACAACGGGTATCGATGTGGTCGCTCATGAGGAGACTCCGAGGTGAAGGACGGAAGGTCCGCGCAGAGATTAGCGAAAATTCGGGTTTTGGTCAATGAAACCCTATTTCATGAGCTGTTTTCCTGTGATACGGTAACCTTCGTCCAGGAGGGGACATGAGGCGGGGAAATTCTCTGATCCAAACTCTTCCGGGGTACGCCTCGGAGGAAGAGCGTAACGCGGCAATTCGTGCGATTCGTGCGAATGGCGATAAGCCAAATGAGATCGCGGAATTCGCGGCGCGGAATTACGGGCTGGGCATGCGAATTGCCCGTAAGATGATGGCGGCGTATCCGAATGCAAACCTTGAGGATCTTCAGCAGGAAGGATTTCTCGGTTTGGTGAAGGCGGCGAAAGCGTTTGATCCAGACCATGGAGTCACGTTCTCGACGTACGCCGATCGGGCAATCCGTCAGCAACTTACGCGTGCTCTTCAGCAGCGGATGTTCGATCGACCGTTCGCGCTGTCGCACAAGATCGAGGAAGACCTGCACAAGTGGCGCCGAATGGTTGCGGAGTTCACGAAAGTGAACAATCGCTTGCCGTTGCAACACGAAATTCGGGAAATGTTTCTCCAGATTGTGCGTTCTCGTTCGGAGCGGAAGGAGAGGCCGGATGTGAGCAGCCACAATCAGAGTGCCGCCGATCACATGCACCAGTTGACGATTTCCTGGGTTAATTCTCTGGAAGCGCCAGTGAATGACGGGGCAAAACAGACGCTCCACGACGTCATTGGAAGCGAAGACTTCTCTCCGGGGCATAGCGCCGAGCTGGAGCAGATGTGTCTCCTTGCGCCAACGATCATTCGAAAGGTCGACGCGTACGTGAAGTTGCGGTGCGCTCGTGGCGATTTCCCGCTGTGGTGGGAAGAAGCGTACTGGCTAATGTTCGAAGAAGAAGCGACGCTCGAAAGCGTTGCACAACAGCTCGGCTACACGCGTGAGGCCGTGCGACAGGCGCGTAAAGCCATCAGTCGGCGCGTGCAGCTCCGCTTTGGCTACACTGATGCTGTTGTGCGCGCCGCATACGAAGTGTTCGTGCAGATGCGTGTGGAAAACGTCTGCGAGCCGTAAGGAAAATGCGGTATCCTCGAAATGTTCCTGGAGCATGCATGGAGAACAACAGCCAGTGGTTCTGGCTCGTCATTGTCTGCGTCCCTGTGGAGTCCGTCCGGGTACTACAAGAGCGCGACCACGAAGTTCCTGCAGTTCAAGTGCGGATTCGCAACGTGGTTCGCGCTCCTCGTCATGAACGGCCTGGAGCGTTCGACGTGAAGCGGATCGCCGCGCATCCGGAAGAGGACGCGGTGAACATCAGCTGGCTTCGTCCGGTGTCGCGCGGTCCGAACCGTGTGCAATCGAGTACGGTTCCTGTCGGCAGGTACATCACGATCGAAGTCGCAGGCCACACGCTCATCGCGCAAGCGTTTCGGAGCGAGAAGGAGGCGGAGGACTGGGCAAAAGAACGCAAAACACAGCCGCTTCCCATGGCGGCGTGACGCACGACGGATGTCCGGCAGCTTCTCGCGAAGCCGCCGGACATCGTGCTGTTTATATCCTATTCGGCGAGCACCGCTGTTTCCGTTACACTTCCTTCGCTATGAAAGATTTTTTCCTCTCCCAACAGCAGCCAGCCACAAATTTGCATATTGACTATCAGGCGGAGTTGAATGACGAGCAATATCGCGTTGTTTCTAGTGGTGGTGGGCCAATGTTGGTGCTTGCGGGCGCCGGAAGCGGGAAAACGCGAACTATCACGTATCGTGTGGCATGGCTTTTGGAACACGGAACACCGGTGGAGAACATGCTGCTTTTAACGTTCACGAATAAAGCTGCAAAAGAAATGCTGTCGCGCGTTGAAGGATTATTGCGGGCGTATCCGACGGGACTGTGGTCAGGGACATTCCACTCAATCGCAAACAGAATGTTGCGCATGTACGGCGCATGCACCGGATTTGGAAGCGACTTTTCCATTTTGGACGAGGAAGACGCGAACGATTTGATGAAGATGTGCATTAAGGAATTGAAAATCGATACGAAAGGCCGACGATTTCCGAGCGTTGGCGTGTTACGTGGACTCTTGTCGTATGCGAATAACGCTCGTCGATCATTGCAATCGGTACTGAACGATCGTGCGGAGCATTTTGCAGGCATTCTTCACGAGGTGACGGCAGTTGCTGAGCGATACGCGTCGGCAAAACGCACGGCGAAGGCGATGGATTTTGATGACTTGCTTCTTGAGTTGCTCAAACTTCTTCAAGAGAATGAATCCGTTCGCACGCAGCTTGCGAATCGTTTTCAATTCGTTCTTGTCGACGAGTTTCAAGACACGAACATTATTCAGTCCGATATCGTCGACCTTCTCTCGTCTGGTCATCGAAATCTTTTGGTGGTTGGCGACGACGCGCAGAGCATTTATTCTTTTCGTGCTGCCGAGATTCGAAATATTCTCGATTTTCAGAAGCGATACCCTGATGCGCAGTCGTATCGGCTCGTCATGAATTACCGATCAACGCCGGAAATTCTTTCCGTTGCAAATGCGGTCATTTCAAATAACAGCGAGCAGTTCGCGAAAGAGCTCGTGTCTGCGCGAACGTCTGGCGAAAAGCCGAACATTGTACCAGCAAATGATGCTCGCGAAGAAGCGCAATATGTTGTTGAGCAGATTTTGACATTGATTGACGAAGGTATTGAGTTACAAGGAATTGCGGTGTTGTTCCGCGCCGCGTTTCATTCGCAGGCGCTTGAATTCGAACTCATGAAGCGGGGGATTGCGTATGAGTATCGTGGCGGCATGAAGTTTTTTGAACGTGCCCACATTAAAGACGCGGTTGCGCACCTTCGATTATTGCGAAACGGACATGATCTTGTTGCATGGGCTCGTGCGTTGCAAATCCAGCCCGGTCTCGGAATAACGACAAGTCAGAAAATTGCGGAAACAATGAGTCAGTATGATTCTGCTCGCGATGCCCTTGATGCGCCAATGAAGCTTTCTCCCCGAGCACAGTCGGGTTTTGCAGGAACGCGATCCATTTTGCGCCTTATGCTTGCAGCGCCATTGCCGTCAGAGGCGGTGCGGGCATTTGCAAACCACGAATCGTATCGGATGTATTTGGAGGCAGAATATCCGAATGCTCGTGAACGTGTTGATGATTTGGATCAGCTTGCAGTGTTCGCAGAGCAGTATCGCGATCTCGGAGCATTTCTAGACGCGATGACGCTTGCGGGTGATTTTGCGGGACGAATTGATGACGCCGAATCTGGAACTTGCGAGGAAAGCGATCGAAATACACTCATTCTCTCGACGATTCACCAGGCAAAAGGATTGGAATGGGATGCCGTGTTTGTATTGCACTGCGCACAAGGAATGTTCCCGAGTGACAGAAGTATGGGGGAGACGCGAGAAATCGAGGAAGAACGTCGACTCTTTTATGTCGCCGCAACACGCGCCCGGTCGAAGCTCTATTTTACGTATCCAATGACCACTGGATACGAATCAGTGGAGCTTCGTCAGCCGTCGATGTTCCTCGACGAGATTCCGTACGGAATGGCTGAAACGGTTCGCTTGCGCAGGGCAATGCCTGCGTGGAGCATGTCATCAACGTACGCCACGCCCTCAGCTTCACGTCATCGCAATCGTGACGACTTCGAAGAACCCACAATTGTTCTCGACGACATGGGGGAGAAAATGGTAAAAAAGAGTGCACCAGGATCGTTTCTCGGAGATTATTAAGCTCCTCTCCACTATGTCCAATCACGATTACGCGCAGCGTTCGATGGATGCACACAAGGTTCATGCGGGGAAGTGGGCAATCACGAGTGTGATGCCGCTCGAGACTGCAGACGATTTGAGCATTGCCTACACGCCTGGCGTTGCGGCGCCGTGCTTGGCGATTGCTGCGGATCCGTTGGCGGCGTACGACCTTACGATGAAAGGACGAGCGGTTGCGGTGGTTTCTGACGGATCGTCGGTCCTTGGGCTTGGCAATATTGGCCCGATGGCAGGCTTGCCGGTGATGGAAGGAAAAGCAGTGTTGTATAAAAAATACGCAAACATCGACGCAGTGCCAATCGTGCTCGCAAGCCAGAATGCGGATGATATTGTTGAGGCGGTGCGCATGATTGCACCAACGTTTGGCGGCATTCACCTGGAAGATATTGCAGCGCCTGCATGTTTTGAGATTGAGCGTCGGTTAAGCGAAATGCTCGATATTCCCGTCATGCACGACGATCAACATGCAACGGCGATCGTCGCCCTCGCTGGACTCATGAACGCGGCAACGGTTGTTGGCCGACCGCTTGAGTCGATGAATGTCGTGGTGAATGGCGCGGGTGCAGCAGGAATTGCTATTACACGATTATTCATCGACGCCGGTGTCGCGAATGTTGTTCTCGTCGATTCGAAAGGTGTTATTGGCAATCATCGAACAGATTTAGCAGGTGAAAAGGCTGCGCTCGTTTCGTTGACGAACAAGAATGGCGTTCAAGGCGGGCTTGCCGAGGCGATGCAGGGAACGGACGTGTTTGTTGGTGTAAGTAAACCAAATCTTGTGTCGCAAGAGATGGTGAAATCGATGGCGCCGAATCCGATTATCTTTGCGCTCGCAAACCCCGTTCCAGAAATTGCATATGACGACGCGAAGGCTGCTGGTGCTGCGGTGATTGCGACCGGTCGAAGCGACTACCCAAATCAAATTAACAACGTCTTGGTGTATCCGGGATTGTTCCGCGGGTTGTTGAATCGTCGTGCAAGCATGTTAACCAGTGTGATGAAAATTGCGGCAGCGACGGCACTGGCAGGTATGATTCCTCAGCCGACCGCTGACAATATTATTCCAAAAATTATTGAGATGAACCCTGCGGAAGCTATCGCGAAAGCTATCGAGAACGTATGAGGCAACAAAGCTTCCGACATCGCGGGGGAGGTACGTCGAGCATTGGCGGAGGAATTTTGGTTGTGCTTGCCGTTATTGTTGGCGCGTTTGTGGTGTATCAACTGATTTTGTGGTTCCGTTCAAGTAATGCAAAGTCGATAGCGAATGAAGCATCGGCGGTAACGATGGACGCCACCGTTGCATCAACGCCGACCGTTGCGCTGAATAGCACCGCGGTACTGAAAATTTCCGATGGGTCATCGGCAGGAACGGTTGTTCGGTCGGGTTCGGTTGAAATGCCGTCGTATAGCCTTGTTGCAAATCTTGCGGCGCTTTCGCCAGATATGTCATACGAGGTATGGCTCGTGAAAGATGGACTTGCTGATGTGAAAAGTGTCGGCGCGTTGAGCCCCCGCGCCGATGGAAGTTGGGCAGAGACATTTACGCTAAAGGATCCACTGGAATATCCAACGGTGGTCATTATGGCTGAACCGAACGATGGGAACACAGAGCCTTCAGGAAATCGCGTCGCAGAAGGGAGATTTGAATAATATGCGCATTGGAATTCTTGGTGCTGGATACGTTGGCCTTGCAACGGCGGCGAGTTTTGCTGCACGAGGATTCGAGGTCGTTTGTGCTGATATTGATGAAAAAAAGATTGCAAAGCTCCAGATCGGTGAACTTCCATTTTTTGAGGAAGGGATGAAGGAAGTGTTCGCAGCGTCATCGACTCCGGTAATATTTACCGTTGATCTCGCAAAAGCGTGCACGTGCGATATTGTCTTTTGTTGCGTTGGTACTCCGAGTGCGCTCGATGGTTCTGCCGATCTTTCGTTTGTGCAATCGTCCGCTCGAACATGCGCAGATGTTGCGCTGAACGCCTTATTCGTTTTGAAATCGACTGTTCCGCCGGGAACGTCACGGGCAATTTCTGCCGACGTCGAAGGGAAACTTCGCGTTGCAGCAAACCCGGAATTTTTGCGCGAAGGATGTGCGGTTGCTGATGCGCTGAATCCGTCGAGGGTTGTGATTGGAGCCGATGACCCATTAGCCCTATCGGTTTTATTGGACCTATATTCCGGAGCTGGAGCTCCAATTGTTTCCACCAACACTGTTACTGCCGAAATGATTAAGTACGCATCGAATAGTTTTCTTGCAACGAAGATTAGTTTTATTAATGACATCGCGAATTTGTGCGACGTTATTGGCGCTGATGTGCGATCGGTTGCTCAGGGAATGGGACTCGACGATAGAATTGGCGCGAAATTTTTGCAGCCTGGGCCAGGATACGGTGGAAGTTGCTTTCCAAAAGATGTTCGTGCGTTGATGCACTTAGGGCAATCTGTGCACATGCCGCTGCGCATTCTTGAAGCGACGACAGCGATTAATGCTGATCGTCAGGCATTGCCGTATCGTCGTCTTGTTGAGGCGTTCGGGAGTCTTGAAGGAAAACGTATCGCAGTGTGGGGTCTTGCGTTTAAGCCGGGAACTGATGACATTCGCGATGCGCCGGTGCTCGGATTGTTGCGTCAGTGCGTTATCGATCACGCAGAATGCGTTGCATTTGATCCATTGGTTCGATCACTCCCATCGGAATTTAGTGAGGTCGAGATTGCAAACAGTGCAATCGACGGACTCCAAAACGCCGACGCTCTCGTCATTATGACCGATTGGCCGGAGTTCGCGGAATTCGATCGCGCACGCATTCTGCAGCAGATGTCTGGAACGTGCGTTGTCGATCTGCGATACGTTTTGCGATGAGGTATAATGATGGTGCGTATGACACTGTTTCGTAAAGCGCCATCAGCGTCGCAGGGAGACAAATGTCGGTTCCCGTTGAACGACCAAGAACGTGCACTTTGTGAACAAAGCGGCATGGTTCCGCACGCCTCGGAAATTACGTGGCGCGTGTTTCGGATTATGGCCGAAATTGTCGAAGGTTTTCAGTTGCTTACCAGAACAACGCGCGAAGTTACTATTTTTGGCTCATCGCGATCTGCGCCAACGAGCCATTGGTACAAGGAGTCATATGCGCTCGGCACTATGCTCGGAAAGAACGGATTCACTGTGGTAACCGGTGGCGGTCCAGGAATTATGGAGGCTGCAAACAAAGGAGCGTATGAGCAGGGCGCGCAATCCGTTGGGCTGAATATTGAACTTCCGCATGAGCAACGATTGAATCCGTACGTGACGCTTTCTCATGGTTTTCATTACTTTTTTACACGAAAGGTTATGCTTGCCGCTGCGGCGCAAGCGTACGTCTTTTTCCCTGGTGGTTACGGCACGCTCGATGAGCTTTTTGAGCTATTAACGCTTGTGCAAACGGGAAAATCGTCAAAAATGCCCATTGTTCTTGTTGGAAAAGATCACTGGGCACCGTTATTGGCATGGCTTGAATCGAGCGTGTATGGAACGCAGGACGCTATCGATCCGGGAGACTTGCGGATCTTTACTGTGGTAGACTCCGCCAAGGAGGCTTTTGCTATTGTGTCAAAATCCGCTGAACGCCATCTTTTCTAGACGATTATGTACGAACGACTCGCAAAACTTGCTGCAGGCTTAAAGCATCGGGAAAGCGTTGTTTCTGCTGTAAATGGCGAGGAAACAATTGAAGTAAGTGTTCCGGCATCAACTGCTGCGTCGATTTACGAAAAAGTACGCAATACACTCGATTATCAGGAAGAGCATCTGCTTCGTCGCAATGCGATTGAGCGTATTCTTCGTCGGTATCGTGGGGGAGGGGAAACACCAGATCGCATGGCGAGTGAGCTGTTGAAAGAGCTGGTTTGGGCAAAATATTTGCCGAATAAAACCGTTCCATTGTCGCTTGGAGAAACCATTGCGACGATTTTAGGAAAATATGAACCATTGTTTCTTGCGGTTGCATCGGTAAAAGCGAATCGTGATCGACTGAACACGTGGCTCCTCGATGTTGTTGCAACAGAAGTTGAGTACACGCTTGCGCCGCCAATGACTGACGAAGCGCTTGCAAGCTTTATGTATGAGGAGATGCGCTCCCGCATTGATTGGGATAGCAAATTTGGTTTGAGCGACGAAGCAAAAGATTTGCGATTGTATACTGCAATTCATCGCACGCTGTTAAAGAGTAATACCGCAACATTGCGATTCCGATTGCTGACGCTGTATTACCCAACATGGGCCGGAACACAGGCATCTCCAGAGCTGTCCGATGAACTTGCAAACAACATTGTTCGCATTATCGATACCATCGAGACTGAGATTTATCATCCGCTTACCGACAGACTTTCCCGTGTGCTCCGGAGAAAGGCGGGAATGTTCCGTGTTCTTCGTGACGCATTTTTGCATGCAAAAGATCCGTCAGCATTATTAACGAGCGCATCAGCACTCGATGACGCTGTGAAAGATGCATTGCATCATCGCACTGAGGATTTTCGCGTTCGATTGCGTCGAACCGTTGTTCGCGCGGTGCTGTTCTTGTTTATTACGAAAATGTTACTCGCACTCATTCTTGAGGTTCCGTACGACTTTTTCATTGTGAAAGATGCGTCGTGGTATCCGTTGTTGGTGAATATTACATTCCATCCGTTGTTCCTCGCGTTTATTGGTTTGACGGTTTCCATTCCCGAAAAGAAAAACAGCGAGGACTACCAAGCAGCAATTCGTGCAATCGCCGTTGGGGCACAGCATCAGCTGTTAACGGTTCGTGTAAAGCGCGAAACACGGGGAACATGGTTTAATGTCTTCCTGGTTTTGTACGCGCTTCTGTTCGTCGTTGTGTACGGTGTGATTGGTTCGGTGTTGCACGGATTTGGTTTCCATGCGCTTTCCATTGGGCTATTCCTGTTCTTCCTTTCGTTGGTGACGTTCTTCGGTATTCGCATTAGGTCATCGGCAAAAGATATTGTGGCATCTGACGCGCGAAACGGATTTTTAGGGACGGCATTTGATATTCTCATGTTGCCGATTGTTCGTGCTGGCGCATGGTTGTCGATTCGCGTCGCGAAAATTAACGTGTTCATTTATTTCTTTGACTTTATTATTGAAGCGCCATTGAAGGTCGCGATCGAGTTCGTTGAAAGTTGGCTTACGTTTGTTCGCGAGAAAAAAGAGGAAATCTAATCTCATGAAAACATTTTGGAGGCATCGCGTTCGGGGGTATCGCGAAGCTGCGGCATTTGCCGCGGTGGCGTTTGTGACGCTTTGTGCCGTGGGACTCATTGGGTTTGTGATGGTGCTTCGTCCGGGCGCACAGGAACTTGGCGTGACGTTTTCGTGGCGCTATGCGCAGGATTTGAATATGAATCCTGAAGATGCGTTCACGGCAATCGTATCGGAATTAGGCGTGAAGCGCGTCCGACTTCCGGTGTATTGGAGTGATATCGAAACAAGCGCAGAACAGTGGGATTTTGCCCGACTGGATAGGCTTATGGCCATTGCCGCCGCGCACGATGTTCAGGTGACGCTTGCCATTGGTATGAAGGTTCCGCGATGGCCAGAGTGCTATGTTCCTTCGTTTATCGATGCGTCGGATGAATCGGTTTTGAATGCTGCGGTGTATCGATACAGCCAAGCGCTTATTGAGCATGCAAAACATTACGATGCGCTTGTTGGCTGGCAAGTTGAAAATGAACCATTGTTTCCGTACGGTGATTGTCCGTCGCCATCGCTTGAACGCTTAACGCATGAGGTTGCGCTAGTTCGAGGACTCGATACTACGCACCCAATTATGTTGACGGTCAGCGGTGAGCAGGAGCCTTGGCTCGATCTTTCAAGTCTTGCCGATACGATTGGCGTAAGCATGTACCGATTTGCGTACAATGACGCGCTTGGTGCAGTGGCGTTTCCGTATAGCCCGTTGTATTACCGAGTGCACAGCCTTATCACAAAGCTTTACGCTAAGGATGTTGTTATCTCTGAGCTCCAAATGGAGCCGTGGTTTACAGGCGATCCGCAAGAATCTTCGTCGATGGCGATTCCGTTTGGTGTAAAGGATTTCGTCGAGCATCTTGATTTTGCGCGCCAAACGGGTATCCGTTCAGTGTTGCTTTGGGGGTCGGAGTGGTGGTATTACGAGAAAGTTCACGGCGATTCGTCGTTGTGGGATATTGCAAAACAAGCATTTTCTGAGTCGAAATAAAGGGAATGTGTCATCCCCGCGGCCTGTCCCCCCGGAGGGCGGGGATCCAGAGCTCGTCACGCTATGACGGTTCACTTCGTTCACCTGTAGCTGGACGACTGTGCGCTCGTTGCGAAACATGCATCCTCGTCACTGGCGCTCGCGAGACTTCATCATAATTTCTATGCTCACCACTGTACAAGAAAGACTCCTGCAACAACTCACAACAAAGCGTGGCAGACGTGAAGCGGAAATGTTTGTGATTGAAGGCGAGAAGTTTGTGCGCGATGCTGGTGGACTCGTCGAGTTTACGTTTACGCCAGCAGATACAGAACGATTTGCGGAATACGTTTCAACAGAAACGCCGCAGGGGATTGCTGCGGTTGCTCGGATTCCAAAAGTAACAATGAAGCGTTTTGCGGAGTCGACAACGATTGTTGTGCTTGATGGTGTTCAAGATCCGGGAAATGTGGGAACCATTTTGCGCGCAGCACTCGGCTTTGGCGCAAGCGTGTTGTTGGTGGAGTCAGCGGAGGTAACGAACCCAAAAGTTGTTCGTGCATCGGCGAGTGCAATTTTGCGCACGCCATGGATGACGGTGTCGCGTGAAGACGCCGGTGCAGTGATTGCGTCGTTTCATCGGACCGTGTATCGGCTCGAGCTTCGCGACGGTGCGGTACTCCCGAGCGACATTCGCAAGGAACCTTGTGTGATTATTGCGGGAAGCGAAGGGAAGGGAATTACGTTGCCTGTTGCGGGAATTTCTGTGGGCATTCCACATCATGCGGCGCTTGAATCATTAAATGTCGGTGTTGCAACATCAATTCTTTTGTATGAACGAAGCCGACAGTTCTCCGTTTAACGTTCGTGCTCTTCATGGTGCTGCCCGCCGGGGAGCATTGCACACGATGCATGGCGTTGTAGAGACGCCTGTATTCATGCCGATCGCAACCGCCGGGGCATTAAAGACCTTGCTGCCAAGCGAAGTCGCGGGCTTGGGCGCGTCTATTATTTTAGGAAATACGTATCACTTACTGCTCCGTCCTGGCGAGAAGGAGCTTCAGAAATTTGGTGGCGTTCGTCAGTTCATGCATTGGGACGGCCCACTTCTTACTGATAGCGGCGGGTATCAGGTTTTTAGTTTGTCGAAGCTTAATAAGACTGACGACGACGGTGTTACGTTTCAGTCACATATTGATGGCAGTACGCATCGATTGACCGCTGAACGATCGATGGAAATTCAAAGCGCAATTGGTTCGTCGATTCGCATGCAGTTCGACGACGTTGCTGCCGGGAACTCCACGCGCGATCGATATTCTGAGGCGATGGAGCGATCGCTCCGTTGGGCGGCACGATCAAAACAGCGATTTGATGAATTGAACAAAGGAGTGGAAGGAGACCGGCCGTTGCTCTTCGGTATTGTCCAGGGCGGAACACATCACGACCTCCGCGCGCAATCGTTGCAGGGTTTAACTGAAATTGGATTCGACGGCTACGCAATTGGTGGACTGTCCGTTGGAGAATCTCGCGAAGACACGTTTCGCATCGTGCGATCGTTGGCAAAAGAAATGCCGGCAGATCGCCCTCGATATTTTATGGGCGGAGGAATGCCAGAAGAAATTGTGGCGTATGTGTCGTTTGGCGTTGATATGTTCGACTGTGTGTTGCCAACGCGCAATGCTCGACATGGATCGCTATTTGTTTGGAAGGGAAATCCGGCAGACGCGGTGCGCGAGGCATTTACGCGAGCAATGGACGGCGCGGCAGATTTTCGTATTGCAGAAGCGCTGTACGACAAGATCCAAATTACCAACGAACGCTTTATGTCTGACGAAACGCCGATTGATGCGTGGAATAGCGCCGAGACGTCGCGAACGTTTTCTCGGGCGTATCTCCGACATTTGTTTAAAACCGGCGAAACCTTGGGATTACGCCTCGCAACCCTGCAAAATCTGGGCTTTTATTTGCGAATGATGGAGGAATTGCGTTTGATCACAGCGAATCCCTTGTGAAAACTCTCGAATTTCCTTAGAATGCTCGCACTATGAATCGTACCGCGATTGGTGCTGTTTTCCTCGTTATTTTTGCCGTGAGTGCTGGAATCCTCTCTTTTCCAAAAGAATGGAACGGCGCGATGGCCGTAATGAAAGATAAAGTTGGGTTTCATCTTCCGTATGCTCCGGAAAATGATTTTACGTTAGGGCTCGATCTGAAGGGCGGCGCGCACTTGGTGTACGAAGCCGACATGAGCTCTATTACTGACACGGAGCGTCAGACGGCGCTTGAAGGAGTTCGTGATGTTGTTGAGCGTCGCGTGAACGCCTTTGGTGTTGCAGAGCCAATCGTGCAAACAAACATTGCCGATGGTCACTACCGCGTGCTTGTAGACTTGCCAGGCGTCACAGATGTGAAGGATGCAATCGCGCAGATTGGTGAAACGCCGGTCTTAACGTTCCGCACGCCAATTTCTGACGTGAGCACCACGCCAACAGCAGAGCAGCAAGCGCAAATCGACGCCGCGCAAAAAACCGAACGCGCAGATGCGCTCGCGGTGATGGACAAAGCGCTCGCTGGTGAGGACTTCGCTGCACTTGCAAAACAATATTCAATCGACAGCGCAACAAAAGACAACGGCGGATACGTCGGCTTTATTGCTGCTGACGATGCGGAATACGACGGTTTGGTAACGCAGTTAGAGAAAGGCCGCACGAAAGTCGGTGTTGTTAAAGGTTTGTACGAAGGGACAAGCAAGATGCACATCGTGAAGTACATCAGCAAGAAAACAGAATCAGAACCACGCATTTCGCACATTCTCATTTGTTACGCCGGTGCGCCACAATGCACACAGACACGAACAAAGGAAGAAGCGCTTGCGCTTGCAACACAATTGCAATCTGAAGCAACGGTGAAGAATTTTGCAGACCTTGCAAAAACGAATTCTGACGATACGGGAAGCAAGGATGCTGGTGGTGATGTAAATTATGTTGCGCGCGGACAGATGGTGAAGCCATTTGAAGATGCTGCATATGCACTTCGTGACACGAAGATCTCTGAGGTTGTGGAATCCGAATACGGATACCACATTTTGTACCGTGTCGGTTCACGTCCGTCGCGAACGTACGAAATCGCGCAAATCGAAATGCCATGGACAACGGCATCTGATGTGTTGACGGTTGATCCATGGAAGAATACTGAACTTTCTGGAAAAGACGTGAAGCACGCATCGGTTGCGTTTAACCAGAACACCGGTGCGCCATACATCGTGCTTGATTTTAACGAAAACGGAACGCAGCTCTTTGGCGACTTAACCAAAGACAACGTCGGAAAAGTCATTGGTATTTTCCTCGATGGTCAGCCAATTACCACTCCGGTTGTTCAGGAGCCAATTTACGGTGGTCAGGCATCGATTACCGGCAACTTCACGATTGCTGAAGCGAAACTTCTTGCGCAGCGTTTGAACGCCGGTGCCTTGCCAGTGCCAATTTCTGTGGTCAGTCAGCAGACGATTGGCCCAGCTCTTGGAACAGCATCGCTTGATTTGAGCGTGAAAGCGGGTTTCATTGGATTCTTGCTCGTCGCTCTCTTTATGGTGTTGTACTACCGTCTTCCTGGCGTTGTCGCCGTTGGTGCGCTTGGCATGTACGCGGTTATTAACTTGGCATTGTTCAAGATCTTCGGTGTCACCATTACGCTTTCGGGTATTGCGGGATTCATCTTCTCCCTTGGTATCGCGGTTGATGCGAACGTGCTCATTTTTGAGCGCTTGAAGGAAGAACTCCGCAATGGACGCGATCTTCCAACGGCAATGGAGGAAGCATTCCGACGTGCATGGCCTTCGATTCGCGACGGTAACGCAACGACGCTTATTGCGACAGCAATTCTTTACACCATGACATCTGGTTCAGTTCGCGGATTCGCGTTAACGCTTGCGCTTGGCGTGTTCGTCTCGCTTTTCTGTGCATTCGTGATTTCCCGATTTGTTCTTCGTCGACTTGCTCGCGTCGTGAAGCTTCGCAAGTCCGTCTTCTTCCTCGGCCTCTAATCTATGAAGTTCTCATTAAACGTTATTGGCCACTCGAAATTGTGGCTTGGGATCTCTGGAGCAATCATCGTTGCTGCGTTCATTTCGCTCTTCGCGTACGGCCTGAACTTCGGCATTGATTTTACAGGTGGAAGTTTGTTGCAGGTGAATGCACCAGCGTCGTCGGTGGAATCATTGCGCGATGTCGTAACGCAGGCTGGATTTGAGCCTGTTGTGCAGCAAGGTGAGGGCGATGCCTACTTTGTTCGCCTTGCGCCAGTGACAGAAGAACAGCACCAAACCATCTTCACTGCGGTAAAAACCATTTCTCCTGACGCAACGGAAATTCGTTTCGACACGGTTGGTCCAGTGATCGGTGGAGAACTTGAGAACGCGTCGTTAAAAGCAACGGGTCTCATGTTGCTCTTAATTACGCTGTACGTTGCGTGGGCATTCCGAAAGGTGACTCGTCCGGTTGCTTCGTGGAAATACGGCGTCGTAACAATGATTGCAGCCTTCCACGACGTGATTATTCCACTTGGTGTGTTCGCGATTCTTGGACATTACTTTGGATATCAGGTGGACATGGCGTTCGTTGCCGCAGTGCTGACGATTCTCGGATACTCCATTAACGACACCATCGTTGTGCTCGACCGCACACGCGAAAACCTTATTCGTCATCGCCACGGAGATATGTCCTTTGGCGATACGGTGAACAAGAGCGTTGTTGAAACCATCGCGCGTTCATTGAACACAACGTTCGCGACGTTACTTCCGCTTCTCGCGGTGTTTATCGTCGGAGGCCCAACCACACGTCCATTCGTTCTTGCGCTCATTATTGGTATGCTTTCTGGAGCGTATTCCTCCATTTTCGTCGCGAGCCCGTTGCTCGTTGAATGGGAAAAATGGCGTGCGCGCAGAACGTAGAATTTTCAAGAACAAAACGAGCCCGAAAGAGCTCGTTTTGGTTTCATCGAGAGCTGGTGACTCGGGTACATGTTTCTTCACTCGCCGCAACGATCGTCACGCCACGACGTCTCGCGCTGCTCGACTGTGGCTGGACGACTGTGCGGTTCGTTACGAAACATGCACCCTCGTCACCGACGCTCGCGATAATCACTGGATCCCTGCATACCCCCTTCGCTAAAGCTTCGGTGGGACAAGACGCGAGGATGACTGAGGTGATTGCCACCGTGCTATAATCAGAGGGATTTAATTGCTTATGATTGGCATCGCGATCCAACTCCCAACGCCCGTTGTGCATTACCTGAATGTCACGCCGTTTCCGCTTATCATGGCGCAAGCATTGCTCCTGATTGGATGGATCCCTATTTTTGGTGTGATTATTTGGGGATTGACGCACATCTGGATGGACTACAAGCAGGGCCTGTACAGCAAAACCCATAAATGGCAGCTTTTAGAAATTCGCATTCCGCAGGATGCAATCAACACGCCAAAAGGCATGGAGAACTTCTTCATGAACCTTTCTGGTGTGAAATCTGGTATTACGTGGCGAGAAATGTGGCTTGTTGGTAAAGAGCAAGCGTCGTTTAGCTTCGAAATTGTGAGTAACAGTGGAAAGATTCAATTCCTTATTCGCACCATCGAAAAGTATCGCGATTTAGTCGAGGCTGCGTTATATGCACAGTACCCCGAGGCGCAGATCACCGAAGTTCCAGACTACGTCATGGTGTTGCCAAAAGAATATCCAAATAACGAATGCGACGTGTTCGGTGGGGAATTGGCGCTTTCAAACAAAGCGTATTTCCCAATTCGGACGTTCGAAGATTTTGAACATCAGGGCGAGAAAGATTTTCGTTTCAAAGATCCTTTGCTGCCAATCATCGAAATGATGGGAAAGATGCGCGAAGGTGAGCATTATTGGATTCAGTTTATTATTCGTCCGCCAGACGATCAGCATTGGACGAAAGAAGGCATTGCATACTTGAACAAGATGATGGGGAAGGAAGAGAAACATAAGCCTGGGTTCTTCGATTCATTTTCAGAAAATGCGCTGTGGTTGCCAAAAGGTATCGCATCTCAACTTGTTGGATTTGGCGGCGCCGCCGACGGTCATAAGGAAGATAAGAAGGACGATTTCCGCATGTTCCGCATGACTCCGCAGGAACGGGTAATGCTGGATGCTGTTGCAGAGAAAATTTCCAAAGTTGGTTGGAAGACGAAGATCCGTTTCCTGTATGCTGGACCAAAAACAGCGTTCCGTAAGGGGTTAATGGCGAGCTCAATGAAGGGAATGTGGGCGGTTTTTGCAAACCAAAATCTCAACGGATTAAGTTTGCACGGTCCGGCGGTTCCAAAGGATGATTATTTCTGGCAAGCATGGTCGATGCCGCGAAAACAAAAGAATTTGGTGTCGCGATATCAACGTCGTAGCGGCGGCGAGGGCGGAAGCTGGCAAATGCTCAATACTACTGAATTGGCGACATTGTTTCACTTCCCGGCTGCAGACGCTCGTACGCCAGTGCTTTCTGCAACAGGTGCGCGTCGCGCTGAAGCTCCGGGCACATTAGAAATTGCGCGACCTGACGAGCCTCAACTTCAGAACTGGAAGTTGCAGAACGCCGACGCAAAGGAGGAGGAGCGTATGCAGAACCTTCCTATTGCGCCACTCAGTGTTCCAACTCCGGCGTCGCCAACCGAGCATGTCCTTCTTCCGCAAGAACCTGACGACGTTCCACCGAATCTTCCGATGTAATTGCTATGCGCTACGAACACGATCACGAGAAAGACGTTATCTATTTTGGCCAAACGAACTTCCGCAATGAAATGCGGAGGTTTGGCATTAAAACCGATGACCGTCGTCGCCACATGTACATGGTGGGAAAGACGGGTATGGGGAAGACGACGCTTCTCGAAAACATGATTCTCGCCGATATTTACGCGGGTCACGGTTGTGCGTACATCGATCCTCACGGAGATACGGTGCAAAAGATTCTCGACTACATTCCATCGTGGCGCATTAATGACGTCGTATATTTTAATCCGGGTGATGGCGATTTTCCTATCGCCTTCAACATGCTCGAGAAAACAGAAGGATGGGAAAACGTAAAAGACTACAATGCAAAAGTGATGTACAGCTTGTTGTCGATTTTTAAAAAGGTTTGGGAGAATGTGTGGAGCGCTCGCATGGAATACATTTTGCAGTACACAATTTTGGCGTTGCTCGATACTCCTGGAACAACATTGCTCGGTATCAACCGCATGTTGTCAGATAAGGAATACCGAACCGAAATCGTGCAGAACGTGAAAGATCCAATGGTTCAAGCCTTTTGGTTGAAGGAATTTGCACAATACGATGTAAAATTCGCCGCGGAAGCTTCCGCGCCAATTCAGAACAAAGTTGGTCAGTTCCTTGCATCAACCATGATGCGAAATATTGTTGCGCAATCAAAGTCGTCATTTAGCTTCCGCGAGGTGATGGACGGACAGAAAATTTTGCTCGTGAATCTTTCGAAAGGTCAGATTGGTGAAGATGCCATGCGTATTTTGGGAGGAATGTTGATTACGAAAATCTACATGTCGGCCATGGAACGCGTGAACATTCGCGACGAGAAAGAACGACAAGATTTTTATCTGTACGTTGATGAATTCCAAAATTTCGCAACAGAATCGTTTGCTGATATTTTGTCTGAAGCTCGAAAATACCGATTGAACCTTATCATCGCGCACCAGTACATCGCACAACTTGATAGCATGACGTCTACTGCGGTCCGCGATGCCGTGTTTGGCAACGTTGGAAGCCTGATTACGTTTCGTATCGGTGCGAAGGATGCCGAGTTCATGGAAAGTGAGTTTATGCCGCGGTTTACGCCGGAAGATCTCATCAACCTTCCAAAATACGGAATTTATTTGAAGCTCATGATTGACGGCGTGAGCAGTCAGCCGTTTTCTGCAATGACGCTTCCTCCAATCGCGCAGCGAACGGGAAGCGAGGAAAAGGTTATTGAGCAATCACGTGAGCGCTTTGGTGGAAATCGAAAGATGATTGAGGATCATGTCATGACGTGGAGTGGATTTGATCCAAACTTGAACGTCGGTGAAGCGTTCGCAAAAGTTGCAGCAGAAAAGAAAGAAGCAAAGAAAGCCAGATTTGCTCATGAATACACTTGTGCGCGTTGCGGAAAAGTTTTCACATTGCCGGTTGAGCTTGATAAGAGCAGACCGATTTATTGCGACGATTGCCACGCGCTTATTGTGGAGGAACGAAAAAAGAAAGGAGCGTCGCCACGCCCGCCGCAAGGAAAGGTGTACGCGCCAGAACCGCCAAAAATTGCACAGAGCGAACCTATTGTTATTGTAACGCCTGGTGAAACGACGCTGACGGCATTGCCAGTGCGCCCAGAGCCTCCAGCTCCTCGACCTCAGCCTGTCGTAGCGCCTGCAGTGCCGGCGCCAGTTGTTCAGCACACAGAGGGTGAGCCGGCAAAGAAAAAACGACGACGACGCAAAAAGTCTTCAGGATTAGGAACGTCGATTCCAACGATTCCTCAAATGACCCCGTCTGTGGCAAAAGATCCCGTTGCGGCAGCAATGTCCGTTGGTATGCGTCCAACACCTGTAGCTCCTGGCGAGCGCATTCATTTCGATTCGTAATTGCGGTCTATGGCAGTGATTTCTGCGGTCGTTCTTGGGCTTGTTGAGGGAATCACGGAGTTCCTGCCGGTTTCCTCTACTGGTCATCTTATTCTCTTCAATGAATGGTTTTCGTTCGCGCCGGAGTTCACGAAGACGTTTGATATCGTTATTCAGTTTGGTGCGATCCTTGCAGTGGTCGCGGTATTCGCAAAACGATTCTGGCCATTGAATGGATCGAATCTTGAGTTGTGGAAACGCGTTATCGTTTCGGTATTTCCGGCACTCGTGTTCGGTGCATTATTCGGATCGAAAATTCAGGAGGTATTGTTTAATCCAACTGTTGTGGCGTTTGCGTTGATTGTCGGCGGTGTCATTCTTCTTGCCGCTGAACAATTGCGCAGAAACGAATCGATTACCGATGTTACGAAGATCGGATACGGGAAAGCCTTCGTTATTGGTTGTATTCAGTGTTTAGCATTCATTCCTGGAACGTCGCGATCGGCCGCGACAATTATCGGCTCTATGTTCCTTGGAACTTCGCGTTCGACGGCTGCGGAATATTCGTTCTTTCTTGCGGTACCAACGATCGCTGCGGCGTCGGTATTTTCGTTATTGAAACATCCGATTACGCTTGCCGGGAACGATGCGTTGATCCTCGGGATTGGATTCGTAGTCGCGTTTATCTCTTCGCTCGTTGTTATTCGGCTGTTCCTCCAATACATTCGGAATAAAACGTTCGCACCGTTTGCGTACTACCGCATTGTTCTTGGCGTAATTATCCTGTTGTTCTTTGCTCGATAACCCGTTTTCGAGTACCGTAGCCCCGAATATGTCTATACCTGTCGTTCGCGAATCCGCAGTGTGGAGCGATATCGCACTCTTGGATTCTGGAAATTTTGAAAAGTGCGAACGGTACGGCGATATTGTGATGGTTCGTCCGGAGCCACAGGCGCTATGGAATGTCGGTGATGCTTCTGTTTGGGCATCGGCGCATCTTGCGTATAAGCGACAAGGACGCGAAGGCGAATGGACTATTCATAAAAGCGTTCCTGAATCATGGAACGTGACGTGGGAAAATCTTACGTTCCGCATTCGTCCAACGTCGTTTAAGCACACAGGGCTTTTTCCAGAACAGGCGAGTAACTGGAAATGGATTCGCGAGAATGTAAAGGCAGGAATGACTGTGCTGAATCTTTTTGGCTACACCGGCGGCGCAACATTGGCTGCAGCGAGTGTTGGTGCCGACGTGACGCACTGCGATGCCAGCAAGCCAGTGGTAACGTGGGGCAAAGAAAATGCCGAACTCTCCGGGCTCGGTGCAGCGCCGATTCGGTGGATCGTCGACGACGTGCAGAAATTTGTGTCGCGTGAAATTCGTAGAGGAAATACGTACGACGTTATTATGCTCGACCCTCCGGCATTTGGTCGCGGGCCAGAGGGGGAGTTGTGGCAGTTTGAAGAACATCTTCCAGCATTGCTTGTGGATTGTGCGAAGTTGTTGAAGCCAGAATCCGGAATGCTCTTGCTCAATGCGTACTCGCTAGGATTCCCGGCGCTGGCTCTCGAGAATCTCGTTCGTACGACGATGCCGTTTGTGAAAGCGATCGCAGCGGTCGAACTCACATTGAAAGAAGAATCTCCTCGCGCATTTGAACTTCCGACGGGAATAGTGATCCGCGCAACGTGGTAGCTTTATGGATGCTATTCCACAGTTTGGGAACCCGGTAGGTGAATTTCGAGATCGACCGGGCGCGTATGGTGTCATTTTTGATGCCGATGCCAAACTTCTCGTTGTTGTAGCAAAAGAGCGGTATCACTTGCCTGGCGGCGGTATTGATGAGGGCGAGGATCCCGAACAGGCACTACATCGGGAAATCCGAGAGGAGACGGGATATGCTGTAGGAGCGCTTCACTTTTTTGGAAGGGCTAATCAATTCTTAGAAACAAAAGACCTGGGACCGATCAATAAGCTAGGCGTGTATTTCCTTGGGCGTAATGCCGTTGCTTCTGATCCTGATTCTGGTGAAGAGGACCATGTGGCACAATGGATTGATCCTCAAGCCTTCCTTTCTTCAACCGCTCACGAGTTTCATCGGTGGGCCGTGGCGCTGGCGCTCGAGATCGGGGATTAGTAGTACGATGTTGATAATCAATGGATCGGAATTGATCGTTTTGGTACGATCAAAGAACTATGACCGATGAAGAAAAAGGGCAGATCGGTGCAATCCTCGAGATCGTGCAGCAAATGCAGGGGAATATTTCGACGATGCAGGCCGACATTAGCGCAATTCAAGGAACGATGGCCACGAAAGACGACGTCGCCGCAGTCCGATCCGAAATGGCAACGAAAGACGGCCTTAAGAATTTCGCCACGAAAGACGACGTCGCCGCAGTCCGCGAAGATATTGAGTTTATCAAAGAAAACATGGTCACAAAGGCGGAAGCAGAGGAGACGGAATCCCGTCTCATGGGACACATCGATGGCTTTGCGCGGCAGAACCAGAAGTTCGATATCGAGTTGGTTGCGGCGCGGTCTCAGTTCAATCGGGTAGAAGAACGTGTGGAGGTTTTAGAATTGAAAGCAGGGATTGGGGCGTAATATGAATAATGACATTGTTTTAGACATCGAAACGCAGAATACATTCGAAGAGGTGGGAGGGTATTTCACCGATAAGCTCAAGGTTTCCATTGTTGTTGCGTATTATTACGCTACAGATACGTATGAATCGTATTTGGAACACGAGCTTCCACTCATGTTTAAGAAGCTCGAAACTGGCGGAAGAATCATCGGATACAACTCGATTGGGTTCGATATGCCAGTGCTGAATAATTATTACGCTGGCGACCTTTTGAAATTGCCACAGCTCGATATTTTGAAGGAGATCGAGAAGTCGCTCGGGTACCGTATTAAGCTCGACGATGTTGCCGCGGCAACGATCGGCGCGCGCAAATCGAGCCATGGATTGCAGGCCGTTGCCTGGTGGAAAGAAGGGAAAATCGAAGAAATTCGCGAGTACTGTCAGCAGGACGTGAAGGTGACGAAAGAAGTGTACGAATTCGGCTTGAAAAATGGGTACGTGTTGTTTGACGATCGTTCCGGTGAGCGTCGCTTGATCCCAGTAAATTTCACCCCTGTCCCAGAAAAAACCGTCGTGAATTTGACGATGGGATTTTAGAGAGTTATCCCCGTGGATATGTTCTCTTGACCACGCTCCGAGCTTCCTCGGAGCGTGTTTTTTCTTGATATTTTTCACACACAAAATTCGCAAGAGCGTTATCCACTTTTTTGCTCCGGCGCGTATCCGCGGATCACTAGATGTAGTGCTATACTCGCAAATGCACCACAAGCGATTGTGTTGCGTCGTCGATAGGAGGAATCTCCCAGATTCTTCTTCTGGGATTTTTTTGTCCCAAATCAACGCTCTCATTTATTTATTTGCTAGACCTCGAGATGTATGTCCGCATCAATTGTGAAGCAGGGGGCCGTCAAGGAACGCGAGGCTGATGTCACATCTGCGGTATATGGATATATGACGTCAGTAAAAGAGGTCATTAAGCGCGACGGAACGCACGCAGCATTTTCGTCAGAAAAGCTTGAGCGATCCGTTATTCAAGCATTGCTCGCTGCTGGACTGAAGGAAAAAGATCTCCCACGATACGTAAATCGTATTACGGGTAATATTCTTTCTCGCATTCAGCGACGGTTCGATGGCCACACTACGCCAACGTCGAACACCATTCGAGAGATGGTTGCTGTCGGTTTTATTGATAACAATCTTGTTCATGTTGCTCGCGTGTATTTGTCGTATCGAAAATCAGACGTTATTGCGGCAAGTGAGAAGTACGAGAATGGGATTGCGATGGACCGGTATTTCACTAAAGAAGGTGTCCATCCATACGACTTGCTCACTTGGGAAAAGCGCACCGCAAGTATCACGAACGAAAAGGGTGCGGTGGTTTTTGAGCAAAAGGATATTGAGGTTCCAAGTACATGGAGCCAAACATCGGTAAACATTGTTGCGCAGAAGTATTTCCGTGGAAAAGTCGGTACGCCGGAACGCGAAACCTCAATGAAGCAGTTGATGAGTCGCGTTGCAGTAACCATGGCAAATTGGGGGAGAAAGGACGGGTATTTCGCAACAAAAAAAGATGCTCAGGTTTTTGAGGACGAATTGACCTGGATTCTCGTCAACCAAATGGCGGCATTTAACTCGCCGGTATGGTTTAACGTTGGCATCAACCCACATCCACAGTGTTCGGCATGTTTTATCAATAGCGTTGAAGACGACATGCGTTCGATTCTTCACTTGACGGCAACGGAGAGCATGCTGTTCAAGCAAGGTTCTGGAACGGGATCGAACCTTTCAAATCTTCGTTCGTCACAGGAATACCTTGGCGGAAGCAACGGACGATCGTCGGGTCCGGTCAGTTTCATGAAAGGCCTTGATTCGTTTGCGGGTATTGTGAAGTCTGGTGGAAAGACACGTCGCGCTGCAAAGATGGTCATTTTGAACGTCGATCACCCAGATATCATGGCGTTCATCGAGTGCAAGGCGAAGGAAGAGCGTAAGGCATGGACGTTGGTCGATGCCGGCTATGATAGCGGTATGGACGGCGAGGCATATGGATCTATTTATTTCCAGAATGCAAACAACTCCGTACGTGTCACGGACGACTTTATGCGTGCGGTGGAAACAGACGCAGAGTGGGTAACGCATGAAGTTACCACCGGCAAGCCATCGTTGTCATACAAGGCACGAGAAGTGATGCGATCAATGGCAGAGTGCGCGTGGCAGTGTGGTGATCCTGGTATTCAATATGACACGACATGTAACCGTTGGCACACGTCAAAGACTACAGGTCGCATTAATGCAAGCAATCCATGTTCCGAGTACATGTTCCTGGACGACACCGCATGTAACTTGTCGTCGCTCAACTTAATGAAGTTCCGCAAGAATGTGAACGGCGTCATGGAATTTGATGTTCCATCGTTCATTCACGCCGCAAAGGTGATGATTACCGCCATGGAAATCACCGTCGGCAACTCGAGCTACCCAACGCCATCTATTGAGCAGAACAGCCACGATTTCCGACCGCTTGGTATTGGATTTGCAAACCTTGGTGCGCTCTTGATGAGCCGCGGGGTTGCATATGATTCTGACGAGGGTCGAAACATCGCCGGTGGAATTATGTCGTTGCTTTCTGGAACAACGTACGAACAAAGTGCGCATATTGCGGAAAGAATTGGTGCATTTGCAGGCTTCGAGTTGAACAAAGAATCGTGTTTGGACGTTATGCGTATGCATCGCGACGCGACGTATGCCATGAACGTTGCATCGTTGCCAGCCGACATTGCTGCTGCTGCGCGAACCGCGTGGGACAACGTGGTGACAGAAGGTGAGAAACACGGTTTGCGCAACGCGCAGATTTCCGTGCTTGCTCCAACGGGAACCATTGCGTTCTTGATGGACTGCGATACGACGGGAATCGAGCCAGACATCGCTATCGTGAAATACAAGTGGTTGGTGGGTGGTGGAATGTTGAAAATGGTGAACCAGACGGTTCCAGAGGCACTGACGCGCTTGGGCTATGGCGCCGACGATCGTAAAGCGATTCTTGATTTTATCGATCAGCAGGACACGATTGAAGGCGCGCCGTTCTTAAAGTCAGAGCATCTTCCGGTGTTCGATTGTGCATTTAAAGCAAAGAACGGTACGCGCTCTATTCATTACATGGGACATCTTCGCATGATGGCCGCAGTGCAGCCGTTTATTTCTGGCGCAATCAGCAAAACAGTGAACATGCCAAACGAGGCAACCGTTGAGGATATTGAAAAGGTGTACATGGAAGGTTGGAAAATGGGTTTGAAAGCGATCGCAATTTATCGCGACGGCAGCAAGCGCCAGCAGGCGCTCACGACGAGTAAGGAAAAGGATTCTGGTAAAGCGCACGATGCTGCAAAGTCAGAAAGTGTTGCTCCGGTGAAAATTGCGCCTGTCGCAGAAGCTGCGAATGCGCCACGTCGTCGCCGCTTGCCAGATGAGCGTCGTGCAATCAATCACAAGTTCTTGGTTGGCGGACACAAAGGATTCATCACGGTTGGGTTGTATGACGACGGAACGCCGGGAGAAATGTTCATCACCATGGCAAAGGAAGGTTCAGTGATTAGTGGTTTGATGGATGCATTTGCAACGTCGGTTTCCATCGGCTTGCAGTACGGTGTGCCAATCCAGGTACTCGTGAATAAGTTCGTGCACATGCGTTTTGAGCCATCGGGATTCACGAATAATCCAAATATTCGCATTGCGAAGTCCATCGTTGACTACATTTTCCGTTGGATGGCGCTGAAGTTCCTTTCGCCACAGGAACAGGTCGCTGTAGGAATTAACGTCGTTCCGGCAATCGGTGAGGCAGTTGCAGCAAGCGCGCCAGCTGAAGTTTCAGCGGCTCCTGTGCAGGCAGAGCTTCAGCCAACAATCTTTGCAACCGCATCAGACGTGAATCCGGCAATGACGCCTGGAACGGCACCGCAAAAGGCTGGACTTACCTCCACCTTTAACAACACCGCCGACGCCCCAGCTTGCGACACCTGTGGCAACATCATGGTTCGCAACGCAGCGTGCTACAAATGCCTCAACTGCGGCAGCACAAGCGGCTGCTCCTGATCGGTAACTTAGCCATCAATAGCAAACGGGGCAGCTTTGCCCCGTTTGCGGTTCTCTATGAATGAACAAAAACCAATTCTCGACGAACGTATCAAAGGCCGGCAGGGGTATGGGCTGATTCAGCTTATTCATGGCCATGGAAAGGGAAAGACGACGGCGGCGCTGGGGCAGGCTGTGCGGTGTGCGGGGGCGGGGAAGAAGGTGTTGATTGTGTACTTTGATAAAGGCGGAACGACGCATTACAGCGAACGGTGCGTTATTGATCAAATTGAAGGAATTGATTACGTCGCCACGGGGCGCGATCGGATCGACCCTGTCACGAATCGATTTGATTTTTCAATCACGGATGAGGATCGGCTCGAGGCTGGGAAGGGAATCGAGGTCGCGAAGGCGGCGATGATGTCTGGCGAATATGATCTGGTGATCCTCGATGAAATTAATTCCACGCAGAACCTTGGCATGCTTTCCGTCGAGTCTGTGCTCGATGCATTGCAGTCCAAGGGCGTGAATGTCGAGGTGATTCTTACTGGGCGTAATCCGGCGCAGGAGTTTCTCGACGCCGCGCATCTCATCACAGAGACGCAATTACAAAGGCATTACTTCTATTCTGGCGTTCCGGCGCGCGAGGGACTTGATTTTTAATTGGATTCTGTGGATACTCGGGCTTCGCACTCTGAACGAGCCGAGTATACTGATTCCGATCATTGATGTTCACTAACGAATTTTATGACCATTACCGAAATTATTGCCGCACTTCAGGA
>CAIKHN010000002.1 GCA_903827265.1 Candidatus Uhrbacteria bacterium
AACGACGTTTTGGAGCTTTCGCAGGCGATCGGCGACTGCAGGATCAGCTGCGATATTTGGCTCGCCTTCGAACACGTCGAGCCCGGCGCCGCCAAGTTTTCCGTGTTCGAGCGCATCGACAAGTGCGGATTCATCGACGATCGGTCCGCGTGCAGTATTAATCAGGAATGCGGTCGGTTTCATGAGTGCGAATTCCTTTGCCCCTATGAGATGTGTGGTTGATGGGAGCAGGGGAACGTGAAGGCTCACAATATCAGATTCTGCGAGGAGCGATTCCTTTGTGCGATATTCTGCGCCAAATTCAGTCTCGAATTTTGGATTCGGTTTCAGGTCAGTATAGAGAATCCGTACGTCGAATCCGTCTTTCATTCGTCGTGCCAGGCCAGAGCCGATCGCGCCACCGCCGATGATTCCGAGAGTTTTGCCGGCAATGTCGGTTCCGAGGAGTAATTCCGGCCCCCAGCCGTGATATTTCCCCTCGCGAGTGTACCGATCGGTCTCTACGATGCGGTGTGCGAGGGCGAAGATGAGGGCGATAGTGTGCTCGGCGACGGATTCATTAATTTCAGGAGTCGGCGCATTCGTGACGATGATTCCGCGTTTCTTCGCTTCGGTAATGTCGACGTTATCGAATCCCACGGCATAATTCGCGACCATCTTGAGTTGTGGTCCGGCGGTATCAAAGAGTTCAGCATCGATTTTGTCTGTCAGAATCGAGACGAGGATATCAACTCCAACGACGCGCTTTAGAAGTTCGTTTCGGGGAATGATCTGATCTTCGGTATACGCATCGACCTCGACGTTCGGCATTGATCGGAGTAATTCGATGCCGGGAGAGGGAATGTGACGAGTGACAAAGATTCGTGTTGCCATAAACAAAAAGCAGACGATGATTCGTCTGCTATTGTACTCCTGGTTATTTGATGGATGAAAAGTCGAGGGAATTGATGATGACGGCGAGATCGGCTTTTTGTGCTTCGGATTGAATGCTTGGATCGGGAAGCGTGATTTTTACTGCTTGCGTTTGTCCGACGAAGAAAATGAACTCCTCGAGCTCTCCGGTGAAGTCGTTCATTGCTCCGGTTGTTGTTGTTGTTGTTGTTGTTGTAAGTGTTCCGTTGGAAAGTATTTTCACTGTTGTTGGTCCATTTGTAACGGTTCCATCCTTTGGGAACTCATTCATTGGAAGGTCAGTTTTTGTTCCGGCGAGGAGATAAAATGGCACGAAGGGGCCTTCGGTATCGGTTCCGGTAACAATCGGGCCACTATTTCCGTTCATAATAATCGTGTGCTTTCCGCCAACGAGGTTCTTGTTTACCGCGAATTGCCAGCCGACCGGATATGAAAATGTTGGAGCACCTTCGATCGCCATCGTTGTTGTGGCTGCAGCTGTCGCCGAGTCAGCGTTGCACGCTTCTGAGATTTTTGTGAGGCTTGATGCGATCCCACTGGTTGTGCCGTTTTGGCATGCTGCGGCGATTTCGGACGACGAGAGATTGCTTGATGAATTCCTCGTGAGAAGAATTCCTACAATAACAATGGAAAACACAGCGATCCAGGTGAGAAGAATAAGCATCCAGGTGTGCACCTTGCTTTGTGGTGCCTGCGTCATGTCGTCCATAGATAGCGTTACACTTTTCGGATTCGGTAGGCACCAAGATCACGTTCCTTCGGCCATGCGCGGAGTATACCAGCCTTGGCTCCCACATGTTGCACGACACTCTCCGCATTCATCGTTCCGATGCGCAATGCGTCTTCGATGCTGAGATTATTTGCGATTGCTGCAGTGAATGCTGAACCGAATGCATCCCCGGCTCCTGTTCTTGAGATTGAGGAAATACCTGTTGTTCGACAGTGCCACGTGGATTTGTCCTTTCGTGCCCATGCGCCATTCTGGCCGTCAGTTATCACGACGATCTGACCTGGTAGCGCGAGGAGTTCGCATTGCATTTTTGGATCGGTCGACGATTTTCCGGTAAGCAGTTGTGCTTCCTGAAGATTGACGATGAGAACGCTGACGAGTTTGCGGATCGGATCAAGTCCTCGGCCGCTTTTCAATTCCTGTCCGCCCGGATTCCATGCGAGCATCGATCCTTTTCGTTCACAGGCCTTCGCAATACTGAGCGCGAGTGCGACATTGCCGGCAAGTGATGTGAGATACACGACGTGTGCGGTAATTTTTGAAAGCTTAATATCTTTTTCCGTAAAATTTGCGCTTGCGCCACGGAATACCAGCGCCGTTCGTTCACCGCCTTCTGCGGTAAGAAGCGTGCTGTACGCGGTCATTTCTTTTTTTGCAATCGTTACGAGCGAGGTATTGATGGTACGGCTGGCAAGATCGGTAAGAATTTCTCGTCCGTTCGCGTCGTCGCCAATGCGCGACATGATGCTCGTCATAAATCCGAGGTTCGCAAACGTTGCCGCGGCATTGGTTGCGCCGCCGCCAGTCGCAATGGTTAGCTCATCAACATCGATTTTTGCCCCCAGCGTGACGCATTCCGCCATCACTCCCGGGCTTCCCGGCATCGGCATCACTTTGAAAAGCTTTGAAAACAGAAAGACATCACGTGTCGCAGAGCCAATGGTGAGAACGGTAGGGGAGGACATATATCACAAGTATATCAGTGAATGAGAATTGAGATTCTTTGCTAATATTAGCAAATAAGAGTTGACAAAACTGACGGTTTTGCTACTATCGAATCACGATCTCCCCAGATCGCAGACGAGCTATGACGTGTCCCTTGCCGCTTTGGCGAGGACTTCAGATGCTCACGGTTCCCCAGTACTCCCATGATCCTGTCCTGCGAATACTTCTTCAGCACCCCGGAGCTGATCATCTCGTGGACGCTGCCTGCTAGCTTCTTCTTGTTGGCCGTCATGAACCTCGTCTATTTCCGCCGCCCTGTGACGACGTGGCAGACTATGTTGAACTGGTTAGCGGCTGCGCTGTGTGTGGTTGGAACGGTTGGCGAGATCATCGACTACGCTCGGGACAACAATTACATCAACGTGCCCGGGTACGTCCCCGCGCATTGCGAACCGCAGTAGCTCCGCGCCTCGGTGGCACAGACACGCGTCTGGCCCCGGGGCGCGTTCTGTTTTTAAACCTTACTTCGTGCTTTTCTTCCAAAGCTTCACGTAATGAATATAATTTTTCGCAATCGCGTCGATGGCTTGGGTTTTGGTGAACTTCTTTTCCGTATATTTCTTGATCGGTTCAAAGAAAATCGTTCTGCCGATGGCGAACCCATCAACCGCGCCGCTTTTGGCTGCAGTAACAACCCAGCTATCAACTTCTTTTATTGACGCTCCGTGCCCAAGAAGGATCATTGGCGCTTGAGCGATTGGTGCGAGTTTTTTCCAGTCTTTCGCTGTTGGCAGCATCTCCAGTTTCCAGATTGCCGGCCGAACACCATGTTTATGCATGTCTTTAATCGCGACTGTTGCACGTTTGAGCGGGGAGGCTTTTCCATGAATCAGTGGTTCGAGCATGAGAGGAATATTCTCCTCAATACAGAAATGTGAGAGCTCTTGAAGTCTTTCCATCTTTTCCTCGTTGAGATCTTTGTCGCCAACGTTATAGTTCACGAGCGCCTTTGCAAACGTTGGGTCGCGTTTCACGAGCGCTCGACCAAAACCGCGACCGTGAATAAACTGAAACGTTGCTCCACCGCTCTTCTCTGTGGAAACGATGTGGGTAATGCCGAGTTTTTTCGCCTTTGCCAAAATTGCTTCGCCAAATTCTTCGTCAACCAAAATTCCGCAATCGCCATCGTCTTTGATTTCTTTGTACGCCTTCAGGAATCCATCGAAGATAATGGATTTGAGCGTGATGATCTTTTTTGCAATCGCTGGATTCGGTGGATACGGGACTCCGAAAAGTTCGTGAGTGAGACCGCCGCGATGATCGAACGGAAGAATAAAAAGTGGTTTCATAGGGTTTGTGTTGCGTATGTTGGATTGTTTCCAAGTTTTTTCTTGAGCTCGGCGAATGTCTGAAGTCCTGCGGTCGGGCCAACGAATGCAATAACTGATGCCGCGTTTGCAGAGCCGAACCGAAGCGATTCGTTCAGGGGAAGTTTGTGGAGCATGGCGCCAAGGAATCCTGCGGAAAACGCGTCGCCGGCACCAGTGGCCTCAATTCGATCGCCTGGAAATATCGGGGCGAACACCAACGTTGTGCCATCGAAGGCGTATGCGCCGTTTGTGCCATCGGTGAGGACAATGATTCCTGCGCCGAGATTATGAAGTCCTGCGACAATGCCATGGACGCTCTCGCCATTTTGAATGTGGAGGAGTGATCGCGCCTCGTTCATGTTTACAAAGAGAATGTCGGTGACGCGAAGAAGATTAAAAAGCACGGTTTTTTCTTCTGCGATCTGTACCGACCCAGGATTGAAACTTATTTGTGTTCCATGATGCTTTTTCATGGCGATTGCGTCGGAGTACAGGGATTCATATCCTTCGCCAAGCTCGGAGATGTGAATCCACGATGCGTGTTTGGTTGTATCGGGAAGACGATACTCAACGTTTGTGTGATCGACGAACTGTGTTGATTCACCTTTGTATGTGAGAACGGTTGCAGCACTTGAGCGAGCACCTTTTTTTGCGACAACATGCGTTGCGCTGACGCCGTGACGTTTGAGAAACGCTTTTGCATGAGCGTGAATGTCATCATTGCCCATAACGCTTACAACACCCGTCTTTTTTTGAAATTTCGCAACGCCAACGGCAACATTCGGTGCGGTTCCAGCAATTTCTGATGTCATGGCGGTCACGGGAATCTTTTTTCCGTACGCAATGCACAATTTACAGTCTGGCATGTGAAGCGCGCACATCACGCTCGCGTCAGGCACCAAAATAAAGGTGTCCAACTTAATATCGCCAACGGTAAGCAAGTCGAGCATACGCGGAAAGTATACCTCGAAACGAACGAATCAACGGGTGTCACCGAGCGAGCGCCAGTGACGAGGGTGCATGTTTCGCAACGAACCGCACAGTCGTCCAGCCACAGTCGAGCAGAGCGAGACGTCGTGGCGTGACGATCGTTGCGGCGAGTGAAGAAACATGTACCCGAGTCACCAGCGAGTGAGGGGAGGGACCCGTTGATGGTGGCGACATCTTTTACTTACAGTCCGCGATAGATGTACCACGGCACGAGTTTCTCTCCTTTGATCGTTTTCATTGGTTCGATTCCAGGTAATGGCCAGGCTTCGATAGCGATGAGAGCAGTGGATTTCAGCTCGCGTTTGAGGGTGGCGATAAACTTTGGGTATGCCTTTTGCATGAGGAACGCGACGACAACGTCTGCATCAGAAAAGTGCTTTGTGAAAAAGTTTCCAAATCGGAGCGAGACGTTCTTGTATTTGATCGGATGTCGAAGCTTTACGATCAGTCCAATAAAAAGAGGGAAGAGCGCGACGTCGTAGCCGATACATTTTGCGTCCGGATAGCGATCCGCAAACTCAAATATGATTGATCCTGATCCACAACCAAGATCGTAAATCGTCGCAGCGGAGTCGATATCGAGATTATCGACCAATAACTTCCTCTGCGCCGATAGTGTTGGCACCCATGGAGCCGCAAGAAGCGAGCCCCATGCCATGGTGCCGACGATGACGAAGAATATCGCGAACACGATCGGGTGCATGGCGGGTTTATCGAGGTCCGAGCATGGCGAGCAGCTCTTTTTCTTCTCCTGGGGTGAGGTGACGCCACTTGCCCTGAGGGAGTCCGCCGAGTTCTACATTCATCACGCGAATACGCTCGAGTCGTTTTACATTCACGTGCATTGCTTCACACATGCGGCGAATCTGACGATTCTTTCCTTCCACAAGGGTAATAGCGAAGCTCATATCGCCGAGCTTTTCCACCTTCGCCGGATACGTCTTTCGTCCCATGATTTCGATTCCAGTGGACATTTGGCGAACAAAATCTTCGGTAACAGCACGGTCGATAGTCACGACGTATTCCTTTTCGTGCTTTCCTTCGGCGCGAAGGATCTTGTTCACAATATCGCCATCATTGGTGAGGAGAATGAGGCCGGATGACGCGACGTCGAGGCGGCCAATGTGGAAAATGCGTTCCGGATAATTTACGGCCTCAATAATGTTGTCCTTTGCTTTTGGATCCGATGTACAGATAATTCCAATAGGTTTGTGATACGCCAAATACACGTGTTTTGTTGGCGGCTGGCCGACGCGCTTGCCGTTGACGGTGATGGATTCGGCGCCGGTGACCTTCATCCCGAGCTCAGCTTTTTTGCCGTCTACAACGATTTTCCCAGCCTCCATTAGTCGATCTGCTTCCCGGCGAGAGCAGACTCCGGCGTCAACTAAGTACTTATTTAAGCGAATTGGTTCCATAGATAGGCTGACTATAGCGAGTTTTTTCATTTTTGGCTACGATACCATTGTCTCGAACCAGGGAGCGAACATGAACCGGATTCAGGACCTTATTTCTGAGCTGCAGAGCATCATCGATAGTGCCGACAATCACTTCCAGCTGCAATCGCAGACGCGGGCACTCGCGGGAGATGCTCGGGACGCGGTCGGTGTGCCCGATACCCCCGAAAAACAAGCGCTGATGAACGCGATCAACTCGGGGGAGGCCTCGAAGGCGATCGGGATTCTCCAGCAGATGTCTGCAGAACGTGCGGCCTAGTGCCGCAATCACGAAACGGCGGCCTCGCGGCCGCCGTTGTCATTTTTTCTTGAGGATGTGTTTTGCCGCCTTTACTATCCACGGCGCAGTCAGGTGATAGTGCTCGAGGAGTTCATCTGGTGTGCCGGATTGTCCGAATTCGTCTTGCATGCCGATACGGATGACTGGGGTAGGGCATTCTTCTGACAGAAGTTCACAAATTGCGCTGCCCATGCCACCGGCGATTTGTGCTTCCTCGACGGTGACGATAGCACCGCATTCCTTTGCCGCCTTCATGATCGTTTCCGTATCAAGTGGCTTTATGGAGGCGCAATTGATCACGCGTGCTTCGATTCCAGATTTCTCGAGATCGCGTGCCGCTTTGAGTGCTTCATGCACAAGCGGTCCACAGGCGATGATCGCAACATCGTTTCCTTTGGTGAGTACTTGCGCCTTGCCGATTTGGAATGGTGATTTCTCTGTGGTGAAAATTGGTGTTGATTCACGGCCAAGGCGGATGTATACGGGGCCGTTGATTTCTGCGGCGGCAATCGTTGCCTTCTCGGCCTCAATCGCGTCGCACGGCACGAGCACCGTCATGTTTGGCAACACCCGCATTAACGCGATGTCTTCTGTCATTTGATGTGTTGCGCCATCTGGGCCAACGGAAACGCCAGCATGTGCTCCGACGATTTTCAGATTTACATTTTGTAAGCATCCTGTTGTGCGGATTTGCTCCCAATTTCTGCCAGGGGAGAACGCGGCATAGCTCGCGATGAACGGAATTTTTCCCGCAAGCGCCATGCCAGCGGCAATTGCTGCGAGTGATTGCTCAGAAACGCCCATCTGAATAAACCGATTTGGGAACGTGTTCTTAAAATCGAGAACGCGAGTGGATTCGCTTAAATCGGCGCACAGCGCGACAACGGCATCACTTCGCTTTCCAGCCTCAATCAAGCCCTTGCCGAATCCATTACGTGTTGGTTCGGCTTTGATGGTTTTGCTGAAGAGTTCTTTGGTGAGTTTTGCACTCGGAACGACCATAAATTATCGGCGACGCTTTGCTCCAGAATCCCGGCGACGTGTGACGAGCCAGTAGAGGAGAGCGACAAAACTAACAGGGATTCCAATCGCTGCTCCAATAATTCCCGCCCAGATGAGAACGGTGATTGCGCGCTGTCCAAGCGTGATAACGAGTGCGACTGCGGAATTTGCGTCACGAGCAGGATCGAATTTATTCTCGCTCGCAGTTTCTACCGTGGTCTCTTCAGAAACAGTTATGCTAATCGTTGCAAGATCGGTGCGATTTTCAAGGTAGTTTACTTGCCCTTGAAGCGATTCAATTTCCGATCGAACCGTTGCGAGGTGTTCTTGAACGGCAAGAACGTCGCCAACAGATGTCGCACTCTTGAGGATGACGAGATATTGCGCCTCTTGTGCTTGTGCGGCGGTTAGTCGTGCCGAGACGTCGGTGAACTGCTCGGTAACATCTTCTCCGGAGATTGACTCATTGTTAACATGAACGCCGAGCCCTTTAATGTCGGTCATTGTCGCTTCGAAATCGGCAGAAGGAACGCGGACGATTACGTACGCAGTAGCCTTTCCTTGTTCGTCCTCGCTCGTTGATGATGTTTGCACAAACCCGCCGCGTGAGGTCGTGAGCCCTGAAATGAGGCTTACCGTCGATGAAACGTCGTTCGACGTCATGTCGATTGCGCCGGACTTGATGACACGTTGAGCGGTGTCGGTGGTCGACGAAGCGTCTGTCGAGATCGCAATTTCTGGTGCGACGGAATATCCCATCATTGTTCCTCCGAAAGAGTCACTCGACGGCGCACTTCCGGATGACGTGCTCGCAACAACGCTTGTTTTGTCTGTATTCCACCAACTCATCATGGACGGCGTGCGGGGAACGCTAGCGTATGTTGCGAGCAAAATTAGTGCGACGAGGACGAGTCCGGTCATTAACGTTATTCGTGCGATACGGGCAATGAATGATGGGGTGCTCATAGGGTTTCGTTACTTATTTTTCCTCCTAAGGTTCGTAATTCTTTTAACGCTGCGCCAAGTTCCTTTTTATCCTTCGGCGGTTTGCCGTGCCAGCTTGGTTCACATTCCATGAAGCTGACGCCTTTGCCGGGAATAGTGTGCGCGATAATGACCGTTGGCGCTTCCCACGTACTCTCACCCCGATCGCAGGCGTTGATAATGTCGCGAATGTTATGGCCGTCGATCTCGAGAACATTCCAGCCGAACGCAGCAAATTTATCGTGTAGCGGCTCGAGTGGCATGATGTCTTCGGTGTAGCCGTCGATCTGGATATTGTTTCTATCAATAATCCATGTGAGGTTATTGAGCTGATTCCGTGCAGCAAACAGTGCCGCTTCCCACGTAATGCCGCACTCCAGCTCGCCGTCGCTCATGATGCAGTAGGTGTGCCACGGTGAACCGTCCATTTTTGCAACGTATGCGGTGCCGACGGCTTGTGATGACCCATCGCCGAGCGGGCCAGACGTATTTTCAAGTCCAGGGAGAAAGTGCATTTCTGGATGTCCTTGGAGTCGAGATCCGAATTTTCGGAGTGTTTTGAGTTCGCTTTTTGGAAAGTAGCCGGCGTGCGCCATGGTGGCATATCGAACCGGAACAATGTGGCCGTTGCTTAAAAAGAGTCTGTCGCGTTCCAGCCACTGTGGCCGTCGCGGATCGTGATGAAGAATATGAAAGTAGAGCGCGGTGAAAATATCAGCCATGCCAAGAGGGCCGGCACTATGCCCGCTTCCTGCAGCAACAAGCATCGTTAAAATATCTTCGCGAATGGTGTTCGCGATGAGCTCGAGCTTTCGTACGTCGCCATCAGTAATGGCGGAAACAGTGTGTCGACGTTGTGGCATGAGGGAAGTATAGCAAAAAATAAAAATCACCCGCGTTGTCGCGAGTGATTTTTAAAGTGAAGAATGTATTACTCGACGTAGATCGCTCCGGTGTTTCCACTGTCGTAGCTATCAAAGAAGGTGTACGTTCCTGCTTTGGTGAAACGATGCGTGAATGTTCCGCCAGCTTCCATGGTTCCGGTGCCCCAGGAAAGATCGTCGCTTGTTGCAGTGTGCTTTGCGGTGTCAGTATTGGTGAATGTGACGGTTTCGCCGGCGCTGATGGTGACATCAATCGGGCTGTATCCGTTGCTTGTGATGCTAATTTTTTCCGGAGCAGTGAGGGATTTGTCGACGTTGATACTTGTTGCAGATGTCGTTTGCGTTGTTGCGGAGTAGTCACCAGCAGCCTCGATTGCATCGCCGATGGTGTAGTTGCTGAAGAATCCATCTGGTACGTCATCAATTTTTTTGTTCCATGTGCTTCCGTAGAGCGCTGTTGCGATGGATTCGCTTGTAACGTGGCGAAGAACGCCGCCCGCGCTAATCGCGTAGGTTTTTGGATCAGAGTTGATTTTGATCATTTTGCTTCCTGGCTTGTACGTCACGTTGCCGCCCATTTGAATTTTTGCGAGATCCGCATCTGAAAGGAACTTCACGCTATCGAAGTTGGTATACCAGGTGAAATATGTTTTATCGTTTGGAAAAACATAGCGGAAACCATCGGCGCCCATGTAATACACGGCGGAGAATGATGTACCGCGGATGAGGTCGCCTGAGGTGACTGCTGATGACGCCTGAACACGATTTGCGTGCCAGAGTCCCGTTGCGCCGACAACGGCAACAACGGCAACGAACGAACCGAGGAAAGAAAAAGCGCGTTTGGTCATAATATTATTACTACAGAAATGATATCAAATGTCATGAGTGTCGGGAAGCGTTGGGCTGTGTGTGAGATGTTGATAGACATCAAGCGGGCGATTTGCGGACCAAATGGCGCTGCTTACAACAAGCGCGTTTGCGCCAGCGGAACTGACGAATTGCGTAGTCTCTGCGTTCATTCCGCCATCAACTGCAATCGTGAGTGTTGGATAGAGCGACCGCGTTCTGCGAATCTTTGCAAGTATCGGTTCGCCAAGAAACGTTTTTCCTGATGCTCCAGGCTCGACACCCATAATAAGGACGCGATCTGGAAGTTGCGGAAGAACATTGAGAATGTCAGGCGATGTTCGCGGACACAGCGCAACGCCGGTTTCGATTCCGAGTTCGTGAATAGCATCAAGCAGCGGCGCGATTGGTCTTTCAATTTCGGCGTGAATTATCGCTCTGATCGTTTCTGGGACAACCGATTTCCATTGTTCGATGATTGGAATAGGGTTTTGAACCATGCAATGCAATTCAATGTTCGGAATCGTAGAGACGGCACGCTGGGCCGTCTCGGATCGAACCGCCGTTGCATCACAAAAACACGTCGCACCGAACATTGTTCCGTCGAGAATGTCGATGTGCGCGGTCATTCCAGGTTGCCAAAAACCAGGGAAAAATAATTTCTCGCGAAGTTCGTCGGCGTTCTCAGCAAGGATTCCAGGGAGGACTTCGATCATAGAGTGTCCGTCTTTGCGAGGCTGTAATCGGCCGAAGCAATCTAGGTTCACCTGGATTGCCGCGTCGGGATTACCCTCCTCGCAATGACGAGTGTTTATTCCGCGGCCTCAATGTTTGTAATCTCCTTCACTCGTCGCTCGTGTCGTTCTTCGCCGGAAAAGTGTGTTTCGATGAATGCGTCTACAATCGCGAGGGGGTTATCGACGGCGTCGATTCGACCAGAAAGACATAGAATATTTCCGTCATCATCGTTTCGCAAACTTCGCGCAGCAGGAATCGAGAAACCGATGCCGGCGCGGATTTTGTCAAACTTATTGGCGGCGATACAGATTCCCTCGGCGCTGCCGCAGACAAGAATGCCAAGAGATCGGGGATTTTCGCGCACAACACCAGCCACCCGAGCCGCATACGTCGGATAATCGTCATTCATATCCAAAACATGCGCGCCAAGGTCTTCAACATCGATTCCTTTGTCTTGCAGATGGCGCTTTACGCTTTCCTTGAGCGCAAATCCAGCGTGATCTGCACCGATATAGATGACGGAAGGGGAGGTCATGCGGGTAGTATAGCCCATTCCCTGGAGCTTTTTTGCTGATTTTGGTACTATCGGTTCATTAAAACTAATCGAGCCCGAGCAATTCGGTGTCTCACTATGCCTGATATGCATAAGACTCATGCGCAAGAAGAACAGGACCTTTTAGAATATTGGGCAAAGCATCGCGTTTTTGAACGATCCGTCGATCAGCGAAGTACAGACCGTCATTACACGTTTTACGATGGTCCGCCATTTGCCACCGGGTTGCCACACTACGGCCATATTGTTGGAAGCATCATGAAGGACGTGGTGCCGCGTTTTTGGACCATGAAGGGTTACCGCGTGGAACGAAAGTGGGGTTGGGACTGTCACGGTTTGCCAATTGAGAATTTGGTTGAGAAGGAATTTGGACTGGAGTCTAAAAAGGACATTCTTGCGTACGGCATTGGAAATTTTAACGATCGCTGTGAAGCGACGGTGTTAACGTACGTTGCGGAATGGAAAAAGATGATCCGCCGTCTTGGCCGTTGGGTAGATATGGAAAATGCCTACAAAACCATGGACGTGGAGTTCATGGAATCCATTTGGTGGGTGTTCGCAGAGCTTTGGAAGAAGAACAAAATCTACGAAGGCAAGAAGGCGATGCACGTCTGTCCGCGGTGCGAAACCACACTGAGCAACTTCGAGGTCGCGCAAGGCTATCTTGATGTTACCGACATCTCTGTGACGGTCGCGCCGATGCTTACCGGTGGCCAATTTGCTGGAAGCCGAATGCTCGTATGGACGACGACCCCATGGACGTTGCCAGGAAACGTATTGCTCGCGGTACATCCCGAAATGACGTATGTCCGCGCATCGTTTGAGAACCAGACCTACATTGTTGCAAAAACACTGGTCGAGAAAGTGTTTGCAGGGAAGGAATACTCGGTTGTCGATGAAATGACCGGCCTCGATCTCGTGGATTCAACGTACGAGCCATTGTTCCCAGTGTATGCCAATCACAAAGACGCGTTCCGTGTGGTGGCGGCAGATTTTGTGACAGATTCGGATGGTACTGGCGTGGTGCATATTGCTCCAGCGTACGGCGAGGACGACATGAATCTCGGTGTAAAACTTGGCGTGAAGGGCATTCAGCACGTGGGCATGAATGGGCAGCTTGCGACTGAGGTCTCGGAATATCTCGAGACCGAGGGCTACCACGTGAAAGGAATCCCGGTGAAGGCAAAGGGAGAGTACAGCCTTGTCGACATCGAAATCATTAAATACTTGGCGCATCACGGAACGTTGTTTGCAAAGCTGAAATTTACGCACAGCTATCCGCACTGCTGGCGTTGCGACACCCCACTGTTGAACTTCGCGACAAGTTCGTGGTTTGTGCGTGTGGCGGAGATGCGCGATCGATTGGTGGAAAACAATAAGGCGATTACGTGGGTGCCGGATAACATGAAGGAAGGGCGATTTGGAAAGTGGCTGGAAGGCGCTCGCGATTGGGCGATTTCCCGTTCCCGTTTTTGGGGTACGCCATTGCCGGTGTGGCGCTGTGAAGATGCTGCCTGTGGAAATATCGTTGTTATCGGCAGCGTTGCTGAGCTTCGTGAGCGATCGACGAGTCCGATGCTTGAAACGCCAAACTTACACAAGCACATCGTTGATGAGCTTCATTTCACGTGTGAAAAATGTTCCGGATCGATGACGCGCATTCCTGAAGTACTCGACTGCTGGTTTGAGTCTGGATCGATGCCGTACGCGCAGCTTCACTATCCATTTGAGAACGCCGATCAGCTCGCGGGCCGGTTCCCGGCGCAGTTTATTGCTGAAGGTCAGGATCAAACTCGTGGCTGGTTCTACACGCTTCATGTGTTGTCGACTGCATTGTTCGACAAGCCAGCGTTTGAGAACGTCATTGTGAACGGTATTGTGCTTGCGGAAGACGGAAAGAAGATGAGCAAGCGCTTAAAGAACTATCCAGATCCAGCGGAAGTGATTGAGAAGTACAGTGCTGATGCCGTACGCTTCTACTTAATGAGCACGCCGGTGGTAAAGGCAGAGAACTTGCGATTCACGGAATCTGGAGTGGACGAGGTGAGCAAGAAGTTCATCACTATTCTGCGCAACGTGTTGTCCTTTTATCAGTTGTACCAGGAGCACGATACGTTCGAGCCGGTGGTGCCGCGGCACGTGCTGGACCGATGGATTTTGTCGCGCTTAAACGAAACGCTTGAAAGCGAAACGCAGTCGTTGGAGCAATACGAACTCTCTGATGCGACGCGCGTCCTCCAATCCTTTGTGACGGACTTGAGCATCTGGTACCTTCGCCGTTCTCGCGACCGCATGAAGGACGCTGGAGACGACCGTACCGAGGCGCTCGCGACACTTCGTACTGTGCTCGAAGCATTCTCGAAGATGATCGCGCCATTCATGCCGTTCTTGGCAGACTACGTGTACCTCGCCGTTACTCGTGGGGCAGATGATCGATCCGTGCACTTGGAGCTTTGGCCTGAAGTGCAGCCAATCGAGCAGTCGATTCTTAAGGAAATGGGGGAGGCTCGTGCGATTGTTTCCCGAGTGATGGAAGCGCGCGACAGCAGCGGTCGTGCCGTAAAACAGGCACTTGGATCGGTAACCATCGCGACTCCTTCTGGCGCGATCGACGAGAGTATTCTCACCGTTATTCTCGATGAAGTGAACGTGCGAAAAGCGGTGGTGATGAAGGGGGAGGAGTTGATGGTGGACGTCGACACAAGCCTCACTCCAGAACTCATCCGCGACGGTATTGCTCGCGAAGTGACTCGTCGCATTAATGGTATGCGCAAAGACGGTGGCCTCACTATCGCCGACCGCATTGCGCTTACAATCGATTCCCAGTCCGATGAAGTGAGGACGATGTTTGGAGAGTTCGGTGAAGCTATTAAGGCAGACACGCTTTCATCCGTCATCGAATTGGGACCGATTCCAGAGGACGCGACATCGATTTCGTTCCGTGTTGCAGAACAAGATATCACTATCGGGTTCGTTCGAGTGTAATATTTTACCCAACACAAAATCCCCAAAATCGGGGATTTTGTTTTTTATTATTTGGCTAATGTCAGCCAATATACTTGACAAAACCCACTTTTTGTGGCATAGTAGACATATGGCAAGTCGTACCTCGCAAAGGTTCGACTCGAGAATTTCCTTCTTCACAGGTGACATCGTGTCCCAATCCAGTAAGTTCTTCCTCTTCGCCCTCGTGTCTTTTTTGGCGGTGATGACGGCAATCGCGTTGTACAAACAGCATCACGACAAGAACATGATGCACGTGTGTGTCGGTTCTGCCCCTCCGATGAGCGCCGACACGCTCTGCGCGGAGGTCTCCATTCCCTCCGGCCACGTGCTGCGTCTGAACGCCGGTGTCTCCGGATCTGCCTCGTACTACGCCCCGGCGTGGGACGCTGCGAATCCGCGGCTCGGTGTCACGATCAACGGCAAGTACGTCAAGACGGAGGTGGACGGCCGCGACCTCGTGGTCACCGTTCCCTAAGTCACATCAACGCCCCTCCCACCCAGGCTCCTGCCTCGCGGTGGGAGTTTTGGTTTTATGGAGCTTCTTCATTTGATTTGGTCGGCGAAGCTAAGCTTCGCCGAAAGTTGCGGTACAATGTTCACATGTCCCTCGATCCGCTGACCAGCATTATCATTTCCCCAAAGAACGACGTGGAGTCGCTTACGATTGTTGCGCTTGCGGAAGCGTTGCATATTCCATGCATTGTTTCGGCACAGCCGCATGGGGCGACGCTCGATGCGGAGCCGAATCTCGTCGACCGCATCCGCGAAACCAATCCGGTTGCGCATGACATTGTGATTGTAGAAATGCCGAATGTTTCGACGGAGGACAAGCTGCGTGAACTTGGTTTTGATGTTCATATCGTCGATCATCATCGATACGAATCGTTAGATAGGATGAGAAAAGAAAGCTCGCTCGAGCAAATTCGGGCGTTGTTTGATATGGACGACACCACGCTTGCTGTTGCAGGATTCGATCCGGTGTTGATTCGCGGCGTTGGATTGATCGACAAGGGCTTTGTATGGGAATTGGTAAAGGAGAACGTTCCAGAGGCAGATCGGAAGCGCATGATTACGTATTATCGCGAGCAGAATGCGTCGCTCGATCCGAATCGCCAGCAAGAAGAAACTGCAGCAAAACAAGCGTGGAAGAATCGAAAAACAATTGAGGGTGTGATCGTAGTAACGTCAGACGAATCGAAGTTGAGCATTCGCGATGCAATTTCGTTCTTGGTTGCCGAAGAGTTTGAGACGCCACCGGTGGTGATTATTTCTCAGCCAGGGAGAATTATTTACACACAAGATACGCCAACAGCTTTAGCACTTCAGCAGACATTTGGTGGTTTTACATTTGGTCAGAATCTTTGTTGGGGCAGGCCGATTGACGCCGACGGAACTTTACCGACGGTGGACGAGGTAATTGCTGCACACCGCCTGGCGCTTCTCACGAACTAGTATGGATTTTCTTGCGAAGCCCGAACACCGATCTCCGCGATCGGCTAAGGTTCTTGTCGACGAAATGTTTACAGAGTCTCGATTGCAAAGCGCTCGAGATCGGTTTACTGCAATCGTGCAGAATATTCCATCGATCGCTGCGTTATTGACGACACCGCAAACTGGGCCTCGTCATTGCGAGGGACCGTTTGTTGCCGATCACATTGTTCGAGTGTTCGCTGCAATCGACGCGATCGCGAACGGGGATTCGATGCGAGATTGTGAGGACATTGCGAATGATCCAATACTTTCTCTTGCGCTTCTCGATGCCGAGGAGGCGATTCGCGATTTTCCAGACGTGTTTCGTGCGTTCGCCGTCATGCATAACATCGCGAAGCCAGACCGGCTTTTGCTGGTCGCTGAGCCTCAGTCGGTGGGGGAGAAGGAAGGATTCGTTCGATCGAATCGTCGGGTCGATGAATACAGCACGTCATCAGAGTTGCATCGATACGACAAAATGCGGCGCGCACACGGCGGCGACGGTGCAGCGTGGTTCGCGGCGTCCGGAATTATTGCGACGTATGACGATGCCGATCGGGCTGTTATTGCTCCGCAGTATGCCGATGCTCGTGTGGCGATCATTCGTCATTTCGGTCTCGAATACGCATACGAGAAGTTTATTTCCGAGCTGTGTTGGAGTCACGATGACATCGAGGAATTTTTTATCACCCCAGGAAACGAATCGGAGTTCGGCGTGTTTGCAGCCCGCGCAGGAAAAGCCGGATTGAATGTGGGGAAGTTTTTGGATGCGCTGCTCGCGATCGCATTATTGGATCACGACATGGGTCGTATTGGTCTTATTCGACCTATTCCGTTGTTCGTATTCCGAGCATTTGCTTTTGCCGAGCATGCCACGATGCCCGAACGGTTTGCGGCTCGTGAAGCACGTCAAACGCACGCTCGAAAACTTCGAATCAAATCCATTCTTGGTGATTCCGGCCTTGCGCCGGAGGCGATCTTCGCGCTTTTTAAAACACCGATCGGCCCAGAACGCGGAGTTGTCATGGAGCACGCGTACGAAGTGATTCGTGGTGAATCAAAAGGCGAGGTGTTCGTTGAACACGCTGATTATATCCGCGAATGTGCAGCTCGTGCACAGAAGCTGCTCGCAGCCGAAGGCCTCACCGTGTAAGATTGCCACATGATTGCCTATTTAGACGGAACAATTACTGGCTTAGAATCCGACGGCGTCCTTTTGGAGGTGTGCGGTGTGGGGTATCGCGTTTTTGTTGCGCGTCAGAAATCCGAGATCGGTGAAAGAATTCGTTTTTGGATTAGTGAGATTATCCGTGAAGATAAACACGACTTGTACGGATTTGGGGATCGGTCTGATCAGGCGCTGTTTGAGCAATTCATGGGCGTGTCAGGCGTTGGGCCAAAGCTTGCACAAAAAATCCTTGCCTCAGGATCGGCGGAAGAGATTATTCGGCATATCCATACAGATGACGTGGCATTTTTTAATGCGATTTCTGGTGTTGGGAAGAAAACGGCGCAGAAAATCATTCTCGATCTGAAGGGCGTGCTTGTTCTTGAAGAAAAAACCGAGGTGGGATCGGTACAATCCGATGTTTCTGATGCCCTCGAAAGCCTCGGTTATTCAAAGGCAGATATTTCTGACATCGCTAAAGATATTACTGGTGAAACCACTGAATCTCGCGTAAAGTCTGCGTTAAAGCTTTTGTCTCGCCACGTATGACGATGGAATATTCTCAGCAGGAATGGGATGCGACTGTTGCACGCTTTGCTCCGGCAAGTGGTGCATTTTTACAGTCGTTTGCGTGGGGGGAGTTCCAGAAGAGTCAGGGAAGGGAGGTGAAACGCATTCTCGCGATCGATGGCGATAAGGCAATGATCGCGCAGGCAGTAAAGCTTTCTGCGCCGCTCGGAATTTCATATTGGCTCGTGCCGAAGGGTCCGCTTGGGAACGCGTCGTCGGAATTTATGCGAAAGACGCTGGTTGCTGAGCTTGGATCGAGTGTTGACTACATTCGAACGGAATCGATCGACCAATTACCAGGAACGCGTCGAGCAAAAGAGATGCATCCGCAGACGACGCGATTGCTCGATTTGTCGAAAGGATACGAAACAACGTTTAATGATTTTAATCCGAAGACACGGTACAACACCCGGCTCGCACGGAAGAAAGGCGTCGAGACCACTTTTGTTGGACTCGAGCGCTTCGATGATTTCGTTGCCTTGATGGCGCAAACCGCGGAGCGCGACGAATTCCATATTCACGAGAATGAATATTATCGCGCCATGCTCGAAGCCCTCGGAAACGAACCGTCGTGTCTCGCAAAGCTCGCGCTTGCATCGAAAGACGGCGTTCCACTTGCTGTTGCGCTTTCGATCGATGCATTCGGAATACGAACGTATCTTCATGGTGCGTCAGGAAATCAGATGCGTGAACTGAAGGCTCCGCAGGCGCTGCAGGATTTTGTCATTCAAGACGCGTGCGAAAAAGGATTGTCAAACTACGACTTTTGGGGCATCGCCCCACCGGGCGCAACAGAAAAGCACCCCTGGTGGGGAATTACCCGTTTCAAAGAAGGCTTCGGTGGCTACGTCTACGCCACCGCCGGCACATTCGATATTCCGGTAAATGTTGGAAAGTATGGACTGTATCGGGCTGCGAGGTTTGTGCGCAGCTTGATCGGAAAATAGTTTACGCGAAGAGTGCGATCGTGAAAATAAGTCCAATCGACACTCCGGCGAACACGAGAACAAGGGTGAGGGCGAATTTCATATTAGGGGAGCATGCTGGAAGAGGTGATGGGGTCGTGATGGGGTCAGGTCTTGAATCTATGCATTTTAATCATTTCCACAAACGGCTTCAATATTGTTTCCGTTAGGATCGATGACGAACGCGCCGTAGTATTTGTCGTGATACTGCGAACGAATTCCTGGTTTCCCGTTGTCTTTTGCTCCTGTCGCGATCGCGGCATTATGCCAGAGATCAACCTCAGATTTTGTTGCACAAGAGAATGCAATGTGCACATTCGATGATACCGGGTGTGCTTCATCAGAAGCGCCGACCCAGAACGTTGGCCGATCAATCCCAAAGCCGACAACTTCATTCTCAATTGTAAATAAAGGTTTTATTCCAATAACTGTCAGAGTTTTTGTGTAAAAATAAACGCTTGTTTTGAAGTCACGAACAGATATAGAAACATGGTTGAGCATAAAATGCATAGATTCAAGACCTGACCCCTTCAGGGTAGCATGGTGAATTTTTCTTGGTGAATGTGGTGGTGGGGAACATTGAGAACAAAGAGTTGATCGCGGATTGCCTTTACCATGCCACCTGGACCGCAGAGAAAGATATCGGTTTTAGCAGGATCGAGGCCGGAGAGCGCTGCGGCCGCGGTGAGGAAGCCTTTTTCTTTGCTATTCCACACAACGATACTGATGTTCGATTTACGCTTTGCGATGTCGGCGAGGTCGTCTGCAACTGCGTTTTCGGTGTCGTCGGAAATCGCGTAGTACAGCGTTGCCGTGTAGTCAGTAGGGAGCGATTCGGCAAACGCGAGGAACGGCGTAATGCCAATGCCGCCAGCAATCCAACATTGGGTTTTTCCCCCTGTTCCGTACGTAAAGTTTCCATACGGACCTTCGACCATTGCTTCATCGCCAACGACAAGGTTATGGAGCGTGTTGGTGAAGTCGCCGAGATTCTTTGTGACGAATCGAATCGAGCCGTTTGGCCCTGACCCTGCAATCGAGAACGGATGTTCCTCCGCTTTCACGCCATTGCTCATGTAGGTGACGTAGGCAAATTGTCCAGGTTTCAGATCGAACCCACGATCTTTCGGCGCCAGTGTGACGTCGACGAACTTTTCGTTTACCACATTCACGCTAGTGACGACATATGGTGTTCGATGGACGAAAATCGTTTTGAATAGCACGCGGTACACAATGGCGAAAACACCAAGACCAAGGAAAATAATAAACAAAAGCTTCAAAACGGGCATGAGTTGAATGCTTCCGGGGATGAGTACGCTGTGGAGTGCGCTGAGCACAAACGCGACCGCAAGGTATTGATGAACCTTTTTCCAGATGTGATACGGCAGACGAACGTAGTAGGTACAAATAATGCAGATGGTCATGATGATGAGCCCGAACACACCAAGATTTTTTGCGAGATCACCGACGGGAAGCAAAAATGTTGCCGCGCTCGCGAACGAAAGCTCGATGTATTGCCAGGCAAGAAAAATAGGGTGCAGAACAAGCGCCATGAGGGCGAGGGTGCCGATGGTTTGGTGAAATTGGTACGACGCACCAAGGTCACCGAAGATTTTCTCCTGCGCTGGAATGCGAATCGCCAAAAGGAGCGCAAGGGTAAAGGCCGTAAAGCCAAATACGCCGAGAATTTTTCCAAGGTATGAAATTGATGCGACTGGCGGTTCGGCGATGAGCCAAAGGAAAAGGGGGAGTGCAAGAAATAGCGATGTAACTAACGTACCTTTTGGAAGGGTCATAGATGCCGGAATGATAACTGATTTTTCTGGCGAAGCTAAGCTTAGGCATCCAGAAGTGAAAAATATAAGGTGAATATTCAGATTTATTTTTGGCGAAGCTAAGCTTAGGCATGATTGCGAAGCTAAGCTTAGGCATGATTTTTTCGTCAAAAACGAGAACACCCCGGCCTGCGTGGCCGGGGGTTCGTGGGGCGCGTGAATTGATTTCACCATCGAGGATTGAAACAGCGGTCGCAGCGGGCCGCATAGTTTTCGGATCCGACGATGAATCGACCGCCGTCTTTTGGCGGTTCCTCGAGCAGCTGGGACCATCGCGCCTTGTGTCCGCACTCCGTGCACCAGGCATTGAGGCAGTGTCGGTTGCTTGGGTTCGCGAGTGTGATGATCCGGGCGATCGTCGCGAAGGGGGCGCCGAGGTAGTCGTTGTCCAGGCCGGCACAGACGATGTCGTGCCCGCGATCGCGTAGCTTGACGAGCAGGCGGAGCATCTCCGGATCGATCACGAAGTGCGCTTCATCGATGCCGATCGTGCTCGTTTTGGGATCGATCAGCGTCTCGAGATGGTCAACGCTGATGAACTCCGTCGAGGGGAGCTCCTGTCCCGTACGGCTGCGGCACATTCCGTCGTCGCGCGTGTTCGCGCTGGGGTGAAAGAGCTGGAAGGACTGCCTTCCGTACGTCTGGCGGTGAAGAAGGTCTTCGATGAGGCTGCGGGACTTCGCAGCGCACATCGGTCCGTAGTAGACCTCGATCTCGCCAACGCTGGGCATGTCGCGGAGGGGAAGGACGGGGCGAAAGATGTGCACGGAAGTTTCCTTGGTGACTGCTGCATTCTAGACGATTCGGCGAGTTCAGGAATCCCTCGTCGTGGATAACTTGTGTTGTGCACAGCGCGGCGCGCAATCGACGCACATTTTGTACAAAGCGCATGGTAAAATGTGGATATGAGAATCGGTATAGACGCAAGATTCTACGGCCCGCGTGTTGGAGGCGGCGGCCTCGGCCGTTACGTCGCAGAATTGGTGACTGCACTGCAGAGTGTCGACACAGATAACGAGTACGTGCTCTTTTTACGCAAAGAGAATTTCCACGAGTGCGTTATTACCAATACGCGATTCACCAAACGCATGGTGGATGTTCCGTGGTATTCGTTTGCAGAACAGCGAGAGATGCCCCGCGAAATTGCGCTCGCCAAGGTGAATCTTATGCACTATCCGCATTGGAATGTGCCGATATTCTCTCGCGTGCCGTTCGTCGTGACAATTCACGATCTTATTCTGCTTGAGGATCCGGCGTCGGCGCGCGCAACGACTCGTAATGCATTTTTGCACGGCATAAAGAGCATTGGACATCGTATTGCGCTCGAGACAGCGATCCATCGGAGTAAGCACATCGTTGCTATTTCTGAATACACCAAGCATTCAATCCTTGAGCACTTCCGAGTGTCTGGAGGAAAGATTTCTGTGGTGTACAACGGAGTACGGCCACCAGTTGGTGCAGAAAAGGTGTCACTCGCGGAACTTGGCGTACAACAGCCGTATATTCTCTCTGTTGGCAACGGATATCCGCACAAAAATCTCGAGACAACACTTTCGAGTTTCCGCAAACTTTGCGATTCCGACGAGCGAACCATGCTTGTGCTCGCAGGAAAACGCGACATGTTTGTTCAAAGACTCGAGACGTTTGCACTCGAGATCGGGGTTCCGGCGTCACGAATTCGTTTCGTGAACACGCCGACAGACGCGGCGCTTGCTCGGTTATACCAGGATGCATCATTGCTCGTGATTGCTTCTCGGATTGAGGGTTTTGGGATTCCTCCGCTTGAAGCATTGGCGCTTGGGATTCCGGTTGCTGCGAGCCATACGTCATCATTACCTGAAGTGCTTGGAGATGCGGTGCGATATTTTGATCCTGATGATGACGACGCCCTTGCTCGGCTGATGTTCGAATCCGTCCATCATGCAACTGCATGGCAGAGCCTTAAAGCTTTAGGAATTCGTCAGGCTGAGAAATTTTCGTGGAAAAAGACAGCACTTGCGATGCGTGATATTTATCGAAACTTTGCTGATCGACGACTGTGAACGAACATCGTGAACATCTGAATCAGTTTGATGACGCTCTGCCAGAGCGGTTTTCTGATATTCATCGTTCGGATGACGAGAAAAAGTTGCGCGTACACCAGGGGAACGCAGAGCCGTCGCCGTATATTGTGAAGCTTTCCCGTGAAGATGTCGTCGCTCGACAAGTGTCGAACATTTCTGAAGAAATTGAAGCGCTCGCGAGAAGTCTTATTATCGATGGGGATGACGAACAGAACCCAATCGAATCTGCGCAGGAACATGAAGATCTTGGTATTGATTTTTCCGATATTTCCGGTCAGTTACGAGAATTCGATACTGTTATTCCGCAGGCCGAGGCTCCACGAATCAGTCGCTCTGCATCGCTCAAGCCTGCATTACCGCGCATTTCCCTTGATGACGCGCTCGCAGCATTCATTGAGGCACCGGTTTCCGTGGAAGCGTTTGTTCCAGAGGAGTCGGTCATCGACGAACGTTCGTTTGAAAGCCTTTCGCAAGAATCGCTTGTCGAAAGCGTTTCAACGACGTCGCCATGGGTGGCTGCGGCTGTTATCGAAGACGTACGGAACGATAGCGGGGAATTGTCGACGATGCGCAAAGTTTCGCGTTTTGAATGGGGATTTTTGCGTCATGCGCCAGTTCGAGCGCTTGCGGCATTTGTGCTGCTTTCCTTTGTGATGGTTCTTCCGCTTCACGCTATGCAGACGCTGTCGGGCACGGCGCATCAGGTGGGAACAGTGAAAGATATAGGCATCGCCGCACTTGATGATGTTTCGCGGGCGACATCGGCATTGAGTGCGCAGGATTTTGGTGCCGCAGAAACAGATTTCTCTGCTGCGGCAGAAAAGTTTTCCACTGCACAGGATTCCTTGAATGATCTGCATGCTGGAGTGGTGGCGTTGGTGAATGTTATCCCGCAAACAGATCGCACATACGAATCGGTTCGTGGCCTAATTACTGCGGGTCAGGAATTATCGCAGACCGCATCGGTGATGGCAGAGGCTGTGGGAACGATTCCATCACAATCCGCAACCGACATTGTCACGAAATTGAATTTACTCAACGCGTATATTGAAAATGCGCTTCCGCATGTTCTCACAGCACAGGCTGCGCTTGCGAAAGTTGATGCGTCAGTTGTTCCGGCTGCGTATACGGAAAAAATCGTAAAGCTTCAGTCGGAAACACCGGCAATCGCGCAATCGATGCAGGAGTTTTTAACCTTTGTGCATACGTTAACGTTCCTGCTTGGCGGCGACAGCACTATGCGATACCTCGCATTATTCCAAAACAATACCGAGCTTCGTCCAACGGGTGGGTTCGTTGGGAGTTTTGCGGAAATCGACATGGACAACGGGGCAATCGCGAACATGCGACTCCCTGGTGGGGGCACGTATGACGTTCAAGGTCAGCTCGATGCCTTCGTGGAAGCTCCGCAACCACTTTCGTTGATTAATCCACGATGGGAGTTCCAGGATGGGAACTGGTTTCCAGATTTTCCAACGTCAGCAAAAAAGATGCAGTGGTTTTATGAGCATGCTGGCGGACCAACAACCGACGGCGTCGTTGCGGTAAACGCAACATTTATTGAGAAGCTTCTTGATGTTGTTGGGCCAATTGAGATGCCAGAATACGGCATAACATTGAATGCTGAGAATTTTGTTTTTGCAACAGAAAAGGCGGTAGAAGTTGATGCGGACAAAACAAAAAATACGCCAAAGGCTATTCTTGGTGACATGGCGCCAAAGCTTATTGAAAAAATTAAAGCTGCTGATACAAAAACACTCATTGCGCTTGTCATGCTTGTAGAGAAGGGGCTTGTTGAGAAAGACATCCAGGTATATTTCCGCAACAATGATGCCGAAAAGACAATGCAGGACTTAGGGTTCGGAGGAGCAATTGCGCAAACAAAGGGTGACTATCTCATGGTTGTCGATACGAATATTGGTGGAGGAAAGACTGACGCGGTGATTGATCAGCATATTGATCAGCAGGTGACGATTGCCGAGAGCGGAATGGTCCAGGATGACATTACTCTTACAAAAACACATCACGGCATGGCGAGTGCGTTGTTTAGCGGAAAGAATAACGTTGATTACGTGCGGTTCTACGTTCCAGAAGGAAGCGTCTTGTTGTCTGCTGATGGGTTTGAGGCTCCGTCAAAGGCGCTCTTTGAAGCATCAGACGTTCCATTGACCGCCGATGACGACCTTTCAATCGTTATGAGCGGACAGACTCGTGACTCGATTTCCGGAATGGATATTTGGAACGAATTCGGAAAAACTGTCTTTGGTGGATGGGTACAGACCGCGCCAGGTGAAACGCAGGTGATTCATGTATCGTATCGTATTCCGCAGGTATTATTTTCAGCTGATGCAGATACGTCGCTTCTTGCTCGTCTTCGTCGTCAACTTGGGTTCGATAATCATGACGGGTATTCATTGTTTGTTCAGAAACAGTCCGGTGTGGTTTCTCGTACTACGACGGTTCACGTGAAGTATCCAACGACCTTAAAAACATATTGGACAAACGGTACAGGCGAAGATACGGACACGGTGAACACCGAAAATACACGAGATGCATTCTTTGGGTGGATTTTTGCTCGGTAAGTATGCTAACGAAGCGGAAACATCACCATCACGAAGCGAATGTCTCCGCCGAACAGACGGAAGCCGATATTGATGCGGGTCTTTCGGCGATTTATGGCGATGAACGTGACGATTTAAAGGTCGTAACACAGGGAGGGTCCTCGTTGACGCAGTTTCTTGTTCGGACGATTATTGTACTTTTGGTGTTGTGCGTTGTGGTGTTTGGAGGATACGTCGTGTACTCGCGATTTTTCGGAACAGGACAGGAAGGAAAGCCGCTTTCCATGGAATTCGTTGGGTCTGACGAACTGCAAAGCGGAGCTCGCACAACAATTGAATTCGATTACGCGAATCACACATCGTATCCATTGACCAACGTCGAAATCGACATCAATCTCCCTGCGGGATTCGTCGTGACGTCATCAACACCAACGGCGACCAGCGCGAACGACTTGGTATTTACCCTTGGAACGCTTGCGGGCAAAAGCGATGGAAAGATTCTTCTTGAGGGCGTGTGGAATGTTGACGTGCCGAGCACAACAGGTATTCAAGCATTAGCGTCATATAAGCCGGCAAACTTTAACGCGCAATTTCACGATATCGTCACAAAAACGATTGCGACGAATACGAGCACGACCACGGTGACAATCGATGCACCAACAACGGCGAGCGTTGGTGATACGGTGGCCTACACGGTTCACGTACAGAATGCTGGCGCGGAAACACTTGTTGCGCCGCAAGTCAGTATTGCATTGCCAGCAGGATTCTTCGTTGCGAAAAGTGTGCCGGCGCTTGCTGCTGGTGCATCGCCGACCTATACGCTTGCGGATATTCCATCGCTTGCAGAATCGACAATTGTGCTTACTGGTGCATTTGCGTCAGATGCTTCTGGAACGGCAACGTTGACGGCAGTCAGCGGTATTGCTGGAACGCGATTTTCTCCGCAGGCCACGGCAACAGTAGCAACAGAAGTGAAGGGAAGTGCGCTTTCGCTTGCAATGGTTGGAAATGGGGCGCAAGGAACGATTGTTGCAGATCCTGGATCATTGTTCCGTATTGCGTTGCGTATTGAAAATACAAGCGACAGTGCAATAACCGATGCGACGGCGCTTCTTGATTTTACTGCAGAGGATAATTTACCGATTGACTGGAGCGGCGTGGTGCTTGCAGGCGGGAAAGTGACGGCAAGGGGCATCACCTTTGATGCAAAGACAATTGGCACACTTGCGGCCGGCGATCACAAAACGCTTGACCTCGCATTTCCCTTAAAGGTTGATCTTTCTGCGGTGAGCAGTGAATTTTCCGTTGCATTTTCTGCAACACGAGGAGCGATAACCGTTCAGGCGGCTCCACTTTCTGTGCAACTCAATTCCGACGCCGCGGTGCTGAGTTCCGTCCGATATTTCGATGACGCCGGTGCTCCGCTTGGGAGCGGTCCGTTGCCGCCAATCGTGGGCAGCGTAACGCATTATCGGGCGCTTTGGACTATTGCAAGCGGGCTGCACGGCTTGAATACCGTCACGGTTTCTGCGACGCTCCCAGACGGTGTGCTCTGGGATGATTTTTCTACTGAAACAAGCGGATCGATAGTATATGACTCAGGAACGCGGACGGTTCGATGGACTGTGTCGAGTATTCCAGCAGGATCTGCCGCGGTCACGGCCCGATTCAGCGTATCGATCGCGCCGACGGCGGCAGATGTCAGTCTCGCAAAGACTCTGGTTGGAAAAGCCGTACTGAATGCCAAAGATGACATGACCGGAGCGTTCCTTGAGCGATCCGCTGACGCCGTTACGACGGAATGTATTGGTGACGTGCTCGTGAAAGGTAAAGGAGCCGTGAAAGCGTAAAAGGGTCAGGTCTTGCTTTTGGCGATTTCTCGTAATGTCTCAAGCACGATTGATCCGGTCCTTTTCCATGAGAATTGCTGTGCGTGTTCGATCCCTCGCACACGGAGAATGTTTTGGAGCTTTGGGCCGTGTGGTTCGTCGAGAAGCTGGTGGAGAGCCTGGACGATATCGGTGATGTTGAGTGGATCAACGTACATCGCAGCGTTGCCCGCAACGTCGGGAAGAGAGGACGTGATGCTCGTGATTACTGGAGTGCCACAGGTCATTGCTTCAAGTACTGGAAGTCCGAATCCTTCGTAGAATGATGGGAAGAGAAGTGCTGTTGCGCCGCGGATGACCGCGGATTTATGTTTTTCAGGGATGTATGCGACTTCGTGGATATCGTTCCGATATGCTGAGGCGGCAAGCGCTGCGTCAATATGTGTTGTTTTCCATCCTTTTGTTCCGGCGAGAACGAGAGGAATCGCCTGACCGCCGTTTTTGCGGAACATGGTGTATGCCGCAATAACACTATCGAGATTTTTTCGTGGCTCCCGTGTTGCGAGCGCAAGAAGATATGGATGATTTAAGTCGTATGCGGCGCGGTAAGATTTGTCGGAGGACTGTTCTCTTGGGCAAAAGATATCGTGATCAACGCCAAGATGTGCCACGGTGATGTGTTCGGGCAAAACACCGTAATGCGTTATAGCGTCGCGTTTACTATGTTCAGAAACGGCAATAACACGTTTTGCACGCTGAAAGATTGCGTCTTCATTCGTGATTCGCGCCCGCAGATGGTCTTTGTACGTAAAGAAATGTGGGACTGTCCGGATCGCAGCGTCATGAAAAATGACGGCATATGGCAGTCGGGTTTTGCACAGATGTGCATTTGGAAAAAGCCAAGCGTCGGGAGTTTCTGGAAGAAAACGCTCCATCGTTGGCCCGAACGGCAATGCCCATAGTGCGCTTGCCACTTTGTTCGGAATGGAGAACGGCGAAACGGTGACGTTGTGCTCGCGAAATGTCGGAAGATTCATGAGTGTGTCGTCTGTTCCTGTTGCGAAAAGCAAAAAATGATCATTCGGTGCCGCCGCTGCCATAGCGTGAACGAGCGACTCCGTAACAATCCCTACGCCAGTTTTGTGGGGAGCGGTGAGTGATCGAATGTCGACAGCGATCTTCATGATGCTTGCGATACGCGTTCTACGATATCATGCATCGATTGACGGAACCGTTCGACGGAGAATTGTTCGGCGTGAGCTTTGATTGTTGCTGGATTGAATTGCTTTTCGTCGAAATGAAAAATGGTGTCGGCGAGTGCTTCCCAGGTTTGTTCAGCGAAAAATGTTCCAGTGATGCCGTCGAGAACAGTTTCCTGTGCGCCGCCCTTATTGAATGCGATAACTGGTCGTCCGGCAGCCATAGATTCGACTGCGGTAATTCCAAAATCTTCTTCCTGTGGATGAATAAAAGCAATTGCATTCGCGAAAAGCCGCGCGCGCTCTTCGTCGGTGACTCGTCCAACGAATGTTACGTTTGATTTTGCCATTGCACGAAGCTTTTCTTCCTCGGGTCCGCTTCCAAAAACAACGAGCGGGACGCCGATTCGGTTGCATGCAGCAATCACGAGATCGTAGCGTTTATATGACACTAAACGGCCGCCAATGAGGAACGCGGTTTTTGGTGCGGTGCTTATGGAGAATGCGTGAGTGTCGACTGGCGGATACACAACGGTACTGTCTTTCCCGTAATACTTTTTAATGCGTTGGCGGACCGTTTCAGAATTTGCGACGAAATAATCAACCCGCTCGGCAGCAAGACGATCCCAGCTTCGCAACACGCTTTGAATAAGCGGGAGGAGTATTTTAATAAACTTTGGCGCGCGGAGTTCGTCGACGTAACTTGTTGCGTCGCTCCAGAGGTAGCGTGTTGGAGTGTGGCAGTAGCAAACATGAACAGCATTTGCGTTTGGAATAATGCCCTTCGCAAAGCCGCTTGCGCTGGAAATGACAACATCGTATTCCTGGAGGGGATAGTGCTCAGTAGCAATGGGCATGAGGGGAAGGAGCCATCGCATTTTACGAATCGCACCAGGAATTTTTTGGAGGAACGATGTGCGGATATCTTTGTGCCCAAACACAGGATCCATGGTCTGGGGGTCGTAGAGCAGCGTAAATGTTGGAGCAAGCGGCCAAAGGCTTTGCAATACTTCGAGCACGCGCTCTGCTCCGCCAAGTTGCGTCAGGTGATCGTGGACAAGAGCGACCCGCATACATTTCACGATGATTTAGTAGGCGCCGCTTCGGAGAAGAATCGCTAGTGGGGTTTTTACCACGATAACGAGGTCCAGCCAGGGGCTCCAGTTCTCAATATAGTACATATCTAGTCGGACTTCGTCGTCGAAGTCAAGCGACGCCCTGCCGCTGACCTGAGCCATGCCGGTAATGCCAGGCTTGATAGTGAGAACCTTTCGTTGGTGTGGCTTGTACATTGCGACTTCTTCTGGGAGGTGCGGGCGAGGTCCAACAAGGCTCATGCTGCCGATAAGAACCGAATAAAATTGTGGAATTTCGTCTAAACTCCAGTTGCGAATGAACCGTCCAACGCGAGTAACACGTGGGTCATTCTGCAATTTAAAGAGCGGCGTTCCTTCGCGTTCATTTCCGTATGTTTTGAGAAATTCAGGATCGGATCGGAGTGCATGTGCGCCACGAATCATCGATCGGAATTTGAGGAAAGCGAATTCTTTTCCACCTTGACCAACACGAGGCCGTGAGAAAAAGATCGAGCCTGGATTTTCAAGAACAATGGAGAGCGCGATGATGATTTGCAGGGGAAGAGTAATGGTAATGAGAAATATCGCGATGACAATATCAAAAATGCGTTTATAAATTGCGCCCCAACCATCGAGCGGCGTTTTTGGAACTTCAATCACCGGCTGTTCGGCGAATGTGTGCATGATTGGCCGAAGCGTGCTTCCGGCAAAGAGGTCGGCGCTGTAGAGAAAGGTGCAATGTTCAGTATCGGTAAACACTTTAATTGCCGTGACATCGACGCGTGATGCGTCAGGATCTGCAAGGATGATCGCATCAAGTTCATCGTGGTGCTTCAACGTCAGAAGACGCTCGCGACTTTCTGGAGTGAATTGGGCGATATGCGTAACGACGCGATATCCGACGCTTGGGTGTGTTTCAAAAAACCGTTTGAGTTCATTTCCACTTTTCGTTTTCCCAACAATCGCAACCGCATACACGCCAATGCCAAATCTTCGCAGCGATCGCTGAAGGAGCCGAAGCAAAATGCGTATGCTTACCACAAAAACAATTGCGAGAACCCATGCGGCAAGCACAATGAAACGTGATTCAAATAAGGCCCGCGAGAAGAACGCGACCGCCAAAATGAGTGCGATACTTGTAGAAACGCCGGTAATAACGCGAGTCATTTCTGAAGCAATCCGTCGTGGATGAATGACGTAAAGCCCGGACATGGCAAAGATCGCCATGGTTAACAGCGCCATCGGAAGAATGACGCTAACGTATTCCTCGAAAGATAGCGCGAACAGTACTGGCTTAATTGAGGTAAATACTGACGTGAAGCGAAGGGAATATGCCGCCATCGCTGCAGAGACGAGGGCGAGATAATCAAGCGGAATGAGGAGAGACGCAAATGCTAAATCTGCACGCTTCATATGAAGGTAGTTTACACCAGAAACGAAAATCACGACCGTCAGGCCGTGATGTTCGATAATACTTTCCACTGGGGGATACTGGTAAGCCGAATTTTGTCATAGCGCGAATCTTTCACCACGAAGATTCTTGCCGGGACGATCATCTCTCTGTGCGAGCGACCAATCTTGCTCTTGCACCAGCGTGGGTTTGCCATATCTCCATGTTGCCATGGGATGAAACGCGTAGCACTTTCGTACATCGCGTTACTTTTCACGTTTCAGAGGCTTGCGCCTCCTAGTATTGTCTCTGTGGTACTTTCCCTCGACTTAGCTGTCGGCGCTCAGAGCGATGGTGCGCTTTGATCTGAGCCGTTACGGCGTATATCGGGTCGTCGTTAACGACACACTGTTTCGTTTGCGATTGCTCACAGACGGGTGTTCGGACTTTCCTCTCTGCACAGCCCCAGTGGAGCCATGCCGAGCGACCGCCTTATATCCCCAGCGGAAGGCAAGAATAGCAGAAAAAGTGTGAAAAAGCAAACGCGGCGCCTTTCGTGGGCGCCGCGCGTGGAGCTTCCTGAGGCGTGCTCAGGAGTGCGTCAGTTGTCGAACGGCGGGAGCCAGTCCATTCCGTTTCGCGGGATGACAGCGAACGCCTGTGCGTTCGGTTTCTTTTCCGCGAACTTCGTCGCGTAGGCCTCGGCCTGCGCGACGTGCGTTTCGGTGAGCTGGCACTTCGAGGATATGTGGCTCATCGCGAGCCCCTTCGCCTGTCCGTCTTTCTTCACGCCGCAGATCACGAGCATCGCATTCGCCTTGCGAAGAACGATGGCGCTCGGTTCCGTGGGGAACAGACGCTCGGCGAGGCTGACGGCGGTTTTGGCGCCCTGAAGGACTTCCGTCGCCATCGAACCCGCATCGAACTTGCACCTCAGCATGTTGGCCGTCGGTTGACACGCGAGCCACATGCTGACGACGATGAGTCCGAGACGTCGCGATTCCTCCACGCCGGTGTCTCCGGCGAGGTGCCAGAGCTCCGTGACGCCGATGGTTTCGGGGGCGACGGTCGGGGGAGAGACGACCGCCAGCGGCTTCGGAGCCTTGAGCTTCCCACCGTTTTTGGAATTGCCGTTGCGCGGAGTGGAGTCCGTTTCATTGGCCCAGCCGGGTGACTGAGACCGAAGTGCGGTGCCGCGACCATGGGGGGAGTGGGTTTCGAACATCTTGGGGTTCCTTTCCTTCAGGTTCCATCTGTTGCTGCGTACGCCGTTCTCCCGGATCGGAGAAAAGCGTTGAGAGTGTAGCACTTTTTCGCGAATTGTCAACGAAACAGTGCAAAAAAGCGTGAAAATATTTGAAAAAAGAACGATGCGGCAGCCGACGTGGCTGCCGCATCCGTTTTTCGCCCTCAGTTGATGCTGGCGTCGATCGAGCGCTGGTAGGCGTCAGCGATCGGATCGACGACGCCCTCCCTTCGCGGGAGAGAGGGTTCCTCCGTTTCCTTCGGGTCGAGGTCTGCGACGATGATGTCGTCGCACGATTGCGCCGAGTAGCGCCGCGGACGGCGGCCCGACAGACCCTTCCGTTTCTCGCCGTTCGCGTAGAGTTCGCGAGCACGAGCCATCAGGGTTCGGGCTTCCCCCGGCATTCCCAGGGTGACGGTTTCGGGCTGATAGAGCGCCTTGAGGATCTCCACGAGACGGATGTGATAGCGTTTCAGCTCCTTGGCCGCGTAGCCGAGCGATCGCGATTGCATCGTCTTGAGCCGCGTGACGTCGCCCTTGATTTCACGAGCGAGTTTTTGGTGGTGAACCTGTCGTCCTCCGAGCTTTTCCGGGATGCGACGAAGGGGAGGGGGTTGAGAAGTCGTGTGTAGCAAACGAACTCCGTGGCTGTCTGTGGAACATTCGCGCTCGTCCGAGACTGGACGAGTTGGAGCAGCGTGCCACAAGATTTCCGTTTTGTAAACTCAAAACCCCCAGGACACTCGAGAATCTCGAATGTTCTGGGGGTTGGTCGAGGTGCGTTGCGTCGCGCCTCGACCCGTTTCCTAGTGGTGTCCTCCGCCGCCACCGCCGTGTCCTCCGCTCGCCGGTGCTGCTTGCACTCCGCCCTTCGCGCTTGCCGCGATGAAGACGATGACGCCGATCAGCACGGTCCACGCGAACTCTGGGGTGAGAATGTGCTCCATGAACCAGTACTTCAGGCTGTTGACGATGGACACGACGATCATCGTGCCGACGCCCATGATCCAGCCGAGAGGAGCTTCGAAGAACGGGCATCCGCCCATCTTCTCAGGGATTGTGAGAAGCTCGCCGCCGAAGTAGCAGAGGCTGTCGCGGAATCCGTCGATGGCGTTACAGGTTCCAACGAAGAGGTAGAGCAGGAAGCCGTCCATTCCCTTGTGGAAATCCATGTGGTTTGCGCGATCATGGAAGATCGCGCTCACGATGAAGATCGTGACGATGATCCCGATCTGCTTCTGGTGTTTTTTAACGAACTCGAGCATGGGTACTCCGAACGGGGAAAGAGAAATGGGGTGAAGGCTCCAGATTGTGCAACAGGGTTGCGCCTTCTGGTGTCTGGCTGATGCTCCGCGTGGAAGCATCAGCCAACCGGCGTTGCTGAACTCAAGCGTTGTTCTCGGCCTCGCTCTTGAGCTTCAGCCGGAAATCCTCGATTGGCTCCTGAAGGAACCACGCGGCGGCGGCGACGAATGCCGTTTGGCATCCGAAGATCATCGCGTTGTTGATGTCGAGGACGGTAAGGAGACGGATCGCGGGGTGGCTGGTGCTGTACACCAAGATCGGAACGAGCGTGGCGAACGAGATCAGGGCCATGATGGCGGTGAAGAACCGCCATTTTCCGTCCACGATGATCGCGAGAAGGGTGAGCATGAGGGAGAGGCTCCGGGGGTTGGGGAGGGAACGCGGGGAACAACTTGCGTAACCATCATAGCAGAAAAACGCCCTTTTGTCAATGCAAAAGAGCGCTTTTCTTGGCTAGCTTTAGACAATTTTACTGTTTATAATACAAGTCCCATGTGAGCCTTTGCGA
>CAIKHN010000003.1 GCA_903827265.1 Candidatus Uhrbacteria bacterium
CTCGGACCACAGGGATGCGGGAAGGGGACGCAGGCGGTGATTTTGGCGGCGCGCCTTGGGATCCCGCAGCTTTCCATGGGGCAACTGCTCCGTGATGCCGCGGCTGGAACGGATGATCTCGCCGATCGCATCAAGGCGATTCAGGCAAAGGGCGAGCTCGTTCCGGGAAAAATTGTCGTCGAGGTGCTTCGCGCTCGTTTGAGTAAGTCAGATTGCGCGAACGGATACATTCTCGACGGTTTTCCGCGGAATCAAGATCAATACGACGCATATGCCGAGCATGACAGACCAACGGCAGTTATCGTGATTGAGGTTCCTCGTGAGGTTTCTATCGAACGCATTGCACATCGTTCGCGCACCGAGCATCGAACAGACGACACGCCAGAAGCGATTCGTCGCAGGCTCGAGATTTACGACGAAGACACAGAACCAATGATCAACAATTACCGATCGCAAGGATTGGTTCGCGAGGTCGATGGTGTCGGAACAATCGAGGAGGTTGCGGATCGTATTTACGGAATCTGTGCGGTACAAGGTGGCTGTTAATTTATGGCGAACATCAAAACAACGGAAGAAATTCAAGCAATGCGCGAAGGCGGCGTGTTGTTATCGAACGCATTACAGGCCGCGGTTGATGCCGCGAAGCCGGGTGTAACAATGAAGCAACTCGACGACATTGCTCGCGGAGTTATTGAGGCTGGTGGCGGTACGCCGTCGTTTCTTGGGTACGGTTCGAAGAGCCGGCCTTTTCCTGCAACCGTGTGTATTTCACGCAACGAGGAGGTTGTTCATGGTTTGGGAAACCGTGAAATTGTACTCAACGAAGGCGACATTGTCGGACTCGATATCGGCTGTTGGTATAAGGGTCTCTGTACCGACATGGCGGTGACAGTGCCGATCGGATCGATTACTAAGGAGCGCGCAACGTTGCTTCGTGTCACGTACGATTCGATGATGGCCGGCGTCGATGCTGCGGTGGTCGGTAATACCGTTATGGATATTGCGGGAGCTGTAGAGGATACGGTTCCGAACGGATACGGAATCGTTGAATCACTTGTCGGCCACGGCGTCGGGCATCAGGTGCACGAAGCACCAAACGTTCCGAACTTCCGAGGAAAGCATTTTCCGAAAGCGCCACTGATCGACGGTATGTGCATTGCTATCGAACCAATGGTGACAACAGGAACACATGATGTCGAGACTGCCGACGACGAATGGACGATTGTGACGGTGGACGGCAGTGACGCTGCACACTTCGAGGTGACTGTTGCGATTCTTCCAGACGGACCAGAAATTCTTACTCCCGTTCCAAAGGTTCGTGGCGTAACTGCATAGATTATGAAAAAAGGTGATATTTTCGGCGGCGTTATTCTTCTTATCGTGATCGCAATGATCGGATTGTTCATGTACTTTGCAAAATCTGCGCCAGAGTTGAGTTACGGACCGGTGGACCTTTCGGGAAGCGTGCTGCAAGCTATACCAGACTCGACAACAGAAGTTACGATTGGCGGCACGCTCGTCAAATCCGGTTTCGTCACCATCCATCAGGCAATGGGAACAGCACCGGGGGAGATTGTTGGGACATCTGGCTTAATTGCTGCTGGAGCATTCAGCGACGTTGTTATCCATCTCACAAAGCCGATGGAATACGCGGGGCCGTACATTGCATTGTTGCACGTGGATAATGGTGACGGCGTTTTCGTTGTAAACGATGATATGCCGGTGACGTCAAACGGCGCATCGGTTCGCGCAGATTTCAATTCGTCACCAGAAGCGAAATAATATACTCCGTCATTGCGAGGAGCGTAATCGCGACGCGGCAATCCAGGTGAACCAAGATTGCTTCGCTACGCTCGCAATGACGGAGCTGTGAATATGAAATATTTAGGAATTGACTTCGGCCTCAAAAAAATCGGCCTCGCCAGTGGTGACGACGAGACAGGTTTGGCGTTTCCCATGGGCAACATCGACGGGGGAGTGAAGGCGATTTCTACCATTATGAATCGGGCGCGAGACGAGGGCGCCGAAGCCCTCGTTATTGGGTTGCCAATCCCAGACGTGCACCAAACTGAAACGCAACTCGAACTTACAAAACAGTTTGTTCACGATGTGCAGAAGGCGACGTCGATGCAGATATTCGTTGTCGATGAACAATTTTCTTCGGCAGAAGCTCGTCGGCTGCAACAAGAGTACGGAAGCGAGATGCCCGAAGATGCAATCGCTGCGCAGATCATTCTCCAAGCATTTCTTGATGGCGACGTTGAGCTGACGATCGACGACGCAAAGCGGAGGGAAGAATAAGTATGTGGTCGACGATGAAAACGACGGCGATCGTATTAACTTCATCGGCGTGGAGAGAATCTGATCGATGGTACAGCGCCTTAACGCCGGAGTTTGGATTGATTGAGTTTGTAGGGCGTGGTGCGCAAAAGCCGAGAGCAAAACTCGCTGCGCATTTAGAGCCGTTTGCGATCGTCGAGCTCGAAATCGTCAAAGGCGCACGATCGACTACCGTCATTGGCGTTGAACGACGTGAGGTGTTTGATCGGATTCAGACGAATCTCGAACATCGCATGTTCACACAAACGTTATTCGCGATGTTGGCGAAAGCGATTCGTCCTGATCTGGCCGATCCAGAATTATTCGATGAAGTGATTGACCTCGTTCGATTTTTAAACTCGCAGATTTCGCTTCAGAACACCCGAAGCGCTTTCGTTCTCGGTGCAACGATTCTTCGTCTTTTGAGTCGTCTCGGTTATGGCGTCGAGCTCCACGATTGCTTAGCGTGTCGGAAAAATGTTCTTCCGCTTTCGTTCCGTTGGCACGGCGGACGTGGGGGATTAGTCTGTTCCGATTGTGTACAGAAGAATCCCGAAGATTGGTTCTCGGCTCGCCCAATGGATGAAGAGATCGTCACCTTGATGCGTATCGGTCGCGATCAATCCTACGAATCCCTTATGCGCATGCCGCTCCTCGGCCAGCAAGTGGAAGACTTTGTCCAATGCGTCCACGACGTCTACGTCTACCACGTCCCCGGTGAAATTGTGATGCCGTTTTGGACTGGGGTGTTAACGGTGCCGGCGAGGGCGTAGGGCTGTCTATCGGGATTTGATATGATGAAAAGTGATCGATTCTGAAATTTAAGTAAATATATGGTTCTGAAAAGAATAGATTTGAAAACAAAATGGTGGTATAGATTTTTGCAGGTATTTTATGCTCTCTCTTTAGTCGTTGTCCTTTTTCTGTGGGGTGCGATTTGGACTGACACCTACCCGAGTTACCCGAATACATATCTTTCAAAGGTGGAGTGTGATAGTGGGAGAACTTTTTCTTTTGGGGATTATATTTTTTACTCTTCAGGGATCGGTACTGACAGCTATCAGCGGGTAGAAAATCAGACGAAGCTTAAGAGCCTCTGTTCGACTGGTTCTTTAAGTCCTCGTGTGATGGGCCAGTTAGTTGCCAGCGATTTACTGTCGGATGATTTTGGAAGCTTCTCCGACTCTACTGATTATTCGGTAAATTTAGTTTACGATCCATCCTCAACGATTTGGGCATTGTGGGGACTCGGATCTCTGGGCGTCATAGCTATCATTTTCCTGTTAGCAAGAGCTGCTTTCATTTATATTGTCATTGGGAAGCGTTCTTAGAAGACCTTTTGAGTTCTCTTAATGTCATGGTATGGTTTTCTTAGGCTTATGAAAAAGACTATCAAGAAGATTCTTTCAGCTCTTTTTTTGAGGAAAACCACTTTCTCGTCGCGCGAGAAGGATCTTCGTGTTGGTGCAAAGAAATTTGCAGAGCAACTGGGGCCAGCAATGAAAAAGCTTTCTCAAGAATAGTTGTGGTTTTGGTATATCCGAATATTGAGCAGCTACGTCTTTGGGTGAGATTAGTTGAAAAGACGGATGGGCTAAATCAGTATCTTCCATTGATCGACGACCGATGGTTTGTTGCCATCGAATCCGATCTCATTTTGTGCTCCATGCATCCGGATGGAGATGATTTCTATAAAACTTCTGCAAGATTATTTTATCGTGTCATTAAAAATCATCATTTTATTGATGGCAATAAGCGGTCTGCTTTGTTGGTTTGGTTTTTACTCATGCTTCTTAATAATGGTGAGTTCCGCGCGTCTTGGGAAGCGATGTATAAACTCGCAAAAGTTGTAGCTGGAACCTCCGGACGCCAAGAAGACTTAATAGCCGACCTCTCGTCAATCTTTAAGGATTTGGTCATTTTTAAAGAGTAGGTAATGAGTTTTGTGATTTTATCGCAGCAGTGCTACACTCGTTTTACCGATGTTCGCCGTGACAGCGAACGCCGATGGCAAACAACCATCGTTTCGGTGTTCTGCAACTAATGAGAGCCGATTCGTCGGCTAAAGTACGGTGGCACCGCGAGTAACTTCGCCCGTACAGCTTCATGACTTTTATGTCGTGACGTTGTACAGGCGAATTTTTCTTTTTATGACCTACATCTCTCAGTTAGCATCCATGGTCGGGCAAGAAGTCGAGCTTAAGGGTTGGGCATATAACTTCCGAAGCAGCGGAAAAATTTACTTCCTTCAGTTCCGCGATGGATCGGGGCGCGTTCAGGTTGTGTACTCGCCACAAGACATTGGCGCTGAAGCATGGGAATCATTGCAAGGCGTTCGGTTAGAATCGTCTGTGATCGTGAAGGGTATCGTGAAAGCGGAGCCTCGTTCGCCATCAGGTTTCGAAATTCAGGGAACCGCATTTACGATGGTGCATGTTGCACCTGAGGATTACCCAATCGGAAAGAAAGAGCACGGTCCGGAATTCTTGTTCGATAATCGCGATTTGTACTTGCGATCGCAAACTCCGTGGGCAGTGTTACGCATTCGCGACAGCGTGTTCTTCAGCATCGAAAAATTCTTCCACGAAGAAGGATTCATTCGTTTTGATACCCCAATTATTCAGCCAACAAGCTGTGAAGACACCACACAGCTCTTCCAGGTCGATTATTACGGTGAACCAAAATATCTCTCGCAATCTGGTCAGCTCTACAGCGAAGCGGGAATTATGGGATTCGGAAAGGTGTATGACTTCGGTCCAGTGTTCCGCGCAGAAAAGAGCAAGACACGTCACCATCTTTCCGAACTTTGGATGATGGACGCTGAAATGGCGTACTTTGATCAAGTGATGAACATGGAGGTGCAAGAGAAGATGGTGAAGCGCATCGTGAAAGACGTTCTCGAGAACTGTAAGCAAGAGCTCGCGATTCTTGAACGCGACACGACGGTGCTTCAGCGTTTGGTCGACGAACCGTTCATTCACTTGAAACATTCTGAAGCGAAGAAGATTTTGCACGACGAGAAATTGACGATCGATCCGGTCGATATGCTCGGCGACATGTCGACGGAGGAAGAGATCGCACTTGGAAACAAGTACCAACTTCCAGTGTTCATCGAGGATTATCCTGCGGAGATCAAGTCGTTCTACATGAAGCGATATACGGATGACGCTGGTGTACTTCGAGCGCGTTGTGCTGACCTCATCGCACCAGAAGAAGGTCGTGAAATCATCGGCGGAAGTCAGCGTGAAGAAAGTTACGAGGCGCTGAAGAAAGAGATCGTCGATCGCAACTATCCGTTGGCTGAGTATGAGTGGTACTTGAACACGCGTAAGTACGGCAGCGTTCCACATTCCGGCTTCGGCATCGGCTTGGAACGTACTGTCCGATGGATTACTGGCGTGCACCACATTCGCGAAACCATCGCATTCCCACGAATGCTCAACCGCTCAACTCCGTAATAAAACATCCGTCATTGCGAGGAGGGTAATCCCGACGCGGCAATCCAGGTGAGCCTAGATTGCTTCGCTACGCTCGCAATGACTGAATAAAAAATATGAAAAATAGAATATTGATTAAGGATCTTCCGTCAAAACTCGGCGAGACCGTCACCATCGCTGGCTGGCTCAACGCGTTGCGCGACATGAGCAAGTTTGGCTTTGCGATTATTCGCGATCGAAGTGGGCTCGCGCAGACCGTGTTAAACGCGGAACAGCTCGAACAGTTGAAAGGGCTCCAAGTCGAGACCGTGCTTTCTGTGACCGGAAAGATCGTCGAGAAGAAATCGAAGGATCCATCCATCAAAGAAGTCGAGATGCAGGTCGAGACACTCGAGGTGCTTTCGCCGGTTGTTGACGTCGTTCCCGTCGAAATCGGTAAGCCGGTACTTGATGCAAACCTCGACACGCTTCTCGATAATCGTGTTATCACTCTTCGCCATCCAAAACAGCGCGCAATCTTTCGTGTACAGGCTGCGTTAGTTCATGGGTATCGATCGTTCATGGAAAAGCAGGGCTTCACGGAAATCTTCTTTCCAGTTCTCGCCGGTGCCGCAAGTGAGGGCGGTGCAGAGTTCTTCAAGGTCGATTATTACGGTCGCGAGGCAACGCTGACGCAGTCTGCACAGCTCTACAAGCAGATTACGATGGGAGTGTACGAAGGTGTGTACGGCGTGTCGTACTCATTCCGTGCAGAAAAGTTTGCAACGTCGCGTCATTTAACCGAGTTCAACCAGCTTGAGTTTGAGATGGGATTCGTTTCGGACATGAGTGAGGTGATGGACGTTGAAGAAGGCGCGATCCGTGAAATGCTCGCGACGGTGGAAAAGGAATGCGCAACCGAGCTCGCTCTCCTTGATGTGAAGCTTCCACCACTTGGAGATCGATTCCCGCGAATCACGTTGAAACAGGCTCTCGAAGCATATCGCGACGAAGGGGGAGTCGACGAGACATCGGAACCTGACCTTTCGCCAGCAGCAGAACGCTGGCTGTCTACAGTCTGGTCGGTTCAACATCACAACAGCGGATTCGTATTCGTCACCGACTGGCCACCGGCAAAGCGACCATTCTACGCAAAGGTCGATCCGGCAAATCCGGAGAACACACTGACGTTCGACGTTATCGGATTCGGAAGCGAGATTACGTCTGGCGGTATGCGCATCAACCGATACGACGAACAAATGGCGCGGATCGTGGATAAAGGATTGAACGTTGCAGACTTTGAGGACTACTTGATGATGCACAAGTACGGAATTCCTCCAGAAGGCGGATTCGCAATCGGTTTGCAGCGCTTAACACAAAACGTCCTCGGCCTCGCAAACGTGAAGGAGGCCACGATCTTCCCGCGTGACGTTCAGCGATTGCGTCCGTAGGGAAAGGAATGCATTTTGTTTCTGCAAAACGAGGCCCTGAGGGCCTCGTTTTGAGAATTTGGCGAATATTCGCGCATTCTTTGGGTATATTACGTTGACGATTCCTCATTTTTCTGTTATTGTTTACCGTTCCGGCGAGGAAGGGTCACCCCGAATTGCTCGAGAATCTCTTTATTCTCGGCAGCTCTGGATGACTCTTTACCTCGGCCCATCCTGGCCACAATCAGAAGGTCCCCCATGTTCCTCGCACCTTTCCTCCTCGCCTGTACCGCTCCCGACTCCTCCTCCCGCCGCGTCGCGTCGTTCTCGGACGACCCTGTGGTCGCCGATGACACCGCCGAAGACATCGGCTCCGCCGACGACATGTTCGCCGTCGACGATCCTCCCTGCTACGCCCTCGAGGGCCACATCGGGACCGGGTGCTACGCCACCCGGCCGTACCTCGCGATCGACATGCAGCTCGCCGTGCCGGTCTACGGCAGCGACTCGGTCTCCTGGGACGTCGAGGTTGAGGCGGCCCCTGAGGGCTGGGTCGGCATCAACAACCTCGGTGGCTGGCTGTCGTTCAACGACGCCTCCGGCTCCGGCTGGACCAGCGACGTCATGGACCGCCTGACCTACGAGGACCAGTTCGGCGATCGGCACTACGTTGGCGTCGAGTACTCCAATCTCGGCGGCAAGAGCATCGCGGTTGGGGAGATCGTCAGCGCGCAGGGCGACTGGGCCGTCGGCTCGGTCGACGCGAGCGACACGGTCATCGTGACGTTCTCTCTCAATATCGAGGGGCTGGAAGTCGGCGACGGCGACTGGATCCAGCTCGACCTCAACAAGTACCAGAACTGGAGCTCGGACGAGACCTCGTCCCTCGAGTCCCAGGTCGTCGATGGAGAGATCGGCACCCGGTTCCTGTTCCAGCAGCCCGACTGAGGGTGGTGACCGCAGTTTCACGCAGTCGCCCGGAAGAGCTTGCTCTCGGGCGGCTTTTTCGTTTCTTTGCTACAATTCCGTATATGTCATTTTCGGTGGAACAGGAGGGATTTTCGGGGCCGTTGGCGCTTTTGCTTGAGGTTATCGAGGGGAAGAATTTGCCAATCACCAAAGTTTCGCTTGCAAAGGTGGCGGACGAGTATTTGCGATATCTTGAAACACACGATGTACCGAGCGACGAGCTTGCGGATTTCTTGTTGATCGCAGCACGCCTCATCTACCTCAAGAGCTGCGAGTTGATGCCGTATCTGCGAATCGATGAGGAAGACGCTGCTGCGGCGAAGCTTGAGGATCAACTTCGTCTGTATCAAGAGTTTGTTGCAGCTGCCGTGAAACTCGAAGAGCGATACGTTGCAAAGGCGATGTTCGTGCGTCCGGCGGTAAAAAATCGTGACGCGACACGATCATTCAATCCAGCGAAAAATATCTCTATTGATTCGTTGCGCGATGCATTCGGATCGATTCTGAAACGACTCGAACCATTCTTTACGTTGCAAGAGACGTCGATGGAACGGACGAAATCTGTCGAGGAACGAATCGATGAACTTAAGTCTGTTCTTGAGACTCGAGCGAACCTTCGTTTCCGCGATGTGATTGCGGGTGCCGGAACGAAGCGCGAAGTTGTGGTAAGCTTTTTGGCGTTGTTGGAATTGCTTCGTCGCAGACATCTCACTGCAAAACAAGAATCGCACGGAACAGAAATCCATCTTGAACGCCTAGAGGTATGACCGAATTGGCTGCAAAAATTGAAGCGATACTCTTTGTGAGCTCGAAGCCAATTTCGATGAAGTTTTTAGCGAACGCGTGTAGCTGTCAGATCGATGAAGCTCTTGCCGCGGTCGACGAGCTCGCAAAAGAACGCAATATCGATTCTTCTGGTATTCACATCGTGATCGGTGACGAGGGCATTACGCTTGCGACGAACCCATTGTTCGCATCAACTATCGAGAGCTTGTCGAAGGAAGATATTGAATCTGAGCTTACTCGACCGTCGCTCGAAACTCTCACGATTATTGCGTACCGCGGACCAATCACGAAGCCAGAGATTGAGGCGATTCGTGGAATCAACTGCACGCTGATTCTTCGGAACCTGTTGATGCGCGGTTTGATCGATGAAGCCGAGGACGCGGTGAAGCTTCAGCCGGTGTATAGCCTTACGAATGATGCGTTGCGATATCTTGGTTTACATAACGTCAGCGAGCTCGCTGACTACGCTGAGCTTCACGGCAACACAAAAATCGACGCATTACTTTCTGCGCTAACCACCGAATCGTCCGACGTATGATTTCTCGCGTCGTCGCACAAATGCTTCTCGCGTTTACCGTTTTGCGGATTCTTCCGGTTGATGCCGCGAATCTTGAATGGAAGATTGGCATTCCGACTGCACCAGAAGCACTTGCTGCACCGCTGATTTCGCTAACGTCGACGCCGATTTCATTGCCTATCGCGAATGATCGATTCCTTCCGCCAAGAAAAACAGATCTTTCGAGTTATGGTGTCGTTACTGATGCACAGAGCGTATTTGTTGCTGATACACAAAGCGGAGCGGCGTTATTTGCAAAGAATGCGGATGACGTTCGATCAATTGGCAGCATCACCAAACTCATGACGGCTCTCGTGTTTCTTGATGTGAAACCCGATCTTGATTCGTGGGTAAAGATTCTCGATGACGATTACGTTGGGGGAGCTGTCGTGCATCTGAATTTTAACGATGGCATTCGGCTGCGTGATGTTCTTGGGGCAAGTATTGTTGGATCAGATAACACGGCAACAAAGGCGCTTTCACGGCTGTCAGGGCTGTCGCATGACGATTTTATTGCTGCAATGAATGCAAAGGCGAAGGCGCTGGGAATGGCGTCGAGTACGTTTGTTGAAGTGACGGGAATTGAGAGCGGGAATGTTTCGACGGCGCGAGACTTGATGTTGCTGCTTCGTGAGGCCGATCGATCAGACGAGCTTGTCTATTTCATGACGTCGGATCATCTCTCAGTCCGTCACGTGAGCGGTGCGACGTTTACAGTGCAATCAACGGATATGCTTTTTGACTCTGTTTTGAATCAGAAGCCGTACGACATTACTGGCGGAAAAACTGGATACATTCCAGAGGCGGGATATTGTTTTATTACAACGATCGATCACGATGGCGACGAAGTGTTTGTTGCGGTCCTTGGCGCGCATTCAAAACTTGATCGATTTAACGACGCAAAGGCACTTGCAGTGTGGGCATTTAACACATTCACATGGCCACAATTATGATCGCGGAAACACTTTTTTCCTGGGCATCGTCAATCCCACCGTGGCTTGCGACCATCGTGCTTTCGGCATTGCCAATTACCGAGTGTCGATTAACGATTCCTGTCGCAATACTTTCGTGGCACCTTTCGCCGATTGCAGCCTACGTACTCGCGATGATTGGGAACGCGATTCCGATCGCTCCGATTTTCTTTGGGTTTCAATGGTTTCGATCGTGGGCAGCGAAGTATGCGCCGTGGTCCACAAAATGGCTCGATCGAATTATCGATCACGCGCACAGCAAGCTTGGTAAACAGTATGAACAATACGGAATCGTTGCTCTCGTTGTGTTGAGCGCGATCCCAATTCCTGGCGGTGGTATTTGGACCGGTGCGCTTGCCGCAGTTGCTCTGAAGATTTCCTGGAAACGATCCTGGCTAGCACTCGTTGGCGGCATGCTGATTATGGGAGCGATTCTGCTCGCGGTGACGATGATTGGAAAGACAGTATAAAAACGGTGAAGCCCCGAATCGCACGTAGCGACTCGGGGCATGCTGATTCAGGGATCAGTGCGTGACTGCGTTTTCTGCGCCCTGACTGACGGTTGTTCGGTGTCCTCCGAGGAGGATCGCGTTCACCGTGTCTGCGCCGAGCATTTTTTCCATCTCTTTGTGAGCGTTCGTGACGCGCTCATAGAGGAGTGAACCGCGTTGCTCCGGTGCGTGGTGCGAGGCGAGCCAGACGAGCCTGACGAGGTCTTCCGTCAGGGTGTGCTTTCCCCCGAGGGTCTCGGCGACGAATGCTGCCCACCGAGAGCCGAGGATCTGGATTTCCTTCGGTTTGTATGCCGCCGGGATCGCGAGAAGCCCGTAGTCATCTTCCTCTCCACCCCGGTCGATGAAGACGACTCCGAGGACGTTCTGGGAGAGCGTGGTCTCGAGGTTCTTCAACGTGAAGAAGATCGCGGGCTTGAATGCGCCCCAGCGTTCTTTTCCGTGCACGATGACGGTACCGACGACGGCATCACCTACGAGCTGACGGTGCATGAGTGCTCCATGGATGGGTTTCGGGCGCGCGGATCGTAGCAGGTTCTTGGGAGTTTTTCAAACAAAAACGAGGCCGGAGCCTCGTTTTTGATGCTAGATGTGTTTCAGGAGTAGCGCAACGAAGATTGCTTGGCCAATGAGTGCGTATTGGAGCTTGATGTCTCCATGTTTGCGGGAGAAGTAGTCGTGGAAGAAGAAATGTACTTTGCAGAAGGTTCGGAGGGCTTTGGTGTGGAAAATATCACTTAATCCGACGAGAAGGTCTGGGAGGATACTTCCGCTAATGGCAGCTGCGAAGGCGAGGTGAGTGGCATCGGTACGAACAAGGAAGACGGCCATGACCATATACATTGCGACAACGGCGTCGACCATGACGTATGCCACGGCGAGCTTTCGGCGTTTTTTGTGGATTCGGAAGAGGTCTGCGAGTTGGTTGTCGCCATGAGGGATCATGTCGACCGCAAAGTGTGAGACTGCTCCGAGGGCAAAACCGAGGACTGGATTTCCGACCGCACTGCCAATCGCCGCGCCAATTGCCGCATGGGTTGTAAGCGTCATAATGCCGGCATGATAGCACACCTTGAGGTTTTTGGCGACTTTATGCTAAACTTTGCGCCGCAGTATGCCGCGGTGGCGGAATGGTATACGCGACGGACTCAAAATCCGTTTCTCGCAAGGGATTGAGGGTTCGAGTCCCTCCCGCGGCACCAAAGAACGTTCCCAATTTGCCCATTTTCGACTCACTGCGTCGTAAACTCGCTCAACGTACCGAGAAGTACGCCTCGCGAGCTTTGCTCCTGGTTCATCGAAACTGGTCGAAATTGGGGGCGTTCTTTTCATGGATGTTTAGCTCAGCTGGTTAGAGCGCTGTCCTCACACGACAGAGGTCGGTGGTTCGAGCCCACCAACATCCACCAAAACGATCCCAAGCCATTGGGGTCGTTTTGATTTTGTCGGTCATACGGTATACTCTAGCGGAATCTTTCCCTGGTTCGAATTGCCTATGTCAATCGAGGAACCAACCGTTGATCTTCTTCCAAAATCGTCCCCAATCTTGTCTGAGCGTCAGGCGCGGGCGAAGATTAGTTCTGTCACAAAAATGCTGAGCATTGGCGCAGTCCTTTTGGTTGCAGCTGGAGCGTTTGCAAGTACACGGATCTCTCGAACAACAGCCGAGGAGCCTGAGGCCGCGAATGGATTCTCGCTCTTTTCATCGCTGCGTCGTTTAGTAACTGCACCGGACAAAGCACTGAGTGGCGAGGACGGCGATCGGATTAACGTGTTGTTGCTTGGCATTGGCGGTTCTGGTCACGACGGACCGGAGCTGACGGATACCATGATCTTCGCAAGCTACAAGCCGTCGACAAGCGATGTTGGAATGATTTCTATTCCACGAGATTTAACGGTGAATATCCCTGGGTACGGTTACCGAAAAATCAACGCCGTGAATGCGCTCGCGGAAATGGATTCTTCTGGCAGTGGAATGGGCGCTGCGGCAAATACGATTCACGATATTCTTGGCCAGACCGTCGACTACACAATTAAGGTTGATTTTCACGGATTCGAAGAAATTATTGATGACGTCGGCGGCGTCGATGTGTATGTCGATACTTCATTTACGGACAGCACGTATCCTGTCGACGATGAACTCGGAAGTGTAAAGACGGTATCCTTTACCCAAGGATGGGCAACAATGGACGGAAAAACGGCGCTTGAATATGCGCGGTCACGTCATGGCGACAGTGGAGAAGGTTCTGACTTTGCTCGTGCGGCGCGCCAGCAGAAAATTTTACTTGCACTGAAAGACAAAGCGCTTTCATTGAATGTGTTATTGAATCCAGCAAAGCTGAATAAGATTTTGTCGACGATCCGCGATAACGTTCATACCGACATGAGCATCTGGGAAATGATGCGTTTGGCGGAATACGTTCCGAAAATCAATCGCCAGGCAATCGTTATGCGGGTATTAGATTCTGGTTCGAGCAGCCCGTTGTATTCCACCATGATTAATGGCGCATACGTTCTTCTTCCACGGAGTGAAGACTGGAGCGATTTGAAGAGCATCGCGACAAATATCTTTGAGAAAACTGATGTTGCGACATCGCAGGCCGCCGCTCTTCCTGACAAGCCGTCGTCAACCGATGATGTACGAATCGAAATCCAAAATGGCACGAGCACGACCGGACTTGCGGCGCGCACGGCCGAGCTTCTTGAGAGTTCCGGCTTCACGATTGCGGTTGTGAGTAATGCCGATGTCAGGAACTACCCAAAGACGATGATTTTTGATTACACAAACGGCAAGAAGGCCGAGGAGCTTGCCTCATTGCAAAAGTATCTTGATGCCGACGTTGTGATGACGCCGCAAGGCTATTTGTCGTCTGATGCGGTTGTGCCGGATTCTTTGGAATCGGTGCCGGATCGTAGCGGCTCGGATATTGATTTTTTGATTATTATTGGGGAGAACGGAACGAACTTGGTCATGCGATAGAAGATTAATCGACAGGATTGGCGTTCAATGGTAACCTCCGCCTTCTCTTTTCTTATGAACACGCCGCCAAAAATCGCCATCATTGGCAGAACAAACGTTGGGAAGTCTTCGCTCTTTAACCGCATGGTCGAAGAACAGAAGTCGCTGGTCAGCACGGTTGCCGGAACAACGCGCGACCGATTTGAGGCTGATTGTGTTTGGCGTGCGCAAGTCATGCGGCTGGTGGATACCGGTGGTTTAAACGTTGAGCGCGCTGATGAGATCGAAAAGAACATTGTCGAACAGGCAACGATTGCGATTGAAGAATCTGATCTCATCTTTTTCGTTGTCGACATGATGGTTGGCCCAACGCCGGCGGATTTGGATATCGCGAAGCTCTTGTTCCAAAAAAAGAAGCCGGTGCTTGTCTTGGGGAATAAAGCGGATACGGCATCACTTCGTGCGCGAGCTGACGGAAAAGATTGGTTGTCGTGGCCATTGCCACGTCCGTTGTGCGTTTCGGCGAAACAGGGCAGCGGCGTTGGTGACGTTCTTGATGCTGCGCGAGAAAAGCTGATGAGCATCGGCAAGCCGCCGCAAGATATTTCAAAAGTCGCAACAATGCGTGTTGCGGTGCTTGGTGAACCGAACGTCGGAAAATCGACGTTGTTGAATGCACTTCTTGGACAGAAGCGTTTTATTACGGCGAACATTGCGCATACCACCCGTGAACCAAATGATGCGCCACTTACTCGAAACGATAAAAATTATTTGTTTATTGACACTGCCGGTATTCGTCGCAATGCAACGATTCGCAATGCAGGATTGCATTTGGAAGCGCAAGGCGTCATGCGAACGATCGAAATCTTGAAAGAAACAGATGTTGCGTTGTTTGTTCTTGATGTAAAAAAAGGAATTACCGCACATGACAAGTATCTTGCCGGAATTCTTGCCGACGCCGGTGTGAGCGTCGTTATTGTTGCAAACAAGTGGGATTTGGTGGAATCAAAAACGCCAAACACCATTAATGACGCCGAGCGGTATCTTCGCGGATTATTGCCACACTTAAAGTATGCGCCGATTGTGTTCGTTTCTGCGTTGCATTCTCAGCGAACAAATGTACTTTTTGATGCAATCGATACGGTATTCCAAAGCCGCTTCGTGCATTTGAGCGATGCAGAAACAAAGGCGTTTATTTCACAAGCCATCGTGAAGCACAAGCCAAGCAAGGGTAAGGGTGTGAAGCATCCTCGTATTACGAGCTTTCATCAGGCCGGTGTGAATCCGCCAATGTTCTTGTTGACGGTGAACCTGTCGCGTGAAGATTCGCTCGCCGATTCGTACCTGCGCTTTATTGAAAACATCATGCGTGAGAAATACCAGTTTATTGGAACGCCAATTCGCATTCGTGTTTCCGCAACTCGCAAGTCACACACCACGTATGGCGACTAACGTTACCCTTATTGTTGGGCTCGGCAATCCGGGAAAAGATTACGAACGTACACGACACAATGCCGGTTTTATGGTGGTCGATTCTTTTGCAAAGGCGAATGGATTGAGCTGGAAGCACGAACCGACACTGCGATCGACGATTTCGGAAGGGAACATCGACGGACAAAAGGTGATAGTGATGAAAGCGACAACGTACATGAATGCATCTGGTGAGGCGGTGCGATTGGTGATGGATCGGTTCCATATCGATGCCGCGTCGATGATTGTTGTTTCTGACGACGTAGCGCTTGCGCTTGGGACGCTTCGGGTGCGATCAGAAGGCGGTGCTGGCGGCCACAATGGTTTAAAGTCGATCATTCAGCACATTGGTTCTCAAACCTTCTGGCGTATCAAAGTTGGCGTAAATCCACCTCCAGAAAACGTCACCTTGGAAACCTACGTCCTAAATCGATTCATGAAAGAAGAACACGGAGTCATCGACCGCGCTGTTGCGAAAGCGGTGGAGATCCTCTCCGCCATTCCTGAATCGCTGCAAACAACAACGTACACTGCATAAACAAAAAGAACCGAGCTAATCGGTTCTTTTTGTTTGCTCCTCTGGTCGATGTTCCTTGCGAGCCTCAGGGTTTTTTGATATCCTCCTCCACGTTACAGATATGGCTGGGTAGCTCAGTTGGTAGAGCGCAGGACTCATAAGCCTGTTGTCGCGGGTTCGATCCCCGCCCCAGCTACCAAAAAAGAACCGACGTGGTCGGTTCTTTTTTGATTCGTGCATGTATGCTATCCTCGTTTTACCTATGCTGTTTTCAAGGAAGAGCCCGGTACCTGAGGATCACAAGCTTTTACGCTGGTTTGGGCCAACGCTTGGTGCGGTTGCGTTGTTTCTTGTCGAGATTGTTCAAATTGCGGTGTTGGCGCTCGCGATCATTTTGCCGGTGCGATATTTCCTGATTCAGCCATTTATTGTGAAAGGCGCCTCAATGGAGCCAAACTTTTACGATAGTGAGTACCTCATTATCGACGAATTGACGTTCCATTTCCGTAATCCGGAGCGCGGAGAAATCGTCGTGTTCCGCCCACCGCAGCATGAGAACGATAATTTGTATTACATTAAGCGCGTGATTGGTTTGCCGGGGGAGACGGTGGAAATCCGCAACGGCGTGATTACGATTTATAACAACGACGTTCCGAACGGATTCTCATTGCAGGAGTCGTATATTAGCGAGGTAACAGAAGGGCGCGATCGCCGAACCCTTGGTCCGGATGAATACTACGTGATGGGTGATAATCGCGACGCAAGCCTGGATTCTCGGTACTTTGGCGCGGTGAGCAGAGACCATTTGATCGGTCGTGTGTGGGTCCGCGGTTTGCCGTTGGATCGGGCGACCACGTTTGATGTTCCCACCTATTCGGAGTAAGATCGGGGTCGTTGAACGTCGTGAGCTGGTGACTCGGGTACATGCTTTCCCGCTGTGCGCAAGGACGCTACGCCGTGACGCCTCACTCCGTTCGGCTACGGCTGTGCCACGTCGTTCGCGAACGACGTGGCTGTGCATCCGTGCTGCTCGCTGCAAAACATGTACCGTCGTCACTGGCGCTCGCGATAATCGGTGCCACCCGTTGATTCGTTCTGATCCTTTCTAAATATCCTTTTCATTATGCCAACCGAAAAAGCAGCAGCTCCAGCACCAGATGCAAAGAAAAAGTCTAAAACGCCAGAAACACTTCGTGGATTCCGCGATGTGCTTCCTGATGAGCAGGCTGCTTGGGAAAAGGTGGAGTCGTTAGCTCGCAGCATGACGCAGGCCTATGGGTTTGGTCGTGTTCGTATGCCGGTGTTGGAACAGACGACGCTTTTTGAGCGATCGGTGGGAAAGGATACCGATATTGTTGAAAAGGAAATGTTTACGTTCGTGGATCAAGGCGGCGTGAAAATGACGTTGCGTCCAGAAGGAACAGCACAGGTGGCTCGTGCATACATTGAGCACGGCATGGTGAATCAATCACAGCCGGTGAAATTGTGGTACTTCGAGCCTTTTTTCCGTCATGAGCGTCCACAGGCTGGACGATATCGCCAGTTCTTCCAGTGGGGAATTGAAGCGATTGGTTCAGATGATCCAGTTGTCGATGCGCAGATTATTCTCATGACGCAGCGTTTCTGTCGCGATCTCGGTCTCGACGTTATTGTGCAGATCAACTCGCTCGGCACGCCGTCGTCACGCAAGGAATACGTTGCAGAACTGGTGAAGTACTTCAAGCAGCACAAAAAAGCGTTGTCAGAAACCGACTTGAAGCGTCTCACAAAGAACCCGTTGCGTTTGCTCGACTCAAAGGAGCCAGGCATGGAAGAGCTGAAGGCGAATGCTCCACAGATTTTTGATTATTTGGACGAAGCATCAAAGCAGCACTTCATGAAGGTGTTGGAGTACCTGGATGAAACTGAAGTTCCATACGCATTGAATCCATGTTTGGTTCGTGGATTGGACTATTACACAAAGACAACGTTCGAAATTGTTTTGAACAACACAACGTCGCCAGAGCTTGAAGGATTGGCGCTTGGTGGTGGTGGACGATACGACGGACTCATCCCAATGCTCGGTGGACGCGAAAACACGAGTGCAATGGGTGCAGCAATGGGTGTGGAGCGCATTGTGCTCGCAATGAAGGCGATGAATGTCATGCCGCCACGTCGTGAAAAGATCGATGTCTTCTTCTGCCAGCTTGGCGAGGGCGCACGTCGAAAAGGTCTTGCGGTGTACGAGAAATTCCGCGAAGGGGGAATTATGGTGGGGGAGGCATTTGGAAAAGGAACATTGAAAGCACAGCTCGAGATCGCCGATAAATTGAAGGCTCCAGTTGCGGTGATTCTTGGCCAGAAAGAAGTGCTCGACGGCACAATCATCATCCGCGACATGGAATCTGGTGCGCAGGAAATTGTCGACGTTGAAAAGGTTGTAGGAATCATTGCAAAACGTTTGAAAGACGTTGCCGAGAAAGCGGCGTAAGCAGGTAAAACAACAAAGTGGCTAATATAAGCCACTTTTTTGTTTACGAAATGCAAAAAGCCTTGACGTTTGTTGAAAAATTGGCTAATCTCTGCGCACAGTTTTCCCAATCACGGGAACTGCGAAAGCCCCCTCACGGAGCTCACATGCGTCGTTTCTTCCCCCTCGTTCTTCCCATCTTCACCATCGCGGCCTGCGCCTCGAGCAACACCGATCCCGTCGCCAAGTACGGCGACGTCGACTCGAGCGAGTTCATGCGCGTCAGCGGCGACTTCACGGTCTGCACCGGAACGGTGCTCGCCCTCGATGACGACTTGGACGGTTTCGCGATCGTCGCGGAGACGTCCGACATCTTCGCGAACAACAGCGCCGGTTACGCCGATTACATGTGCGTCGATTCCTCGGTGACCGGCTACCCGAAGCACTACATCGTCATCGCCTCGGCGGCGGACGTCGGCCTCGACTGCAACGACGCCGCCGCCACCATCAACCCGGTGGCGACGGAGGTCTGCGACGGCGTGGACAACAACTGCACCGGCGGCATCGACGAGACGGGCGGCAGCACCACGTTCTACGCGGATACCGACAGCGACACGTACGGCGACCTCACGGTCACCTCCACGGCGTGCAGCATGCCCGTCGGCTACGTGGTGGACCACACCGACTGCAACGACGGCAACGCCGGCATCAACCCCGGTGCCACCGAGATCTGCGATGCGCTCGACGTGGACGAGGATTGCGACAGCCTCGCGGACGACGCGGACAGCTCGGCGACGGGCCTGTCCACGTGGTACGAGGATGTCGACGGCGACGGCTACGGCGACCTCGCGGTCACCGACGCCGCGTGCGATCGGCCCGTCGGCTACGTGGCCGATGGCACCGACTGCAACGACGCCGTCTCCGGCATCAACCCCGGGGCGACGGAGGTGAGCTTCGACGGTGCGGACAACAATTGTGATGGTTTGAAGAACGCCACCGCGATCGCGTACCTCTGCGCCGAGCCGGTCACGGATTGGTACACCACCCCGTGGCAGCTCCGGATCCGCGACGGCACGGCGGATCCGGACGGAACGGCCACGGCAACGTGGGCGAGCCCGGGAGCGAACCAGGGAACTGGCAAGCTCTGCAGCTGGCAGACGGTGATCGACGGCGACACGGAGTTTTTCAACGCCCCGTTCGACGTCGACGGTGACGGGACGTACGGCGAACTGTACGTGGACGGCGACGGCGCGTGGGGCCTCATGCTCGATGCGGTGTTGCTCGACCCCGCGAGCTACACGGCGGACGGGTACGCCATCACCGTGACGAGCACCTGCTGGGACGGCACGTTCACGTGCACGACCGGCGGGATGGACGGGCGTTGGCTGGTGAACACGAAGTAGGGGCCAACGGCCCACGGGTCCCCGGTAAGCGAAAGCTTGCCGGGGACCGCTTCTTTTTTCTGTTATTTTATTGACTTTTGTTTGAAAAGCGAGTAGAGTCCTCGCTCGGCCCAGGAAGGATGTTCTTTTTTGGATAACCGAGTAGCTTTCCTTCGGGAAGCTATGTGAAAAGTACGTGAAATGTTCGTCCGAGGCATTCAATGATCCGACTCTCTCTCGTTGGTCTCTTCGCCGCCCTCACCGCCTGCAACCAGGAGGGGGACGGCGTTCCCCAGCAGCACTTCGACAATCGCGACGACGCGATCGCGGCCGCCTCGCGCGTGTCCGGCGATGCGACGACCGGCCTCGCGGCTTGCGCCGCCATCTCCTACACCGACGCCTCCGGCCTCCACGCCGCCCAGATGATCGGCTTCGATGGCGACCTTGACACCAAGGCGATCATCCCCGGCAGCTGGATCGACGTCTTCGCGGATCGGAAGTACGTCTGCACGCTCGATACCGTGCCGTACATGTACGTCACCATCACCACGGTGGCGGACGTCGGCGCCGACTGCAACGACTCGAGCGCCAGCGTCACCGTCGCGAGCACGATGGTCTACGCGGACAGCGACGGCGACCACTACGGCTCCGGTGGGAGCTCGCTCGCCTGCGGCGTCACTGCCGGCTTCGCGAGCGTGGACGGCGACTGCAACGACGGCGACTCGGCCATCAACCCCGGCGCGCAGGAGATCTGCGACGCGGGGAGCGTGGACGAGGACTGCGATGGCCTGACCGACGACCTCGACCCCACGGTCAGCGCGGCGACCAAGAGCACGTGGTACCAGGACGCCGATCACGACGGCTACACCGGGTCCACGACCCAGATGGCCTGCGATCAGCCGACGTGGACGGAATCCACCAACGAGAGCGACTGCGACGACAGCTCCGCCCTCCGCTACCCCGGCAACGCCGAGGTGTGCGATGGGATCGACAACAACTGCGACGAATCCGTGGACGAAGGCGTGAAGACGACCTTCTACGCGGATGCGGACAGCGACGGCGAGGGCAGTCCCTCCGCGTGGACGCAATCGTGCAGCATGCCCTCGGGCTACGTCGCGAACTGGACCGACTGCAACGACGGCAACGCGGCCATCAACACGCGGGCCACGGAAGTCTGCGACAGCAGCAACGTGGACGAGAACTGCAACGGCTCGGCCGACGACGCGGACCTCACGGTCAGCGCGGCGACCAAGAGCACGTGGTACGCCGACGTGGACGTCGACGGCTACGGCTCCGCCACGACGGCGATGGCGTGCGATCAGCCCGTCGGGTACGTCGCGACGAGCACGGACTGCAACGATGCGAGCTCGGCGGTTCACCCCGGCGCGAGCGAGACCGTCTGCAACGGCATCGACAACGACTGCGACGGCTCGACCGACGAAGATGCGACCTACACCAACTACTACACCGACGGCGACGTCGATGGGTACGGTGCGGGAAGCGCGACGTCGTCGTGCAGCGCGATCGCGGGGAGTGTCACCAACAACACCGACTGCAACGACGGCAACTCGGCCATCAAGCCGGGCGGGACCGAGACCTGCAACGGGACGGACGACGACTGCGACGGGTCGACGGATGAGGGGGTGCAGACCACCTACTACCGCGACAGCGACGGCGACACGTACGGCAACCCCATTGTGACCACCCTGGCCTGCTCGCTCCCGAGCGGGTACGTCACGGGCAGCACGGACTGCGACGACGCGGACAGCGCGGATCACCCCGGCGGCACGGAGACGTGCAATGGGGACGACGAGGACTGCGACGGCGTCGCGGATGACGGCGTGAAGAGCACGGTGTACGCGGACGCGGACATGGACGGGTACGGCGACGAGAGCGCGAGCTCCACGTCGGCGTGCATCGATTCCACCCACGTCACGAACAACACCGACTGTGACGACACGCTGAGCACGGTGAACCCGATGGGGACCGACATCGACAACAACGACCTCGACGAGGACTGCGACGGTGAGGCGATGGGTCAGGTGTGCGTGGGCCTCTCGTCCACGTATCGCACGAAGAGCTGGCAGTTGTGGATGTCGGACTACACGACGTTCTCGTACACCCCGGCCGATCCGGATTGGGTCGCTCCGGGCTACGCCCAGGGCGTCGGGACGTTGTGCGGGTCGTTCTGGCTCGTGGAGGGACACGACCTCAAGTTCCAGCCGATCATCGACGCCAACGGCAACGGTACGTACGGTGACAGCAGCGACACGTACGGGTACATCTACCCGTCCACGATCAACGTCAGCACGATGACGATCATGGGTCAGTCGGTGACCCTCGGCAGCAGCAGCATCCTGACCTGGACGTACCTCACCTCTCACGGGGCGGACGGCAAGGTCACGATCGGTGAGCTCCCCAACTAGGGACAACACAGCCGGTGCGAAGGCACTGGCAACGGCCCCCGGTTCAGCGAAAGCTGAATCGGGGGCTCTTCATTTCTTTTTGATTCTACGATTGAAATATTTTATAGTGGACTCTGTTCACTTGGAGGAACATGGCGCAGCATCCTCATGTGTGGGTGGTAAACCATTGCATCGTGTCGACGGAAGGGTTCGGCGATGTACGCGACTTCACGGCATTCATGTTGCGGGCAACGCCCGGCGCAACGGTGGACGTCGATGACGACCGCATGGTGCAGGCGGCGGTGTACTGGTGGCAGCGGTTTGGGGGAGGAGTGTGGTTTGCCGAGTATCTGGAAACCATCCCGCTCCTTCCAGACTGTACCGACCTGCAGGCGAAGTTTCCGGCATTGTGTATGCCGATCCTCGTCGATCCTCGGCTTGGCCATACGCAAATGGCGCAGTGTGCAAATCTCGCGTTTGCGGAGTACGGCTATACCAACGCTACGCTCGTTCCTTCGGCTCGAGCGCGAGCGTTCCCGACGGATCGTCCGTACTGGGTGCTGGCAAACGACGGGGAAGCGACGCTTGGAAAGCGGGCGCTAGACTGGCAAAAAGCGTGCGAGAAAGAGGGGATGTACGCCGCAACGCTCGAGCTTCTGTTCGCGTTGTGGGTACAGCGTCCGCCGAGAACGTACACAATGTCGGCTCCGGAAACGCGGCATGCGGTGCATAAGGGTCAATGTGCGTGCGTTCTCACGCAAAACGGCAAAGCACGGGTGATTGCGAGCGAGGTCGATTTCAAAGGTCCAAAGTCCGCCACGCCGTTTTTCGTCCCATTGCTTCCGTAAGCACTCAAATCTGAAGTCCCCTGAACTGGCGCACGGCTGGAACAGGGGACTTGCTCTTTTTCCGTTGAACTTCTTTTGACATTTTGGCTAATATTTGCTATATTTCTCTCGCTTCTCTCCGAGGTTCCTCATGAAGCGTGCTCTCGTGATTTTTCTCATTCTGCTCGTGTTCGTCATCGGCTTCATCGCTCCTCGAGTGCCGCGCATCTGGCAGCCGGTTCCCCGCGACGTCGAGATCTGCGTCACCCCATCTCCCGAGTTCGCCACGGTTCCGTGGCAGCTCTACGTCGGCGACCTCACCATCTTTCACCAGTCGTCGCAAAACCCCGGCGGGTGGGTGGGGTATCCGCTCGCCGAAGGGACGGGAACGTTGTGCACAACGCTCCAGACGAAAAAGGGTCACGAGATCGGACTGAACGGTGCGATCGACATCGACGGTGACGGCGTCTTCGGCGAGTCGGGCGACATCTGGATCTGGATGGTGGACAAGGTCAATACCACGTCGGTGACGATCGACGGCAAGGACATCACCTCGCAGGTGGTGAATATTTCTTGGTTCGTGGGGTTTTCCTCCGGCGCCGACGGCCACTACAAGATCCCCTCGTAAATCCCTTGGCCTGGCGAAAGCCGGGCCGAGGGATTCCTTCGTTCTTGCCCAACTTTCAATCTTCTGTTATCATTTTCCCCATCTCTGAGAGGAGTGAAAAACTATGTCTGATATTGAAGTAAAGCGAAAGAAAGGTGAAAGCTTTGAAGCGGTATTCCGCCGTTTTAGCCGCCGCCAGCAGCAAAGTGGAAAAGTGCTCGACGTTCGCGCCGGCCGCTATTTCGCAAAGAAGCCAAAGCCAAACAAGGTAAAGGAGAGCAAGCTCCGCAGTTTGGAAAAGGGTGCAAAACGCGAATATCTCCTCAAAACCGGTAAGGTCAAAGAAGAAGATCTCCGCAAGCCAACCCGTCGATAATACAAAAACTCCTGGAAATTCCAGGAGTTTTTGTATTTTATGAATTTCGGCATTTTGGTCATTTTCAGTTTGTCACATCGGAAACTCGCTCGACGTACCAATACGTACGCCTCGCGAGCTTTCCTCGCTCCGCACCGAAACTGACCGAAAATGACGAAATTCATTTATTCCACTATACTATTCATATATGACTCTCTACGAACAGATCCGTGAGGACATGAAAGCGGCAATGAAGAATAAGGATTCGGCAACGCTCGACACGGTGCGCATGCTTATTTCGTCTATCAAAAACAAGGCGATCGATCTTGGAAAAGAACTGGAGGACGCCGACGTGGTTGCAACAATTAAGAGTGACCTTAAAAAGCTTAAGGACGGGCTTGAATCCTTCGCGAGCGCCGCTCGTGAGGACTTGGCGGAAAAGGCAAAGGCAGAAATTGCGATTCTCGAAAAGTATTTGCCAGCGCAAATGACCGATGGCGAGCTCGAGGAGAGAGTACGTGCAAAGCTTGCTGAGCTCGGTATTACCGACATGGCATCGGTTGGCAAAGCAATGGGCGCGCTTATGGCGGATTTGAAGGAATTTGCTGACGGCTCTCGTATTAAGGCGACAGTCGATAAGATTCTCAAGAAGTAATTGTCGCGAGCTGGTGACTCGGGTACATGTTTCTTTGCTCACTCATCAACGGGTCCTGTCACCTCGGACCCCGTTACGGTGTCAGCTCGCACGTCACGTCTTCGACAATCATCATTGATATCTGTGCTCGTTGCGCTCCGTACGGGGGCCTCCCTCGGTGCCACCCGTTGATTCGTTCGCATCATGTCCACTCCTCAAAAAACCATCCTTGCTGATCTCATTCATTTCCGCGCCAGTGCGCGGGAGGCTTCGGATAGGATGGAAGAGCTTGAGGAGCTTGTTCGAACATACGGTGGGGCAGTGGTGGTGAAAAATATTCAGCGGAAGGAGAAGCCAGATGGCAGAACATTTATTGGCAAAGGAAAGGTTGAAGAAATTCTCGCAGATGCACAGGCGCTTGGCGCAACGCTTCTTGTGGTGAGCCATGTCCTCAAGCCAAGCCAGATTTTTCATTTGGAGGAGGAATTGAAGCCGGCAAAGATGCGTGTGTGGGATCGAACAGATCTTATTTTGAATATTTTCGACAAGCACGCAAAAACCACGGAGGCGAAGCTTGAGATCGAACTTGCGCGTATTCGTCACATGGGGCCACGAATTTATGACATGGGCGAGCAGCTTGGCCGTCAGCGCGGTGGAACCGGTACTCGTGGCGGAAGTGGAGAAGGAAACACGGAGGCGATGAAGCGGCACTTGAAGGAGCAGGAGCGCGCAATCATGAAGAAATTGGAGACGTATCAGGGCGTTCGTGATCGGCAACGTGAGCGACGAGATAAAATGCGCCAACGGACGGTTGCTTTGGTCGGTTACACGAATGCGGGGAAGACCTCATTGTTGAATGCGCTCACCAAGCGAAAGGAATACGCAGCGAACGCGTTATTTGCGACGCTTGATACTCGTGTTGGAACAATGTATTTGCCGGCGCTCGAAGGCACGGCATTGCTTTCAGATACGATCGGATTTATTCAGGGCCTTCCGCCCGAACTGTTAGCGTCGTTTCGTTCAACGCTCTCTGAGGCGATCAGCGCCGATCTTTTGCTTCACGTCATCGATGCCGCCGACGACAAGCGCGAGGAGAAGATCGCAGTCGTCGATGATATTTTGAAAAAACTTGGCGTAACAGACACTCCTGTTATTCGTGTGTTCAACAAGATTGACGCGTGGCATCAAGGTTCTTTTCCTATGGAGGAAGGAATGATCGCGGTGTCCGCAAAAACTGGTGAAGGACTTGAACACTTGCGTGACGCTATTGCACACATCTTTTCCCCAACGAAATAATCTTCGTGTTCGTTCCGGTGCGGTATACTAGTGCCATGGATTCATCATTGGTTCGCAAGATGCTTCGTCGCGGTTCCATGCTTGCTGCGGCGGTGCTCATGATTGGGGTGCCGTTCTTCGTTTTTGCTGCAGACGCAAACCTTTCGTCGGTTGCTTCTACATCAGGACTTGGAACCGACAGTCTCATGACGATTATCGGACGAATCATCAACGTCGTCCTTAGCGTTTTGGGCGTGATCTTTTTAATTCTCATGGTGTACGCCGGTGCAATCTGGATGACGGCTGGTGGCGACGGTAAGAAGGTCGACAAAGCAAAAGGGATTTTGATCAACGCGGTCGTTGGTTTGATCATCACCATGTCGGCGTACGCAATTTCCGTATTCGTTATCAATCTCCTTTCCGATGCAACAGGCGGATCTGGCAACGGAAGCTCATCCGGAAGTGTTTCGGTCGAGGCCCTTTCAAACTCATTGGGCTCCGGCGTGATCCGCGATCACTATCCTGCTCGTGGAGCAACAGATGTTTCGCGCAACACGCGAATCTTTGTGACGTTCCGTGATTCGATGGATCCGTCATCGTTCATTACCGGATATGACACAAATGGCACGCCATCAGATGTTTCTGACGATACGTCTGCAACAGCAATTGAGAACAGCAATGTAAAAATCTATGCTCGTGCAAGCGGCGACACTGCGGCGCTTACTGATGTTTCCGTTTCGTTTACGGACGACTTAAAAACATTCGTGTTTGACCCAACAGAATATCTCGGCTCTGCAACAGAAGACGTCACGTACGCCGTGTATCTGAGTGATTCCATTAAAAATACTGACGGCGATACTCCAATCGATTCTGGCGGGTATCTCTGGTACTTCACCACAGGAACAACTGTCGATATCACTCCGCCAACCGTTGAATACGTCATGCCGGCAGACGGCACGACGAAAGATCGAAATATCGTTGTACAAGCGGTGTTTAGTGAGGCGATCGATCCAACGTCAGCAACCGGAACGCGTTTAAATGATAGTGGATTCTCAAATATTCAAATCGTTGGCACGTCATCGACTGCGCCAGTTGCCGGAGAATACGTTATAAGCAACTCGTACAAAACCGTCACATTCACCTCTACCGATGCGTGCGGAACAAATTCGTGCGGCGAAACCATTTACTGCTTGCCTGGTGGGGAATCGGTAACAGGAACCATCTCTTCCGCGACGCCAACAAGTAGCACCGATGCCGCGGCCTCGGTGTTCCCATACGACGGCATCGTCGACACATCCGGTAACGCGCTCGATGGAAATGCAGACGGTTCGGTTGGTACTGATGACGACTATTCGTGGGGCTTCACCACAACGAATGACATTAACCTCGATGCGCCGGCTATTGAGAGCATTATTCCAAATATTGAAGAAGAAGACGTTGCGCTCGATCAGCCGATTCAAATGACATTCGACGGAATCATCGATGCGTCAACAGCAAACTCGTCGAACATTATTGCGACAAATAAGGAAATGACGAGCGGGAAAAGTCATGAAATGTGGTACTCGTTCAAGGTAACATCGCTGACGTCTGACGGCGAGGAAGTTCTTGTCGCGTCGCAAACGCCAGCAAAATCGCTTGTCACAATTTCCCACGGAACGTTCCTTGCATCCGACGCAACGGTGCCGCTGTCATACATGTACGGCATTTCTGCAAACGACGGCGTGCAAAATGAGTATCAAAACTGTTTTGTTCCAGGCGAAGGACCGGATGCTTCTGGGAATACTTGTGGAACAACAACAGCGGTTCCGTACTGTTGTAATGGTACTGCGCAGGCAGCTGCCTGCACGCTCTTCTAAACATCTTCTGTGAAACGTCGCATTGCAAAACTCTTTGCTACCGGATGCCTCAGCCTTCTTTTGGGCCTTGGGGCATTTGGCGTTCATCCTTCTGCTGTATTTGCTGCAGATGCAACGACGGACGCGCTTGCAACGGTTGGAGATCAGACGGGGCTGAGCACCACGGATCCAAAAATCATCGTCGGGAACATGATCCGAACCGGACTTGGCGTTCTCGGCATCATTCTTGTGTGCGTTATTGTGTACGGCGGTTTTGTGTGGATGACTGCTGCTGGCAGGCCAGATCAAGTTGACAAGGCAAAGAAGATCCTTGTAAACGCGGTCATTGGTTTGATCATCATTCTCTTGTCTTGGAGTATCGCGTCATTTATTGTTTCGTCATTAACGAATGCAACCGGTACGGGCGGTGGTAACGGTGGCGGCGGTTCGGGTGGAACTGGTGGATACGGCTTAGGCGGCGGAAGCGCGTCGGCATTCACGGTCACTGGCTTCTCTCCAGATGGCGCGGTGTCAATCCGCAACATTGTGCCGCGAATTACATTCAGTAAGTCTGTCGATAGTGCGACGGTCAATGGAAATGTTTCAATTGCGGACGCTTCTGGGACTGCGGTCGCTGGAGCATTCGTCGCGACCGGAAATACGGTGAAATTTACGCCGACGGCAACGTGTCCAGAGCCAAATGCAGATCGATTTTGTTTTGACGAAAGCGCAACATTTACCATCACCGTATCTGCAGGGCTCCTGAGTTCCGGCGGTACGCAGATCTCGTGCAGTACAACGGCGCCATGTACGGCAACGTTTACATCAGGTTCTGTTGTCGATACGAAAAATCCTTCTGCAACAATTTCGTATCCTGATGGTACGGTTCCAACGGCATCAACAACAGATTTTCAAGTTATTGCAACCGACGACGCTGGCGTTTCTACCGGAGACTTCTTTGTTGATGACGAATGGCAGGACACGGTTCCTGGCACTGGTACGGTTGATGAAACGATTTCAACCATTATCGATACATCAAGTTTTGTTGATGGTACGCGGTACACATTTAAGGCAACGGTAACCGACCTTGCGGGCAACGAGGACTCTGACAGCGTTTCTGTCCGTGCGAAGCCAGAATGGTGCTACAACGGTGTCGCGGATACAGATCTTGGGGAGACCGGCATTGATTGTGGTGGCGATTCTTCGCTTACAACGTATTGTGGCGCTTGTGATGGATCGAGTTGTACCGAAAGCAGTGAATGTTCGAGCGGATCATGTGTGAGCGGCGTTTGCGTGTCGAATCCGGCGATTACGGGAATTTCTCCAGAGGATGGCGCTGTTGGAACGTATGTCACGATTTCCGGAACAGACTTTGGTTCAAGCACCGGAACGGTCTTCTTCACTGATGCTGCGGGTACTGGAACGGTTGCCGCGAAAGTATTAACGAGTTGCGCTGATGGCTGGAGTGATACGCAAGTGGTTGTTGCGGTTCCATCAGGTGCTGGCGACGGACCAATCACGCTCATGAATGGCAACGATGTTTCCGATAGCACGAATGACGACGCTGGCGAGCTGGTTCCGAATTTCGATGTGAACGATACGGTGCACCCAAGCTTGTGTTCGCTTTCAACATCTTCTGGAACATCAACATCGGCACTGACACTTTCTGGTGCAAATTTTGGCGATTCGCAAGGAACATCAGCGGTTTCCTTCTCTGCAACGGCTGCAGGATCATATACTTCATGGTCTGGAAGTGCGGTGAAGGTTACAGTTCCTTCTGCAGCGGCTGGCGATTACGATGTTGGCGTAACGGTTGGCGGCGAAACATCGAATACTCTCGCGTTCTCGCTCACAAAAGCAACGACTGATGCTTCAACGATTACTGATGTGAGTCCGTCAGAGGGCGGCATCGGCCAGTACGTCACTATCGCGGGAACGAATTTCGGGTCATCCGTTGGAACTGTGACGTTTACAAGCGCTTCCGGCGACACTGCAACAGGAAGCATCGATTTTCCAGCAGCGTGTAGTAGCGATTATTGGGACGCAGACCAAGTGATCATTATCGTCCCAGAGAAATTCGATAACGGTACTGCGCTGAGTACTGGTTTATACACCATATCGATTACCAATCAAAAAGGCGTGACGTCGTCGTCTGCGGATTTCACGGTAACCGATGCATCGCCTACACCTGGAATTTGTCGCATGACGTCGTCGGCCGATGTTGGAGATACCGTCACGATTTCTGGTGATCATTTTGCGCTTGCAACGGACACTGTTACGTTTTACAACGGCGTGAAAACATTAACCGCAACATCGTGGAACAATAGTGCGATTACTGTTGTTGTTCCAGAAGGATCGGTGACCGGTCCAGTAACGGTGACGGTTGCTGGCGTTGAGAGCAACTCTGCAAATTTGAGCGTTGGTACAACATCGACGTCATCAACATCGACGGTTGCTGCGGCGTATGCGTGGGATTTCTCCACCGGAACTATCGCGCGAGTGCCATCGGTGGTGAGCGAATGTTCTGCGGATACTGTTTCCGCAGTTCCAAACAGCCGCTATTCTGAACAGGCTGAGATCTGTGTGAATGCTGTCGTGTATGCAGAATTTACGACGCTCATGAACGAGGCAACGGTGGAAGATGCAATAACAGTTGAGAAGTGTACGGCTTCAGTGAGTAGCACGAGCGACGATCCTTGCGCGACTTCGGAAACGGTTTCTGGAACAGCGACCGCGGCTTCTGGTTCGTCGTCGACACACGTAACATGGATTCCCGATACTGATTTTTCTTCTGACACCACGTATCGCGTGACGATTTCTACGGGAGCGCTTTCGGCAGATAGCATTGCGATGGCAGCAGATGCGACATGGAAATTTACGACTTCGACCACAACGGACGCGTGTGTTGTTGATCGCGTAACGGTGACGCCTTCTGAAGATTCGCTTGCAGTTGATGGCGAAACAGCAGGATTCTCTGCAAACGCAGGAACAGGATGTGTTGTTGTTGATAGCTCCGACTACGCGTGGGATTGGTCGGTTGATTCGTACTCTTATGTCGATTTTTCTTCGACCGCGGATTCGAAGTGCGTTGGCGATCCAACGGCGTGCGCAACACTTGAGGCGCTTGCCGAAGGAAAAACAACGGTTACCGCAACGGCAATAAACGCCGAAGGATCAGGAAGCGTTTCAGACGGCGCAACGCTTACCGTTAATTTTACCGATCCATACATTGCAAGTTACGCCCCAAATTGTACTGAAGCCTGTACGAATGCTTCGGTGTACGCAACGTTTAATACGGCAATGACGGAATCAGACATTACGGCGGGGGATCACGTCGTACTGTACGAATGCACCAACGAATTGTGTACAAACCTTACGCGCGTCGATGCAAATCCATCATGTACATTCGATTCGTCAGACACCGCGCGTTGCACCGGATTCGCATTTAATGCATCAACACTTTCTGCGGGAAAGTACTATCGTGTGGTGGTGTCCGGAGATGTCGCGAGTTCAAGCGGCGTTGCGCTGATTCGAACAAATTACGGCTCTGATTATTCATGGACCTTCCGTGTTCGTGAAGACGGAACTGCGTGTGCAGTGGAGCGAATCGATCTTTCTCCAACAAATCCAATCGTTTCTGCAGTTGGCGACGCAACGGCATTTACTGCTGAGGCTTTTGGTGCAGCTGATTCGTGTTCGACGTCTGGTCAGAAGCTTGCGGGCGCTGATTACAACTGGGGCTGGACCGATCCGATTCCTGATTCTGATCAAAATACTGAAACGACGGGCTACACTGCCGCATGGAGCACGATTTCTGGATCGCTGTTTGACGGCGGCGGTAGCGCTATCGTTGAGGGGTGTTCGGCATTGTGTACACCAATCGGTAGCTCGCCGTTCCAGGCAATTTGCGGCGATGGCGTTTTGGATCAAGATGCAGATGGAAGTGGTGAAGAATGCGATGACAGCAATACCACCGATCACGATGGTTGTTCATCGACGTGTTTATTTGAGGGCTCTGCCGCCTGCGCGATAGCTGGAGTTGGCACGAATTGCTGCGGCAACGGATCGATTGACGTTGCGTACGCAAGCGATGTCGCAGAAAGCTGTGACGACGGCAATGTGGTAAACGGCGACGGCTGTTCTTCGACATGTTTAGCGGAAGGCTCTGCATCCGTCGGTGCAACGTGTGGAAATGACGATATTGCATTTGATGCAACGACCCACGCTGGAGAGCTTTGTGATGATGGAAATAACGCAAGTGGCGATGGCTGTTCCCGTCAATGTTTGCCTGAAGGATCACGAAGCTTGGCATCGCTTGGTGGCGCATTGTGTGGCGACGGAACCATTACTTCGCCATACGAAACATGCGACGACGGCAATACCAAAAATGACGATGGCTGTTCTTCGACGTGTGTTCGCGAAGGATTGGCAGCATGTACTTCGGTGGTAAAAAACAATTGTTGTGGAAACGCGACGGTTGATCAAAATACAATTACTGGAGCGGGTGAGGATTGCGATCCTTCCGCTGGCACGGAAGGCTGTACAAGTACGTGTACTTTTGAAGGATCATCTGTTGATTACGCGATGCCGTCAGTTTGTGGCGACGGCGTTGTAGGACTTGGTGAATACAGTGCTTGCGAATCATCGAGTGCAACCGGTGACGGCAACGTTGATCCTATTCAGGTTGCATACATGTCGTCTGATGCGGTGAAGGAAGTAAATCCAACCACGAAAGAAGCGATTGCGACAGTGACGGTTTCCGAATCAACGTCTGGACTGTATGCAACGTCAGACTTTGCCTTAACGTGTGCTGCCTCGAGTGATCAAGACTGTTCTGACCCTGAAACAACCGGTGTCGGAACCTCGAATTGCTGTGTGGAGCGTCCAACATTAGAATCATCATCGCCGACTGGAGCGTCAGTTTGCCGAAATGCTGCAATCAATGGCGTGTTCTCTGAAGAAATGAACAAAGGTTCGTTTGCCTTCTCGGAAACATCTGGTTCAACCACCACGACAACGCCGTACATGTACGTCAAATTGAATTTGGCGTCAGGACAGAGCTGTCCAAGCGGGTACACCACTCTCGCGGTTGCAAAGACGTCGCTGTTTGGCAGAGTTGTCGGTACAATCCGAACATTCTTCTTTGGTGAGAATGCCGAGGCCGCTGCAGCTGCTGGCGCTGCCGATTCTGGTGACTGCATTTTGCCAACAGACTCATACACGCAAACGGACATGGGAGACGGAACGTTCAAAGTTTCACTCAACTACAGCACTGCGCTTGAGGCTGATTCGTCGTACACGCTGGTGATTGTTGGCGACGACGATACGTCAGACGCCGCAACCGAGGGGGTAACGTCGAAACTTGGTGCAGGAATGAATGGCACGCAGTTCGCCACATTCACGACGGGAACCGATATTTGTACGCTCGATGTCGTTTCTGTCGACGACACGAACGCTGACAGTCCAAACACATTCACCACAACGAACGAATCGCACACCTTTACTGCAACCCCGATGTCGTACAGCGGAAGCACCCGTCAGGAAATCACCAGCATTCCTGACGTGTATAGCTGGACATGGTCAGGTTGGAAGAGTAGTGATACCGCACTCTTCACCGCAACACAGGGCGACGCAACGGCGCTCGATACTGCCGCAGTTGTTGCAGTTGGCGATAACGGAGACGCAACCATCGTCGCAACAGCAACGGTGACCGATTCAACCGGAACAACGGCGAAAACATCAACAGTCGACGGTGCGGCAGACGTCACGGCACTCTTGTGTGAGGATCCATGGCCGGTGTTGTCGTCGTTCCCATGGACTGACGACGGTTTTGGTGACAGTGGCGCAGCAGTTGGAACGAGTGGCTACATGAACTTCGCGGTTGCGTATTGTAAGGATTACGGCACGGATAATGATTTAACCGATAACTTGCCAGACGTGAAGGTTGTGTTGGCGCCGTCATCTCCGTCGTCAAAAGTCTTGAAGGAATATTTGTTTGAAATCGATCCTTCGTCGTCGACAGCATCAATTGGCGATGCGGGCGATGTCGTTGGTGTACGTATTTTGAGCAATGCCGATTACTTGAGCCCAATGGCGTGGTATGAGGCGCAAGGATTCACTGGTAGCCCAACCGAAACAACGGTCGATGGATTCCAGGCTGTTACTGACGACCGATCGACGTACGTTGCGATGGCGAACTCCACAACGACGGGATTGTATTCGAACATTTTCGTTGTTTCGTATAACGAAGGAGCATCGGATGTCACGAAGGAGGTATACAACCAAATCCTGAAAAACTTGAGTTTCTTAACAAACGTTACCGATACTCCAGTGTGTAGCGTCACGGCAAGCACGTCATGTTCGAAAGACGCTGACTGTCCGGCGGGCGAAGCATGTTTGGACGACAAAGCGAAAATCATGCGCGACACTGCGCGTCTTGGGGATATAAAAGACATCGGCATCGCGGTTGATGCATACAGCGCCGACAACAAGACGTGTAGCAGTACGACGTCGCAAAGCTGTGATGCTGACAGCGATTGTCCGGGAGATGAAACATGTGAGGTAACGGTTCCTGCATTGTCGTCGGGGACATCGGTGCGGTCATTAGCATCAAGCGCGTGGAGTTCGTGGCAGGAAACGCTCGGTGGTGCGGTGGATGGCTCTGCACTTCCAACGGATCCGCTGAATACGTACGCGACATGTTCAGGCTATGACGCTGCAACATGTGTGAACCAAACAAGCGGTTCGTATTCCTGTCCAACCGGATCATTCGTGTATCACTATCGATCGGTTGGCGCTCGCGATTACGAAGTTGCAACAGAATTGGAGTACACCGCGTTGTCATGGGTGAATGACGTTGATGCTGACGGCACTGACAACGTGACGTTCTACACGTCTTCCTATTGCGATGGCGATGTGTACGGTTCATCGAGCACCTGTGGCGATGGGATCATCGGAACGAGCAACAACGGAACATCGGATGACACAACGGATGATTACACCGAAACGTGTGAAATCGGCCAGGTTCATGCCGAGGCTTGTACAACAACCGACGGCGCAACAGGAACGGCGAATGCAACATGTAATAGCACGTGTACGGGTTACGACGCTGTCCCATCTGACGCAGCATGTACGGCAACGTCGTGTGGCGATGGCATTGTGAATGGAGTTGAGGAATGTGACGATGGCGCAAAGAATGGGGAGTACGGCTATTGTGGTGATTCATGTACGTTCGCAAGCGGATCATATTGTGGCGATGGTGTTATTTCCGGTGGTGAGGCGTGTGATTGTGGCGATTCATCAACAACAGCAACAGCAAGTTCACGTCCATATGCCGGAAGCGCAGGATCATGTGCCGGATACAACGGAGCATACGATGCCGATCAGCATGCGACGTGTGCCTGGGACTGTACTGGCCCTGCGAGTTACTGTGGCGATACGACGGTGGATTCTGGCGAGTCATGCGACGGAAATGCCGACGCGTATACCGGAAAGATCTGTGCTGACGGTGTGACGAAATGTACGACGGATACGGATTGTGGCGGCGCAACATGTGGAGGATTGCTCAACGGTGAATGTCCGTCGCAAGGCTACTTATGTAACGGCGGAACAAACGATGGTTACGTATGTTACTCGCCATCATGGTCAATCGCTGCAAATTACGTTGGCGATTATTTCTGTGAAACACTCGGCGGGGGAACGTGTGAACGAAACGAGCGATCGTACCAGACGTATCACACACGAACCTGTGACGACGGATCATCAACGTCGATGTGTGGCTGGAACGCATGGGAATACTGCAATGCAAACGGTCAATCGTGTGGAAATGGCGTGGTTGATGGCGACGAAGAATGTGATGACGGAAATGACGTTGCAACAGATTCGTGTACAACCGCATGTACGGTAAACGTTTGTGGAGATGGATATTTGTACACGGGTTCAGAAGAATGTGATCAGGGCACGTCAAACGGCGCAGCATGTGACTCCGCCTATGAATCAACGTGCACGGCATGTTCAACAACATGTCACTACACGGTGTCTTCCGGTGAATTCTGCGGTGACGGCGTGATTAATGGAACGGAATATTGCGATGGATCCGACGTTCCGTATGTTTGGTACAACTATTACTCAAGCACAAATGGTCAACCGGTAAGCCTTGGATCATGTACCGCGGCACAGGCTGGCGATGGATACGTTGACGACATGGGCGGTCCGTACACCTACGTCGATTCTTCCGGAGCGACACAGTCGCTTACACAAATTGTCTGTGCTCAGGTTGGATTGTGTAACGGTGGAACGAATAATGGGGGAGACTGCGCTTCAGATAGTCAGTGTACGAATGGCGGAGACTGCGTAATGCCGGTGTGTAATGCATCGTGTAGCGCGTCGTGCCCAACGGCTGAAAGCAGTGTGGCGTTACTCCTCACCACAAACCAGCCGGGTGCAATTGGTGCAGCGGATGTTGATGTGTACTCTTACAGCAGTTCAAGCTCCTCGAGTCTTCCGAATGCAGCAACGATTATGGTTCCAGCGTGTACGGTTGCGGGAAACCTCGTTGCCGACGTGGACTTTAGTAACGTCACGCCTCCTGATGTGTACGTTGCATTCGTTACAGATCGATCAGGTTCGATGGGAACAAAGGATATGACTGGCGGAGAACAACGTTTGGCGGTTGCTCGCGACAGCATTACATCTGCAATAAAAACGTTGTTTGATGAATTGGGCGAAACAGTACAGATCGGTTTGGCGAGCTTCGACTCGACGCTCTACACCTCGACAGCATTCACTACGAACGAACGAACGCTAACGGATGACGTTGCGGCATATACTGAAATTGGTGGTGGAACGAACACGTATCTTGGATTGAATGAAGCAAAATCCTTATTCGATGCAAAGGCTACTGGTTCGAATGTTGCGAAGATTGCGATTCTCTTAAGTGATGGTCAGCCATCGGATAGCTCGACGAGCTCGGTTGATGGTGTATCTGGCGCAACCGCATCAGCTGAAGCGCTCATCGCCGCAGGATACGAGGTGTATACGATCGCCTTAACGAGTGATTCGACGTTAATCGATAACATGAATGCATGGTCGTCCAACACCGTGTGTGATGCATCGACGGGGTCATGCACAACTGGTGGGGCATATAACACAAATAATCTTATCGATTACTCGTACGATGGAACATCGACGGCGGCAGTTTCTGGCGCATACGATTCGATTGTCGATTCCATCGTGAACGCAACTGCTGCGCTCATCTCGTCGTCTGGCGGCGTCGTAACAGTCGATTCTGGTTCAGTAAGCGATTCGCATAACATCACGCTTCCGTGGCCAAGTAACTTCAGCTGTAATGGCGTTAGCGAGCAAGAGGTGCCAATTCAGATTACATTCCGCGGCGAAGGAGAGATTAACGTCAGTAATGTGCATATTGATTACTGCGCGCCGTAACTATGCCAATCGATCCAAACAACCAGAACTACTTCTCCCTCGATGAACAGGCACCTGTTGCTGTTTCGTGGTGGAAAGAGCGACGATATCAAAAACAGATGCTTGTTGTTGCTGGAATTGTGGTCGGCGTCGGCTTGGTGGGGTATTACGGCTATCAAATGTACAGCTTAACGCATGTCGATAGCGCAAAAGTAGAGCAGGCGAACACGATGCTTACGAATGCTGCGGCGTCGTGCGCAACGGAATCAGATCCAAAGGCTTGCGAAGATCGTGCACGAGCTGATGCGGCTCGAACAACGGCGCAACCATCGGTATGTAAAGGGCTTTCCGACACGGCGCTTGCAGATTGCGTTTCATTGATTGCGCATGACACCGCCGACGCCAATGCGTGCGATTCGCTTTCTGGTGCTGACGAAACCGCGTGTCGCGATGGCGCAACACTTGCTGCAGCAAATGCGGCGAAGAATTACGGATTATGTGCAGCTATTGTTGATACCGATACGAAAGCTGCGTGTCAGAGTCAGTTGCTGAACGCCGTTATCGATGCGGGGCAATGCAGTACGTATAGCATTCCGCAGGACGTTTGCGACTACCCAAAAACACTCGCCGCAATTATCGCCGCAGGGAATCCTCAAGGGTGCTTGCAGCTCTCGGCCGATCGTCAGGACGGATGTAGCGACATGTTTTCATCCCTTGATCAGGATCACGATGGCCTCTCGCTTCTTGCGGAGTACAAACTTGGAACATCAGACGTGAAAGCAGATACTGACGGAGACGGGTATACTGATGGACAGGAGGTTTCCTCGGGACATGATCCGTTAAAATGATATGAGAACGTGGCTAATTTATTTTAGGCCAGTTTCGCCGAAGGAGGAGAAAAGCTTCCGAGGCGTACTTCATTGGTACGGTGAGGAAGTTTTCGACGAGTGAGGTGAAAATGGACAAAATAAATTAGCCACGTATGTTTGATGAAGAACCGAAAGACATGTTCGAGGGAGTCGATCCTGCCGCTGCGGCCCCAGCCCCAGCACCTGTCGCTGCGCCAGCCGAAGCACAAGCTCCGCAAGCACCAGCACCAATCGCACCTCCACCAACACGTTTGCCGCCATCATATGGCGCTGCGCCAACTCCTGTGCCGATGCCAATGGAGAGCCGTGGTGGTGGGATGAAGATCGTGCTTATCGTTGTTGGAATTTTGGTGATTTTCGGTGTTTCGGGATTTTTTGCGTATCGTATTATGGTTCAGCCGGCATCGGATAGCGGTGTTGTAGATGCTGTTCCAAGTACCGGCGTCACAAACACAAAACCAACAACGACGACGCCAGCAACAACTCCTGATTCGACCGCAACAGAAACGCCGTCAACACAAGCTCCAGTACAAACCACAAATCCTGCGTCGCTTCTTGATAGTGATGGCGACGGCCTCACCAACGCTCGTGAACTTGAGGTTGGAACGTCGGTGACGAAGGCTGATACGGACGGTGACGGACTTGGCGACCGTGAAGAAGTTGAGGTGTACGGAACAGATCCACGCAAGCCGGATACTGATGGTGATGGATATTTGGACGGACAGGAAGTGTCGGGTGGTTATAATCCAAACGGTTCCGGAAAACTCTTTACCGTGCCACAAGGAAGCTAAACTATGGGTTTTTTTGGAGGAAAGAAATCAATGCCGGATGTGTCCTCCGAAGCTGGTATTCCAGTGAAGGAGGAAGACTTGGGCGTGGTAATCCACGTCATGCCGAAGGATTTCTTGGGAAAAGAAGCAAAACTTCGCGTTGAGCCAGTGCCTGTGTCGGCACCAGTATCGGCGCCGGCCGTACAGTCAGCTGCCGTTCCTCCAAAACCCGTTCCTGCCCCTCTTCCTCCAAAGCGTCACGTTTCTCCCGCGCTTTTGGTATTGTTCGCGCTCGTTGTTCTTCTTGGTGGTGGTGCCGTTGCGTACGTTATGCTCACGCAGTCGAAGCCGCAGACTGTTGTAACGCCGGTGGTTACTACATCCACGTTGCCAACAACAACGCCAGTGAAAACCCCAGTTGTTGAAACCCCGACAGCGCCGGTGCAGTCAAAGGACAGCGATAGTGATGGCTTAACCGATATTGAAGAGCGAATGTACGGAACAGATTATCGAAATCCTGATTCAGATGGCGATACGTTCCTTGATGGAAACGAGGTGTTTCATCGGTACGATCCAAATGGTCTCTCGCCATCGACGTTGCTCGATACAGGAGCGGTGAAGATGTTCACTGATGCGACGCTGCCATTCACTGTGTATTACCCAACGAGCTGGAAATCGTCGGTAGATACCGCAAAAGGCACTGTCACATTCAAAACGCCGGCACTTGCAGCTGTTGCAGTGACCTGGGGAGCAAAAGAAAAGGATTTAACCGTAGAGGATTGGGTACTGAAAAACGTAAAAGATATTGATATTACGACATTAAAATCGTCGTATACGAAAGAAGGGTACTACACGTTGCGGAGTAAAGATGACCTTGTTGCGTATCTTGATTTAGGCACAATGGCGTATATCATGACGTACAGCTTGAATGGATCAACGGAAATTTCGTACATTCAGACGTTCGCCATGATGGTAAATAGCTTTCACGTTTCTCCATGATTACCCTTGATATTGTTGACGACATTGTTCCGGAGTCATCCCGTTTGCCCGAAGGAACGTACCATCGGATTGTTGAGGTTTTTGCAGATCGATTGCCAAATATTCAAGGAACAATTGGCGTTTCGTACGTGGATGACGCCGAAATTCGAAGGTTGAATCGCGTCTATCGTCAGAAAGATGCTGTCACCGATGTTCTTTCGTTTGCATCAGATTTCGCCGATCACACTGGCGCGCTCGGTGACGTCGTCATTTCATTCGATCAAGCAGTCCGGCAAGCAGAAGAAGGCGATATTGAGCTTGAGCTGGTCGACCTCATTATTCACGGCATTCTTCATGTACTTGGTCATGATCACGAGAAGCCCGAGGATGCGGCAGTCATGTTCCCGTTACAAGATTCCCTTGTTGGCGCAACACTATGATTTCCTTTTCGCGGTTTTGGAAAAGCTTTACGCACGCTGTTTCCGGGATTGTTCGTATCGCCGAGGAAGAACAGAGCTTTCGCTTGCAAATGCTCGCCGCCGCAGTCGTATTCGGATTGATGATTGTTATGCCGACGTTACAGATTTGGGAGCGAGTAACATTGACACTGATGGTTGGCGCGGTGTTGGTTTTAGAAATTATCAACAGTATTTTTGAGCGTTTAGCCGACGCAGTAGAGCCTCGAGTGAGCCCGATGGTGAAAGAAATCAAGGACATGATGGCCGGCGCTGTGCTTTTGACTGCAATCGCATCAGTGCTTGTTGGTTACCTTATTTTCTGGCCACACATGGAGCCGACCCTCTCCGCGCTCTGGAAAGCTTGGTAGAACTTCCTCCTTCGGCCCATTTTCGACTCAGATCATCGGAAACTCACTCGACGTACACATGAAGTACGCCTCGCGAGCTTTCCTTGACCTTCATCGAAACTGGTCGCGAATGAGAAAGTTCTACTATGTTATAATTCTGTTCGAGTTATGGCGGACGAAATTCTCACTGGCCTTGATATTGGATCGTCGACGATTCGCGTCGCGGTCCTCCAAATGATGCCTGGCGAAGACGGAAAACCCCGTCTTCATGTGATTGGCGCTGTTTCATCGCCATCGTTTGGCGTGCATCGCGGTGCAATTTCAAGCCTCGAGGATGCGGTTTCGTCAGTTTCAAAGGCGCTCGAGAAAGCAGAGCGCATGACAGGCGTTGCAATTAACAGTGCTTGGGTTGGTATTGCTGGCCAGAGCATTTTGGTTCAGGAGAGCAGGGGAGTGATTGGTGTATCGCGAACCGATGCGGAGATGCGAGAAGAAGACGTCGAGCGCGCTATGGAAGCGGCTCGCAGTGTTGCAACACCAACAAACTACGACATTCTTCATGTTATCCCAAAGAGCTTTACCGTCGACGGTCAGCGCGGCGTGAAAGATCCGGTGGGAATGAACGGTATTCGACTTGAGGTTGATGCGCTTATCATCGAGGCGCTTGCGTCGCATATCAAAAACCTCACCAAGAGCGTGTATCGCACCGGTCTTGATATCGATGATTTGGTGTATACGCCACTTGCAACTGCGGAGGCTGTGCTCACACAGCGGCAGAAAGAACTTGGTGTGTGCGTTTTGAACGTTGGAGCGTCGTCGACCACCCTCGCGGTTTTCGAAGAAGGTGATCTGCTTCATACTGCCGTGCTTCCATTCGGCGGCGATCATATTACGAACGACATCGCTATCGGATTGCGAACTTCTATTGAGGTCGCGGAGAAAGTAAAACTTCAATACGGACAAGCGTTGCCAGATCGAGTCGATCGTAAGGCGCAATTCGCGTTGGCCGACTTCGGAATCGAGGGCGAGGAAATGGTAAAACAGCGATTCATCGCCGAGATTATCGAAGCTCGTTTGGAAGAGATTTTCGAGGCGGCCGATAACGAACTTCGGAAGATTGATCGCTCTGGCATGCTTCCAGTCGGCGCGGTGCTTACTGGCGGATCGGTAAAACTCGAAGGCGTTGTCGAGGTTGCGAAACGTATTCTGCGTTTACCATGTTCTCTTGGAATTCCAACAAGTGTCTCTAGCGTTATCGATGAAGTTCACGATCCTGCATTTGCGACCGCGATTGGCTTGGCTGTTTGGGGGAACGCGATTCGTGGCGTAGGAAAAGGGAAATTCTCCCTCGGCTCGCTTTTGAAGTTTAAATCCGTGGACAAGGTCGCCGACCAGCTCCGAAAGTGGATGAAGTCATTGGTGCCATAAACGTTCGGTAAAAGGTTGATCTTCGCCACGATTTGTGGTGTAATTTTTGCGCTCACGGAGTGTTCATGGTCCTCATCTTCGGTCGTTCCTCGTGGATCGGTCTCTTGTTGTCCCTTTTGATCTTTCCGGTCGGCATCTTCTGCGCCGTGAATCTGGGAACGAAGGATATCCCGTCCTGGCTTCAGAACATCGCGCATCCGGTCGTGGTCGGCGTCATCATGATCTACGGAATCATCACGGGCACTTGGGCTGCGGAATACGGAGATATCCGTCGGAAGGAAAAGCTCGAGAGCCGGAACGAGAAAGAAATTCAGTCGTGGCGGGAATGGTGCGAGAACGCCTTTCCTGAAAATCAGAAGACGGTGGTCGAGGTCGTTGGGCATTTTGTGGAATATAAGGACGCTGATCGTCGAAACTTCCTTTTCTTCGATTGGCTGCGTTATCGTGCAATGTCGTATTCGGAAAACGGCACGGCAAAGGATAAAAAGTCCCGCCTGGCGTGCATTCACCGAATCATCTGGCTCGCCGAAAGAACCGGACACTGGCGTTTGATTGCCGATGAGGCAGTCTGGGCGCTGGTGAGTCCTGTGCTCAAGGGCGAGCTCCGCCGTCTGAACAAGACGTGCGCCTCCGACCAGGATTACATGCGACTCATGGAGTGGTTCGCGCACAACGGACCGCCGCCCCAGAAGCAGTCTGCGGCCGTCTAGCCGAGAAAATCCACCGTCAGAACGCTGCCCCGCGGCTCGAAAGAGCTTGCGGGGTGTGTCTTTTTCTGATGGAATTGCGTCCGCCAACCCAGAGGTACTCATGCGATTCTGTCGCCGTCTCCACTCCTTCATCGTCCACCCCTCGACTCTCGTCGTTCTCGCGGTCGTCTACGGAGGGATGATCGCGTCGGAAAGCAAGAGCTTTCGTGACCTCACGATCGTCTTCTGTCGGCTCTTTCGGCCCGATATACTCGACATCGTGTTGCGGGGAGGTCTGTACTTCTTCGCATACGTGTTCCTCACGCAAATTCTGCAGAGCATGACGGACGCCATCAAGGCGTCTTCTCCAAGGGCGACGGCTCCGGCGTACGCAACGGAGTCTCTCGATGAAGGGTCCTACTGGGATTGGGTGAACGAGCGTCTTGAGCCGTGGCGTAGCTTCCTCATCCGGTATGGTTCACTCAATCTGTTCCCCGAGGTCTCGAAGCGATTTGGTGAAGAGCTGGATTCGAGCTCGACGCTGCTGACTGCGGCGAAGCATCAGGATCTCTGGATGATGGAATGGCTCGTCCAGAAGGCGATGACGTTTAGTTCTGACGGATCCGGCGACTTCGAGAACACGAAGGTCTTCGCCTTCGTGAGTGAGGCGCTGAACATTGCCGACGAGCAGGACGCCTGGCGACAGCTGATGGAAATTCCCAACGCAAAGCCGGTCATCGCTCCAGTGTTCGGTGCCCTGGTCAAGGATCTTGTCATCGACCGAGGTCCCGGAAGCCAGGCGTACCAGGACTTTGTCGCTTGGCTCGAGTCCTGAATTCACGTCAACCGCTGCCCCGCGGGTCCAAAAGGATCCGTGGGGCGTGTCTTTTTCTGATACTTCTCCCCATTTCATGCACAGTGCTAATTGACCATAAAACACGCTATACTATACGGTGATCACATCCGGTGTTCGAGGAGAATTTTGATGAACACTATTTTATTAGCGCTTTTCCATTTGAGGTTAGTTTCGATGATCTGAATCGAAAATAGGCCAAAGGGGAATGTGCTATGCAGCTATGGCGGAGATTAAGCCCGATATCGAAACCTGTGCCAAAATTAAGGTCATTGGTGTTGGAGGTGGTGGGGGATCGGCGCTCAACCGCATGATTGCAGCAAATTTGCGTGGCGTTGATTTTATTGCGGTCAATACTGATGCGCAGGCGCTTCATGCGAATTTGGCGGTAACGAAGATTCCTATCGGAAAAACCGTCACCCGTGGTTTGGGTGCTGGTATGAATCCGGAAATTGGCCGACGAGCAGCCGAAGAAAATGCAAACGATTTGCGCAACGCCATTTCTGGTGCGGACATGGTTTTCCTCACGTGTGGCCTTGGCGGCGGAACTGGAAGCGGTGCTGCGGCACAAATCGCCATGATCGCTCGCGAGGTTGGCGCGTTAACGATTGCGGTTGTTACAAAGCCGTTCGGATTTGAAGGTGCTCAGCGAAAGCGTATTGCAGAAGATGCATATCAGGAACTTTCTCAGCACGTCGATACGGTTATTACCATTCCAAACGATCGCGTGCTTCAAATTATCGATAAAAAAACGTCGTTGCTTGATGCGTTTAAAATCGTCGACGATGTTTTGCGACAGGGTGTGCAAGGTATTGCCGAAATTATTACGCTTCCTGGATTGATTAACGTCGACTTTGCCGATGTGAAAGCGATCATGGCGAATGCTGGAAGTGCACTGATGGGCATTGGGCGATCGTCTGGAGAAAATCGCGCAGTCGATGCCGCGAAGCAGGCTATCGCAAGTCCGCTTTTGGAAATTTCAATCGATGGCGCGAAGGGCATTTTGTTTACCGTGACCGGTGGTCCGGATTTGGCAATGTACGAAGTCGCAGAAGCAGCGAAGGTTATTACTGGGTCGGCCGACGACGACGCTCGCGTGATTTTCGGTGCGAATATCGACGAGTCGATGGGCGATGAAGTTCGCATTACCGTTGTTGCGACTGGATTTGATAATCGCGAAATGCGTCGTGCGCCAAGTTTGGCGGGCGATGTTGAAATTGCTCCGCGATCGACGTGGCAGCCAACGCCAGTTGCGCGCCGCGATGATTTCCGAGGAACGACGCGAATCGCTGCTCCATACGAAACACCATTTGAATCTCGAAAAGTTCCATCAACACCGGTGCAGCAAGAGCGCGAGGTGTATCAGGAGCCGCAACCACAGCGCGCTGCTCCAGCGCCAGATCCTGCGCCAGCAGAGCCTCGCTTCCGTCAGCAGCCGTTAGCAACCCAGCCGCAGCAACAAGCACCGGCGCCAATTCAGCAGCCTCCGCAAAAAACTGAAGATGATGATTTTGGGATTCCTGCATTCATCCGTCGAAAAATGATGTAACGGAGGTATGCGTTGCCCAGTGTGCGATTATAAGTCCACAAAAGTTATCGATTCCCGTCTTTCACAGGACGGCATGGCGGTTCGTCGACGGCGAGAATGTGAAAAGGCGCGATGTGCGTTTCGTTTTAGCACGCAAGAGGAGGTGGAGCTCATGGATTGTGCTGTGGTAAAGCGCAATGGTCGACGCGAACCGTATTTGCGAGAGAAGCTCGAATCCGGACTGAAGAAGTCGCTCGAGAAGCGACCGTACACGCAAAATCAATTTCATTCGCTCGTGCACAATATTGAGCGCGAAATTCAAAAAGTTCGTGGGGGAGAAATTACGTCTGCACAAGTCGGAGAGATCGTGATGCAACAGCTGAAGGGATTTGATAAGGTGGCATACATTCGTTTTGCGTCCGTGTACCATTCGTTTGAAGGACTTGAAATGTTTGAGAAGGAATTAAAGAATTTATCGGGGAAAGAGATTTGAGTGCTATACTTTCCTTTGTATGGCGCGGAGAACGCGAATTGTTTGTACTATTGGCCCAGCGTCGTCGACGCCATCTGTTTTGGTGCGCATGATGCGTTCCGGTATGGACGTTGCGCGATTGAACTTTTCTCATGGCACACATGCCGAGCATGAAGTGCTATTACGGAATATCCGATCAAGCGCAAAGAAGGCCGGCAAACACGTTTCGATTTTACAAGATTTACAAGGGCCGAAAATTCGTGTTGGCGCGCTTCCTGAAGATGGCGTCGAACTTCATAACGGTCAGTCGGTAAGCTTTTCAACGGCAATTGATACGTACGAGGCTCGCGGTTCGTTTCCGGTAACGTATAAACAGTTACACCGTGACATCAAGCCGGGCCACCGAATTCTCCTTGATGACGGTTTCCTCGAGGCAACGGTCACAAGCGTGAAGGGAAAGGTTATTCACGCGAAAGTCAGCCATGGCGGCGTACTTAAATCACGAAAAGGAATCAATCTTCCTGATACAAAAGTAAGTGTCGATCCATTTACGGAGAAAGATCACACGGATCTTTTGTTCGGCGTTGCGCATAATGTCGATTGGTTGGTGCTTTCGTTTATCGCAAAACCAGAAGTCGTGGAGCACGTTCGGAAAGTGGCAACTGTAGCGGCTCGTGCAAATGGTGTTACGTCGCCGTGGATCATGGCGAAAATTGAAACCGCACTCGCGGTTGAGCGGTTTGACGAAATTCTCGATGTCGTCGACGGCATTATGCTTGGGCGCGGCGATTTGGGACTTGAAATCCCCATGGAGGAAGTGCCAATTGTCCAAAAGGAAATTATCGAAAAATGCCGGAGGGCAGGGAAACCGATTATTATCGCAACGCACATGCTCGATTCGATGGCTCGAAACCCACGAGCCACGCGTGCTGAGGTTTCTGATGTCGCAAATGCCGTTCTTGACCACACTGATGCGGTAATGCTTTCTGCGGAGTCTGCTTCCGGGCGTTATCCTGCAGCAACGGTGCAGGCGATGGCATCGGTAATCGACGAAGCAGAGAAATCGCGATTTGATTTAGTGGAAATGCCAATCGACGACGTCGACAGCCCTGTTCACGCATTCGCGCACAGCATTGCCGTTATGGCGTCGCGTGGACTGATTGACGCTGTGGTAAGTACATCCGCGCTTCCTGATGTTGCATTCGCATTACCGCGGTATCGGCCGCATGTTCCAATTCTCGTTGGGTGCGACGCCACCGATGAAGCGCGTCGAGTGATGCTGTATGCAGGCGTGATGCCGTTTGTGCTTGAACTTGATGCTGGCACATTTGTTCCTCGGTCACACGCGTACCTTGTTCGACATGGATTTTTGCATGCTCGTAGCCGAGTTGCGTATGTGGTTGGCGGCGGCGGAACCCTTTCGCTCGTGATTCACGGCGGATAGCTCTATGAAGCGATTCCTTTCCTTCGTCGGTATTTTTTCCATTCTTGGAGCTGGTTGTTATTCAGCTCCGATATCGACGAGCTCTCTGCCTGTTCCTCAGGCAGCGTTGCCTGTGGAATCTGTTTTACCAGATGTTTCATCGGCGCCTTCAGGTTTAGTCGACGTTGCGTTATCTAATACAGATACTGTTCCGGAAAATCCGGCTCCTCCAGCACCACAACAGGAGGCCCTTTTTATTTCGATGACGTCGGGAAATTTCTTTTTTGATCCTTCAGCAATTACGGCAAGTCCGGGGCAAACAGTGACCATTTCCTTTGTGGATTCTGAAGGTTCGCATACATTCGTGATTGATGAGCTCGGAATTCAGAAGGATGTTACGACTGGTACTGTCATCACGTTTGCTGCTCCAGAAACGCCAGGAAATTATGCGTACTATTGTGATACTGGCGCACATCGAAAATTAGGAATGGAAGGAATACTCACGGTAAAATAGCGCAAAAATAAAACACAGCCCTCGCGGGCTGCGTTTTTGAGATTTTACACCTTACATGATTTGCACTTTCCGCAGAAAAGCATCGCAACCGCTGAAAGACCAACGAGCATGTAGACAATATTCTCAAGTGTGCCTCCGGAGATTCCTCCGAGAAGGGAATGAACGAGGTTCCACTGGAAGAAGCCCCAAAGTCCCCAGTTCAATGCACCGACCCAGACCAATACGCCAGCAACCTTGTGTACCGTACATTCGCCTTTGCCCATCATAGGAAAACGATTAGGGATTAATTCCTAAAGAAAGCATACATGGAAAACGCCTATCACCCTGTTTGCCTGTGGAAAACTATTTTCCGTATTGGCCCATGATGAACGTGTCGACTGTTGTGGTGAGCGATGCGATAGTTTTTGCGAGCGTTGAAAGGTCTTTTCCTTCAGTCATGACGCAGATGACGTATGGTGATGTGTCGTACACAATGCCGCAATCATGGTGCTGATATGTTGTTGATCCATCGGTGTTTGTTGCTGAAGACTCGCCGAATTTATGCGCGACGATGTCTGACGGGTCTACGCCGGCAACAAGAGCGTCCTTGTATGCGCTTTGAGAGAGCCACTCAAGTGAACGTTCTGAGTTCTGTTCAGAAATGAGTGTGCTGTTGTAGAGAATGCGAAGGAATCGCGAGTACAGCCGCGGGGAGATGGTGTAATTCGCATTGTCTGCGTATTGCGGAATTTCGAGGTCTTGCAGCGTTTTGTTGAGCACCCCCGGATTGATATTCGCGATAAGCGTTCGTGACGCGTTGTTGTCTGAATAGACAATCATGAGCCGAAGCAGCTCCTCGACGGTATACGTCTTTCCAGCAATCGCCGTTTGTTCCGGAAGAATGTTCTGCTCGTTATCACTTGCGTATTCCTGAACCGCGAGCGTTTGTGAGAGGACTCCTGGATCGCTGTCTGCGCCTTCCATGTACACCATGAGCGTCACGATTTTCATGAGACTTGCTGGCCGGAATTGGTCGTCGCCGTTTACTGCGGTCCAGGATCCATTCGCGAGACTTCTAACGTAAATACTTGCGCGAGAAATATCGCCAGACGCTTTTGCTCTATTAATTGCGTCATCGAGATTGTTTTTGAGTCCATCAAATTCTGTGCTCGGGGTTGCACTGTCAATATTGCACGCGAGAAGCGGCTTTATGAGAGGGCGGGATGGAACAGTGATACGAAGCGAGTGTCCGGTGTTTTGGCTTGAATCTTGGCTGAGGATCTGGGCAACAGAAAAACCTGCAAGAAGTCCCGCTGCAAAAATCCCGGCACCATACCACGCAATTTTTCGTGAAGCCCGCATATTTCTCTATTCTTGCATAACAAAAGTTCAAGAGCAAACCATGAGGCCGTACACCCGGATTACATTGTTTGCTGATGCTCTTCTTGTAATGTTCGCATTGCTCGACTCAATGCGTCGGTATCAAAATAAAAATTCGTATCGCGATCAGCGCCTGTTGCCGGGTTCGAATCTTCATTGCCCATGTCGGCATCATGAAGTGTATGGAATATGGTCTCGCCACACAGTTTGGAGTCGGTAGCCCGTACTTGTGTACCACCAAAGCCTGTGCGTGCACGATTGAATAATGCCACCCGATCATCGGCTGCCTCCACCTCTTCCATTCGACCTTCGAGTGCTTCGCGTGTCATATGAACGCCGAGTGCAGTCAGTTTTTCGGAAATCTGATCCAGGAGGATTTCTCGAATGTCATCGGATTCCTCATTCTCGACATACTCGTTCACTGCGAGACGAATTTCTTCGACTGCTTGAGCAATTTCCGGGATAATTTCGTGTGTAACGTGTCCTTCATCATTTGTGACGAGCACTGCGTCTGGACGGGTTTCAAAATTTCCGAGCATACATTCTTTAATGATTTAATGATAATCCTTACGAGTGTAATTCACTTGAGCAATTTCATGAAAGGAGCCGTGTTGATTACGCGTTTTTTATCACTTTATTCTCGGGAAGGCTCGGGGTTCGCGCACTGAGCATTGTTGTTGTTTCGTAGACCTCAAGCACGGCTTCGTCGACGTTCGACCTCATAAATACAAAATCACCGTCACTCAAAATGCGCTCTTCACCGCCAATGAGATATTTCACTTTTCCGTGAATAATAAAATTTATTTCCGTGCCTTGAGGATGAAAGTGCGTGCCCTGCGTTTCGCCTGGCTGAAGCACGCTATATTTCACCTCGAGTTCGGAGGTTTTCATAGGGTGTCCTTCCGGGAGAAAATGTCCGCAAATCCATCCCCGCGTTGTAGAGCAGTTTTGTATATTGTCGATGACGTATTTTGTCATAATAAGTGGGGGAGTTTGAAAGATCTCGTTCATATTAACATGAAATTTGTGCACAGATCATCTCTTGAAAATTTTTGGGGAAAAGAAGAGCGCGTCCCATCGGCAGAAAGCCGAGGGACGGCTTCTCTGTTTGGGGCGCGCGAGTTGTGATTACGCGGATGTGGTTGGGGGCGTCAGGGTGAAGCGGTAGCCGGAAGAGATGAATGTGAACCCTCCCTCCGCCGTCCTGGACCCGTCCTTGCACGAACCGCTCATGTAGTCGACGTCGACCCACGAACACGGCTCATTGATTGGGTCCTCTACTTCCTGTGTAGCGAGAGTGGGCTCCTTGCTTCGCACGCAGTCCGGATCGATGTCCTTGATGCTGTATTTGCGGAAGAAGAGCCGCACACCGTGCTCACGCGGATGCCGGCCGACAACCGCCTCGTGCCACAGCACCCGCGCCCGCTTCTTCGGTCGCTTGATGGACACCGTCCACCCGACGACATCGCCTTCGCCCTTCATGAAGAGCACGGCGAGCGCGTCCACGATGCCGGCCATGCTCTCGCGGTTGCGCGATGCTTCCGCCTGGCTCTTCTCCCACGCCAGGTGTATCTCACGCGGAACGTTGTCCATGGGGAACGTCGTCTGTCCTCGACCCATCATCTCGTTGAGCCCGTCGCTGATGATCTTCGCCTGCTGTTCTGGGCTCAGTGCATCCCATTGTTCGCGATATTTGCCGAGGATCTCCTGCGTCCGGGGGTTCACAACGTAACCCCCATTTTCCTTTGCTCTTTCCTTCGCCATTTGCACCTCCGAGTGCAGTATAAAGGTAGTGGGTTCACTCCGAAAAGTCAACAAAACGCGCGAGGCGAGATTAGCGCTGGCCGCGAGGCCGGGGTCGATGGCCGCGCGGCGGGTGCTCTGTGAGGACGGTGTCGACGAAGGAGTCTCTGCAGCCTTCGTGCGCTACTCCATTGGCGTGTAGCTCAACCCGATGAGTGGGCCATTCGTCGGTGATTGGCTCGTTGCAGATCGTGCACGTGCTCGGAGGCGCAGGCGGCGTTGGTGCAGCCATGAATTCTGCAAGAGAGGTGAACGGGCTTGCCGCGATGAGTGAAGTAATACCAGATCGTGGAGACATGGGACCTCTTGGGTGATGATGAGATTATCATGATTGATGAAAGAGGGAAACGAACGTTGGCATTTCCCATTCGCCAATAGAAAAACACGACCGGTGTGGTCGTGTTTTTCTGGCGGGACGTGGTGGAACGGGTAGGAATGCATTTTATGGCTATTTCAATTTAGAGGGGACAGCTTCTTCTTAATCTTCGTATTTTACAGTCCAATGGGGTGAGCCAGTATGAAAGGAATTGGCAGAAACCTCAAAATCTCCAATACTTGTTATCTTATTTCCAAAAATGTCCTCGTAAGTTAAATTCAAGTCCACGTTTTGTCCCCTAATCCCGTTCCAAACAGCTTCGTTCTCGGGAAGAGTCTCAGAGCGCGTCCAGGCGATGCTTCCATCTGGTTTGACAGAAGATGTGAGTTTTTTTGAGAAACCCAATTTAGGCACACTAAGGTTTATATTTTGAGCCAAACCTTGGCCTACGTTTTTGAAGCGAACCTCAAAGTAAAAATCTGTGCCTTGTCGTTCCGAGCCGACGACTATTTCGTCTGGCTCGAGAATCGGCATCAATGATGCCTGAGTTGCTCTTTTTGCTTCGAGGGCGGACTTAGCGGATTGTTTTGCGGAATACAAAGAGATAAATGCCGCAAGCACAGTTCCGATCGCTGCAATAACATCCCATGTATTGTTATTTTGCAGAGATACAAAGTGATGATGGAGATTTTCGTACATAGTTTCATTGTTGCAAAAAGGATCTGTATTCTGCCTTGCGTTTAGGGCGTACGCGGCGGAAGAAGGATGGGGCTTACATTTAATAAGCGATATTGTTCAATTTTCTTCACTTCTCCGTAGCCGTGTTCTTGATAGCGATACGTAGATTTTACCAGGTATCCCATCCTAAGTCCGTTTTGAGCTAGACACTCTTCCAAAAACGCTTTATCGATTCGTAGCCACTGGCCGTAAGGCAAAGGCATATCGAAATTACTTCTCTCTTTCAGTCCCTCTATCCAGTCGCCATGCGTAATTTTCTCTCCGTTTTCATCGCTGTAGACATACTGAAAATCCTGAATTTCGCCTATGGAATCCCGTCTGATTCCTGGAGCGGGCAAGAGTTGAAGCTGGTAATCTCTGAAGTATTGCCAGAGATTTATGGTCAGATCTCGAGTCCGTGCAACTAGAGGGTAGACCATCAAGTCTTCTATTCGAGTCGGATCTAACCCAATCGGATATAGGCACGCCGCAGGATTGTCCAAAAAACTCAAAGGATAAGGAGTGTGTATTGGAATCAGGGCAAGACTTGATCTATCTAGTATTAATTCCGAAACCGCCTCCGCGGTTGGCATATTGGAGCCAACAACTTCGTAAGCAAAACCTATAAGAGAAATTGAATGAGAAGGATCGAGCTTTTCCGCAAGCGCAGGCATAACCGCGCCCTCAAAGGCCAAAAACGGTTTATCCTGGTTATTTGTGAGAATTGATTCAATTGGGATCTGCAGATCAATTTTAGTTAGATCCGTTTCCGCCATTTGACCTTCAGCTAGTCTCGGCCACCAGTCTGGAATTCTACCCACTAGTTTTTGCCAAATCCCCAGATCTACTGGCAATGTTGCATATGAGTATTCAAGATAGAAATCTTCCGCGATCTTTCCATCCAAATAATACTGGTGGACTACTCTGAGAAACGCCGATCTGTATGCCTCGCTGAGAGATGTAGACATACCTGGGATTGATGCCCCGCGTTCTCTTCCCTGGAAATACCCGGCGTCAGCGTTTAAGGAAATCCCGTTTTCTTGGATTAGGATCGATGAAGTGTACGCCCATTGTTGAAGAAAACGACCACCGGTTTTTTTATCTATTTCTTTGGCCCGTTCGTGATAAATCGGAGCCAGAAAAGACCTGATGTGTCTATTGAAAAAGTTGTCAGCCAGAAAGGCGGAAGGCACGGCAGAAACCGCCCCAAAGGCGGGTAAAGCTTCATCGTCAAAATCTTCACCCAGAAGGAATGACAGCTCTACGAGCAATTCTTGAATTACAACTGAATTTACACTCAAACTCAGAACGATGTCAGAAAACTTTATGTAAGAAAGCTCATCTCCCTTGCTTAGCGAGAAGGCTCTGATCAAGGGTAAGAGGTGAATCGCAACAATGCTCTCAAGACAGATTTGCTTCAGGTTAGTTAAAAAATTTTTGTATAATTCCTCGCGCTTTGAAGAGAAGACGAATAATTGAGCGATTGCTGTTGCTGTTCGTTCGCGAACTAACGGACTTGGCCACGTCAGCCTTTGTATTAAAAGGTCAAATTCATCCGGTTCCTTCTCAGCATACTTAGCGTCCCCCCAGATGGGTTTGGCCAACTTAGTCTCAGCCATTAGCGATTCCGCGAAAGTGATTCCCGCCTCGGTGATTGCCACGGCATTTACTAGATCCCCAAATAACACAAAGAAATCAACGGCACGCGCTATTGGCACAAAATATCTTAGACCACTGTCCCACCTATTACCTACAGCGATACTCCTTTCAAAAAATTCTAAATAACGCGTCGGATATTTATCTTGCAGAAACACCCAACGTGCCTCAGCTTTATTCTTATCCGTCCAATATAATTGCCAGCCATTGTCATTAGCTTGCGCTCGACAAAGCAATTCGAATGCGCGTCCATTCTCGAATTCGTAGGCCAATGGATAGAGCACATCAAGTAGCTCGCCGCCCAGGTGATTTAGCTCCGTTTCAGGCACTGCCGCCATGAAACTCCTATAGATTTTTTCTTTATCATCATTCTCCAACCAATGAATAAGCCACCCATGTAAATATGTCTCCCGTTCCCAGGGGCTGCCGAAGGTTCTTTCTCTCAAGTTCTGCACTAATAGATCAGGAGAAACGCTACTAAAGTCCTCGGTGGAAGCCGGTCGAATGTATGGAGTCGAAGCATCTTTTTCTGGGTAAGTTATTTCTCCAAAGTAATCCGTAATAATACTCAAAGCTTTAGCAGCCCCTTCTTGTTTCTGTGCAAGGATGCCGAGCGACTTATATGAATCCTCATCAAGAGCTGTTGTTGCTAGTGCGGTAGATACGTCGGAATCATACGGCAATGACTGAACGATGACTTCGAAGATATCTTCTGCGTGAAATAAGTTCCCCGAGTCTGCATTTACATAGTAATCCTTATATAGAGCCGATCGATCAGATTTTCCAAAGATTTGAGCAAGATTCAGTGAAAGATGATTAGTTTCATCTCCATCTGTATATTCAGTTACATTTTCTACAATCGGTGCAATCGATGCCAGCCAATGATGCATTTTTACTGCTTCAACACCTGCTGATCCACAAGCCGAAATAGCATCCAGCACTCCATCTAGGTACATGTCCTTGTGATAGCCGTATCCGAGAAGATTTTTTGCAGAATCTAAAAGTAACTCTTTTGCACGTTCAGTGTCTCTCTGAATCCTGCAAAGTGCAGCAAGATCAGCGAAAGAGGTAGTCCTTTCTGAAAAATATCCGACTGATCCCTTAAGATTTTTAACTTGCGTCTCGATAAATTGGATATGCGCATCGTCCACGAAGACAGGCTCACCCTGCTTAATGGAGAGTTCCAACAAATTAGCTGCATTAAAAAACGGAGTGCTCAGAATCGATGAGACGTCCCCGGGGGTAAATTGATACGAAGATCCAAGAGCCTTTTTTAGGATCAATAAATCTGAAAGATTTAAGGAAGTCGATGCCGTAAATGCCACTTGTAGTCCAAGTAAGTCGCGATCTTTCTCCCAGGTCAGTTTTCTGAGGGATTGCAGCGGCGCAAACAAGAGATGGTAGTCGATTTTGGATTCACTTTTAATCTTTTGTGCAATCGCAAGACAACTACTTAGAAGAGCTGCAGATGCCTCAGATGCCCACATTTCCGGGGCAGCGTCTATCCAGCTTTTGACTTCTTCACCTTCATCTAGGAGCCCGTATAACAAGCCTGACAGGAATAGATCATGGAAAAATTTAGTCCACTTTTCTCTATCCAAATTCTGATACTCCTGAACTTTTATTGGAAGAGTTTCATACGCGGGGAGCGCTGGAAGTTTAACAGAAGGGTCTCCTTTTAACGCCCTGTAAACTTCATAGAGCGGAACAATATGTCCAATCAGATTCTCTTTAAACTTTTCCGTTGCGTGAGTAACGTCGTATTTTGCGCATTTATCAAGGACGTCTCCAACCGTCTCGGGTGCAATTTTTTGTTGAAGAAGAAGTTTAACCTTCTCAACTTGATCGAGAGTTAAAAGCTGTGACGCATAAATAGCTAGTAAGTCTTGAGACCAACCCAAATCAGAAAATTGAGCTACGTATTTAGTTACCTTCTTCACCTCGTGTGTGCGGTCGTACGGAATCACCGTTACTAGAGCCTCGGTAATTTTTGGAATCTGGCCATTTTCTTTGTTCCGGTACTCCTGACGACCGTGCCTGCCCTGCAAGATCTCTATTACTTCCGGGATAATTACATCGCCAGACTTGTTGGCCATGTCAGCCGCGACAACAAGTGAAGTTGCGTCAAGATCCTTGAGCTTAAGTTCCTCGAGCATTCCTGGGTTCAGCCTTATCGCTTCAGCAAAAATACTTTTAGCCCCTTCTTCGGAAGAATCCTTCGAGTTTGAGTAGTATTGTCGAAGATGGGAAAGCTGAAGAGCTTTGCCGAAATCCCGTTTTTTAAAAGCAGCCTCAGTTCCAAGTCGCAGGAGTTCTATGATCTGATAACTATTTCGAGGAAATGTAATTGCCTCAACAAGCCACTGTTTATCTAGCTTTAAAATGAGCTCAGGATTCCCGGTTTCGAATTCAATTTTTGCTAGCTCCGCCCAGCGTAAAGAGTCGTAAGGGCACCCTACCAACCAGTCTTTAATTTGTTTCTTGAGAACTGCTTTACGCTCATCAAAATCAGGCTGTTGAAGAAGAAACACTTCAAAACTGTTGTGATAAATCGAGATTCGACCCTGTATATCAATCTTCGTGAGATGTTGTACATCTCTAAAGGCTTCAGCTATATCCGAAGGGCTTGTCTCGAAGGAAGAAATGCAACCGATCAACTGTTCTTTTGTGAACGCAAAATTAACGCTCGCGATAGTGCAGAGAATGGTCTTCGCCTTATCGGAAAGATGCCACCATAAGGTCGTGTAGTAGCTCGCTATGTTGCCGCCGTATGGCAGGAGATCTTTGATGGTGTATTCGGTTATCAATGTATTACCGTATCGCGACTTAATTTCGTTAAGAACGTAGCGAAGGTGAAGCGGATTGCCTTGGGTGAGGCTGAAGATTTTACTAACTACCTCTTTCAAAGCGCTTTCTTCCGACGGAAGATTAATGTTCACCGAGTTTTTTCTAATGATTCTATTTGCAGCATCATGGCTCAGTCCAGTGATCTTGATCCATTCTGCAACTGGGCACTTTTGCAAGATTATTAGTGGTAGGTGTTCAGAGATCTGTTCTTGTGTACCCAAAATAATCCATAGGCCTCTTTGGGGGAAGCAGACGCTTTGCAGGAACTTTTTCAGTTCCTCAATGTCGGCGTGTCTAACTACATGATCAAGGCCATCAACAATTAAAATAAAAGCTTTATTTTTTTGATTTGCAAAAGAAGCCGCAGCATTAATAAATTCTACTGGCGGAATTGATTGAGAATTTTTATGGGCAAGATCTCCCAAGGCATCCGGATATTCCTTGAATTGTGCCTTAATGGCTTCAATAACCCTCTCCGCATTTAATCTTTCTTGTGAGTTAGTTTCCTCAGGCGAAAGATGGTAATGATGCCTTACGGACATTACTTCTTTATCCTCAAGAGTTGAGTATAATTTTGAAAGGTAGACACTTTTGCCCGTCCCTGGATTTCCAGTAAATACCTTGATCCCACCTTCAACTTTTTCTAAATCCTGAAGGATATTTTCATGCACTGTCTCGTCAAAGAATTCAAAATCATTAGGGACAAAAAAGTCCTCTTCTAAACTTCTGGGAGCATCAAACTCGCACCAATCACGTAACTGGCCAAGGCTAATCGGTTGCGTCGGACTTTTTCTACTCTCTTTTTTTATCTGATTAAGGAGATTGACGACACCATTCTCTGTTGCGTTTAGATCCTTGTAGAAACGTTCAAAAATTTCCCTTTCGAATTCATCCAGGACTTTTTGTCCAAAATTAAAACTAAACTGTTCAAAGAAACTAGCCGCAACATCTTCTTCACCGATAGCTGCAATAATCTTTGCAAACAGATCGCTATCCGATGCTTTTATTGCACCGAGGTTGATCTTTTTATCGTCGCCTAAGAAACGGACTATATCAGCCTCAGCTCCGCTATCCGTGACCAGGCCCGCATACTTTATTTTGCCTTTAAGATCCCCCTGCTCGATAGAGTCAGCCCATTTTTTGAGCCAGGATGGTTTTCTTTTTTTCCCTACGAGCAGATCATCCCAAGACCATAGATTTTGCGGATCTTGTCGGTGTTTGACTTGATAAAAGTGGTAAAAGTCATCCTTGTCACGCAATATTATGTCGTCTAAATAAAAACCATCTGTACCGGATTCCTCGGGCGCAGCTTCAAATCGGATCGACCTAAAAGAATCGGGGTCGACTAGCCAATCGCGGCACAGTTTCAACCCCCAAAGATCCTGATAATCAAATCCGCTTCTAATCGAACTTGTAGTATTTCTTCGGGTCATTCATTGCTGTTAATGCAGATGTAGATTATCTCGTTTTAATGTCTTTGTCTTCTTGATTGTGATTAATTAGAAAGATAGCTCCGTTTGCTTTCCATTCAAGCCTTGCGGGTGATAGACGAATTCCTCGTAGTCAGTGCTCGAATTCAAGCTATACAAGGCCATAAAATTCGCGTCGTAAGCCCCGTCCAATTTCTTTGAGTACAGGTCTTTCTGTGCCTCGGCAAAGAGCACGGCAGATTCCTCCGTCTTGAACACTGCTATCTTGGCAAACGTGTTGTTTCCGAATTCGGTGTGCAACTGCTTTCCTAGCGCCGTCATGGACTCATTGTTTAGATACTGCTCCTGCACGACGATGGATTTCCAAATATAACCATTCTCCGAGTTGTCCCAGACGACCTCGTAAGGAATTTTTACCTGTGCCACTTCGTGTTTTTCTTCTGAACTCTCTATCATTCCAACCATGGCTATTGGCAAGAAAAACATAACCATCAAAACAGTGAGAATTGGATGTCTCCAAAACCATGATCCCAATTTCGCCCGGCAGTAGGGACAGCGTCTCGCCTTTGTATCAACCTCTTTACGGCACGATGAACAGGTCTTCACCTTTGGTGCGTCACTCATATTGGCTCGATAAATATTTATTAAGATTGAAAGGCGCGCAAAAACAAAAAGCGACACCCGGTGGTGTCTCTACCCAACCCATGCACGGATAGTGCACAGACTGTTTTAACCGGATGCCGCTTTATGGGCGCTATCCGGAAATAGGCAAAAAAATGCCCTGTACGGGTTGAGTAGAGACTTCCGAAGTGTATAACAATGATCAAGGTTATTCAACATCACGCAACATTTACCAACAGTGGTGTCAAAATTTGCGTGAGTTTACAAAAGAGGAGAAAATTACCGTAATCTAAATAAGAATGCGAATAAGAATCTATGAGGAATGATGGTGTACGTGACCTGCATCTTGCGGTCGCATGGTCGTGTCGACGATTGGAAAAATTACTTGCGCTTGACCCTAAGTGCAGTGAGGTGACTTATTGGTTCGCTCCCGACACGTCGGATGAAAAAGCTCCGCCACTCGGGGATCAAGTATTAGCCTTGAGCTATCTGGAAAACCAACAGGCGCTCGAGATCGGGCAAGCTGTCTATCGAAATGAGCTCTATAATCGCGTCGGTGCTCCAGAAATGTTCGGCGCGAAATCTGATGGCTATCGCGTGGAAATAGTTTCTAAGAGCTTCGAGAGAATCTGCAAAGAGTTACGTCCACTCATAGATAAGCTTGGTGTCTACCTTGTTCGCGCTGACCATGATTTTAATGACTTGAAACAGCCGATTCTTGTTTTTGAGAATAAAGGCGCGGATTTTTACGTAGAGTTCAGCGGCGAACGAGTATCCATCAAACAACACTCTCGACAATTTGGCCTATTGGCGGCATTAAAAGAACAGCGAGGACGTCATCTACCGGAAAAGGAATGTATTGAGGCGGCAAATCATTACGTGACCAAAGGGAAAACATTTATTACGGGCAAAGATATTTACTTCACTCTTCGTGACATTAAGAAAAAGTTAAAAGTTGGAAAAAGTTGCGTTTTTCCAATCGAGCTAGAGAATAATCAGTATATTTGGCGCAAGTAAATAAAAACTCAACTCTCTCAACAAAACCTTCCACAATCGTAAATAGAGCCAACATGAAATGCTCTCGGTGCAAAACATCGTGAGCATTTTTATGTCTGATACATATACGACCACCAACTTCTATCTCGCCGCATTCCTCTGTGCATCAGGGGTTGTTTTTGTGTCGGGAGAGCGGTTGGCGGATACACGCCAGACAGCTTTTCACTTCGAAGAATCAATGAAACGCAAAGAGCTTTCAAGTGCGTTTCTTGTTGGTGAAGAAGTGGAAGTGAATGTTCATGCGTTTATTGCGCAGCTCAAACGTTTGAAATCAATCATTCACGACGGATAGCTCGAATAATACTGGCCGATCAGGGTGCGCGAACCACTGTGCCCCGGCTGGATGCGACTTAAATCAGTGGATACATGAACCCGCGCCGATCCCCGCGTTATCCCGGGATGCGTCATAGGCAGTAAGGGCATGAACGTCACGAAGCGCTGATATGCCAAGGCGCACGTGCGTAAACGAAGTTAGCTCTACCGGGCGCTTCGATAGCAGGCATTGCAGGACGTCGGAGAGAAATCCGATCAACGTCCGAAGTATTCGCGTGATACCGCTTTATTCCCCATTTTGCGTCTCGGCAGTAAGGCAGAAAGAATATGAAAGACAATCGATTCCAAAAGATCATCTCGGACTACTTAGGACAATTGATCGGTACGAACGAAGAGGAAGCTTGGAACGTTCGTATGAACGGAAAACGGGCGCAAGTCACCATCCGTGGGCCTACGGGAATCTTGAAGAAAACCATCTCTCATCCCGGCTCACTTCTAAAGAAAAACTTTCACGATGAGCTAAAAAAGATAGGGAATGTTCAAAAAAAGGCCAATGTCATTTCATACCCGTTAATACAGCGGATTAAAGCGTTTCGGTTGGTAAAGCTGACCAGAAAACGCGGGAAAAGACAGTCATTAAAGTACGCAATAAAAAAACAGAGTGAGGAGACGGAAAGTAACAGGACACGTGCACGTTTTCGAAATCAAAAGATTTAAAATCATAACAAGTAAAAATATGCATTCAGAACATCGAGAGCCCACAAAAGAAGAGGTGAGTGTAATAGAAAAGATCGACCTCGATTTGTGCGGAAGGGCTTTGGCAGGCGCTCTTTGGTTTCATGCCTACGATCAAGAGACATTGGTGCTGGATAAGGATGGTCTGGAATGGTTGGTGTGGGAGCTTCTTGATGAACTCAGTCTTTCCGGCTTCATGTACCAAACAGTTTCTACCTTTGCAGAAAATAGCAAAATAAAACCTGTGGAATGTGCTGAGTGCAAAAAAGAAAATGGAGATGAAGAAGACGGAGATGGAATCAACTCACCATGCCCTAGCTGCGAACAGCCTCTGACCGCAGAGGCGGAATTACCGCCTCTACCGCCACCGGGTTGTTCTGAGAAATCTGATTTTTAAACCTATGCACATCACGGATCCGAAAGGCTCGGAAGAATGCTCGGCCTGTTACGGAACGGGGATCATTCCTAAATCGTCCGCAACCTCTGACCACTCGACCGAACCAATTTCGCACATCTCAGATTACATGCAGGAAATGCGCTCGATCTTCCTAAACACAAAGAATAGGACGGTTTTTCAGCGAGTAGATTTAGCCGAAGATCTTTGGATCATTGCCTATGACCAAGAAGATTTAATTCTAGATGACGAAGGGCTCAAGGATCTCTTAAACATTTTCCTGTTCGGCTCTCATTATTACGATTCAATTCGTGACGCAATTAGTAAGTATATCGATAAATACGTTATGAACCGCGATGCAGAAGAAGTGAACGAGTAAACAAAAGTTGCCTGTGCATCTCCCTAACGAAATCAAGACAGAAATCCGATTGCTGTTCTCCCGCCCCGGAGAGCAGCTTTCGGATTCTGACGTTGAGGAGATTGCACAGAACCTTTTGTCATTCGCCCTTCATCTATCACCTGCAAAGGGATAGAATATGACCATGAAGTATTTCATCTATTGTCGCCGATCAAGTGACCGGGAAGACAAACAAACGCTCTCCATCGATGCTCAAATTCGTGAGCTAAAGGTGCTCGCAGAAAAAGATCATCTAGAAATCGTTGACACCATCGTGGAATCACAATCCGCCTACAAAACAGGGCGGCCATTTTTCAATTCAATGCTTGAGCGCATCGAGCTTGGACAAGCAGACGGGATCATCGTATGGCAACCAAATCGTCTTGCCCGTAATTCCTTAGATGGAGGGCGGCTGATCTACATGATGGATCAAGGGTCATTGAAAGAGATCCGCACCATGTCCAAGCTCTTCACGCGATCCGGTAACGACAAGTTCTTTTTGCAAATCGAATTTGGCATGGCAAAGAAGTCATCCGATGACACTTCGGATTACATGAAGCGTGATGCTCAATCCAAACTTCTCAAAGGCGAATGGACGGGTATGGCTCCCGTTGGTTATTTGAACGTTGATGCGCAAGGAAAGATTGCGGGCAACTTTTATGATCACGACAAGCAGACACAACTATTAAAGCTTGGCAGGCCATTGCGCCGAATTGAAAAAGACCCGGTGCTAGCGCCCCTTATACGTCAGTTTTTTGATTACTATCTTGCAGAGTACCGAACCTTGAAAGAGGCGGCGGCTTTCATGAATTCTCTCGGGGTTAAAAGTATCCGCCGTCATGGTCGCTATTCCATCAGCATGGTGGAGAGAATTTTAAAGAATCCTTTTTACACCGGGCAGCTTCGGTATGAGGGGGAGCTTTTTGCTGGTGTACATGACCCCATCATTAGCACGAAGGAATTTGAATTGATTTCGCAACGGTTTAACGGACACTCTCACCCAAAAGTAGTGAGTTACGATTTTGTGTATCGAGGGCTCGTGCGATGCGCTGAATGCGGTTGTTCCGTGGTGGGAGTCCACAAGGTAAAGCCTTCCGGTAAGGAGTACGAATACTACACGTGTAGTAAGCGCAAAGGTGAATGCGGCCAGAGACCATCAAAACCTGCAGACATCGATATTCAGGTCGAAGAGCGTCTTCGTGCCATTCAAATAGATGAACGCGTGTGGGAGCTGTGCAAGAAGCTCTTACACCTTCATTACGCGGAGCAAGTGGATAGCCAAGTCCTCATTCGTGAAAAGTGGCAAAAGGATCTCGGCAATGTCGATAAACGTACAAATGCCTTGTTGGAACTCTATATCTCGGGTTTGCTCGATAAAGAGGACTACACTAAGAAGAAAAACGAGTTGTTGTCTGAAAAGATGGCTCTGACAGAGAAGCTTAGTGACAGCGGGCAAGCGACGACCAATTGGCTGCAGCAGACCGAAGACTTCTTTGGGTTGGCTCATGCCGCGTATGAGATATTTAAGAGCCCTCAGACGACGTTGGCACGCAAGAAACAGATTGTGCAGGACATCGGTTGGAACTTAGAGATTTCCGAGGGAAAGCTTAATTGGCAATACAAAAAGCCGTTTGATTTTCTTGTAGAGCGACAACCAGCGAAAGTTTCGGTTGGAACTCGTAAATATGGCTTAGCTAAAAAGAAAAACACCTCTCTCGAAAGAGAAGTGGTTTTCTGGCGGGACGGACGGGACTCGAACCCGCAACCTCTGCCGTGACAGGGCAGCGCTCTAACCAGTTGAGCTACCGACCCAAAAGAATGTTTCCATGCTTTTTGAGTCTGTTTGAAGCGCTGATAGGATATCAATAGGGGGATTTTTTGACAAGTATTGGTGTGAGGAAATGTGTAGAAAAGACGTGTGCCCGACTCTCCGGAGAGAATCGGGCACAGTGTAGCCCTTGCGTGGAGCTACTTGGTCGTCGCGGTGTCGGTGCCGGTATCGGTCCCGGTGTCGGCCGGGGGGTCACCGCACTCGCCACCATCCCATGCGATGATGCATCGGACGGTCAGCCCGGTCGCGAGGACGACCGGCTCCGTGGAGCTGGCGACGAGGTCGCTCTCGACCACCCAGTACGGGGCGCCATCCGCGGCCACCGACATCGCCCACTTGGACGGCTTCCCGTCCTTGTCCGCCCCGCGGACGATCCCTTCCGCCAGCACAGCTCGCGGGGTGGTTCCGTCGCAGTAGAAGAGCGGCGCCTTGCCGGAGGCGAGGTCGTCGGTCCACAGCAGGTGGCCGGCGGCGAACGTGGTCATCGTCACCCCTGGGGGCGGGGTGCACGAGGGGCCGGTGGCCTTGGGGATGTCGCCGTTGCAGGCAACGAGGAGGATGGTGAGAGGCAGCGGCGCGATGATGCGCATGGGAACTCCGTTCTTCGTGGGACGCGCCGGCATAGGGGAATCCCTTTGCAGACGACTCAGAATTATGCCAGAAAATCGTGATTTGGTCAACTATACGTTATAAAAACGATGTATTTTTCTTGCGGTAAAACGGGGGTATAACTCCGCTGAGTGTGCTCGATTTTCTGGTACAATAGTTGCGTATCTGCGCAACTCTTTTTGTATGCACGTGTGCTGATATCTGGATTTTGCGTCGCCTATGCTCAGGGGAATATTCCGAAAGGATTCGAAGGGCTCGGAAGGGGTGGTTCGACGTGATGCAGACAGGCTCGAGCGAACGTATCGGCACCATGATGCAATCCGAAAGGAGGCTGTAGCATACGTCGTAAGCCAAGACCAGTCGTTTCATCCACTTCGAAGGCTCTTTGCCACAGTGCGCCATGTTTTTGCATTTGCAGCAAAATTGGTGTTGCCAGATTTTATTGTTGGGCATCCGAATCTTTGGGACAACTTGAAAGTATTAGTGTCTGAGCGGTCATTTCGTCCGTTGCGTAGCGCGGTGGTTGCGTGGCTGATTTTCTCCATCATCGTCATGTCTTCAGGACTTTATGCGGTTATTCGTCCGCAGCGAGCCGAGGCGTCGGGAACGTTCTCGATGAAAACGGGGTACTACATGGGTACTGGTGCCTCGCTTTCCATTTCTGGTGTCGGCTTTCGTCCGGAAGTGCTTATTATTAAGGCCGATACCGCTGCGGGTTCCATGATCTGGAAAACGTCCACCATGCCGTCGGCGACGACGTCGTATCTTGGTGTTGCAACGGCCGACAACAACGACAGCGAAATCTCTCTTGATAGCGACGGGTTTTCCGTGTCGACAGCGCTTGAAGTAAATACGGTGAACGTGCGGTATGTCTATGCCGCGTATTACGGATCAGATTGCTCGTCGAGTGGCGTTATGTGCGTGGGGTCGTATACCGGTTCTGGTGCAGCGAGCCAGGTTATTTCAACAGGATTCCAGCCAGATTTAGTTATTGCAAAACGTACGAGCGCAGTAGTAGCGAACTTCCGTACGTCGTCGATGCCGGCAAGCAACGCGGCGTTTTTTTCAGCAGCCGTGAACGATGCAACCGGTGTGTACTTCCAGACGCTCGATGTGGGCGGAAGTTTTACGGTTGGTGCAACAAACAACGGTTTAGCCGGCGTGTTTAACTATGTCGCGTTTAAAAACCTCGCGGGAAGCATGTATGTTGGAACGTTTACCGGCGACGGTCTTGATAACAAAAACATCGCTGGTGTGGGATTCGAGCCTGACTTTGCGCTCGTAAAACAAAACAGTGCTAACGCGGCGGTATTTAATACAACGGAAACGTGGGGAGATAACTCCTCGGTTGCAACGGCAACGGCAAACACCGTGAACAACATTCAAAGTCTTGATGCGGATGGTTTTCAGGTCGGTAACTCCGTGAACGTGAATGCGAACACGGTGGTGAGTTTTTATTTTGCCATGGGTGGAGCTCCAGACCCAGCGCCGGCCGGGACGTTTTTAATGGAGCGTGGTTCATATACCGGTACTGGAGTTGCACAGTCTATTACCACAACGTTCCGACCAGATTTGGTCATGATTAAAGCGAACGCAACGCAATACGGTGTGTGGTCGACGAGCATGGAAAACAACCTCACGCATTATTTTGCGAACTCTGCGGTTGGATTTGCTGACGGTATTAAGTCCATGGCCGCTACAAGCTTTACTGTTGGTGCAAACGCAACGGTGAACGGCTTAGGAAATACGTATGAGTACACGGTGTACGGCAACGCAACGACGCCACAACGTGGTGCCGGTGCTGCAGACTTCATGATTGGAACGCATACCGGAAATGGTATTACCGCGCGAAGCATTGACCATCTTGGCATAACGCCGAGCATGATTACCATGACACGTACCATTACGACCGCTGCGCTGACCATGTGGAAAGCTGCAAGTCCAACAATGGCCGACAATACTGCGGCATATTTTTCTGCGACTGCTGACGTTACCGACGGAACGGCATTCGCGGCGATAGGAACAACAGCATTTAGCCTTGGGACTGCTGCGACAACCAATGCGGCGGCCGGTTCTTACGTGTGGTTTGCATTTAAAGAAGGCGCACAGTTCGACATTGGAAGTTATACAGGTAGTGGTATTTCAGGAAAAAACGTGACCGGTCTTGGATTTAACCCTGCGTTTGTTTGGACAAAGGGTGCTACGGCAGTACAGGGTTCACACCGTTCAACGTCAACAACTATTTCTGGAGCAACCGCGCAGTATTATACGAACATCGTGAACGCCGCTGCGGTAATTATTGCCTTCGTGAGTGACGGATTTACTGTGGGTACTGCCGCAGAAGCCAACTCAAACACCGTATCGTACCGTTATTCGGCATGGAAGAGTACGTCTTCTGCAAACGCTCCGAGTACGCCAACGAATAGTTCTCCTGCATCGAGCGCAACCGGGCAAGGCTTAACCGTCACGCTTACGGGCTCTGCGTACAGTGACCCGGATTCAAATGCGCAGACTGATGCTATGTGGCAGGTGGACGACGACGCCGATTTTGCGACTCCTGTGTGGTCTCGAACAGCGGGAGCGGCAGAAGCAACCACATCGGTTACGTCAGGAAACGGAACGTTTGCGAATGAACTTGCAGGAGATACCGCCCTCGACCACAACACAACATACTATTGGCGCGTGAAATATTCCGATGGAATGTGGTCGAGTTGGTCGACGGGAACGTCGTTTACCACAAACACTATCTCGACGCCAACACATTCGTCGCCAAGCGATGGTGGAACGGTAACAACACTCACGCCAACCTTAACAGCATCAGCATTTTCTGATGCGCAAGGTGGGCATTCGAGCGCGTATGCACAGTGGCAAATTGATACGGGTAGTACATTTACGTCGCCTTTGTATGACTCGGGAACGGTAAGCTACGGAAATTCTCTTGCGGTTCCAGCGGCAACGCTTTCCGACAAGACCACGTATTATTGGCGCGTTCGTTACGAAGACTCCACAAACCAGTGGTCGCCATACTCAACAGCAACGAGGTTTTACGTTGCGCAATCGCTTGTAGCGGTGTACCCGCTGTTTAGTGGCTCTGTTGTCGACCAAGGCGATTCGGTGAATTTGGATGTTCAAGTAAAGCTTACCGACGGAACAGCAATTAACGACGCGACCGTCACAGTAAACGTGTATAACCCTTCGGGGACAAAAATTGTGACTGCGCAGGCCATGAGCTATTTATCTGGTTCAAGCGGAGTTTATCGGTACACCTATACGGTTCCAAGCACGAGCGGAAGTTATTTGTATGAAGTTTCAGCAACGTCTGGAAGTGTTTCCGGAACGGGAGCAGCGAACTTTGCTGCGAGAACAATTTCGCATGATATTTCGGCAATTTCATCGGCAGTGACATTGAATGAGGCGGCAGCAGCGGCAGAACGTGCCGCGGCATCTGCAGAGCGCGCGGCGCAGTCAGCGTCACGTGCAGTCGTGTTGAGTTTGCAGACTGATATTACTGGCCTTGTTTCAGAAATTGGAACTGGCAGAATTTCGGCAATTAAAACTGCGACTGATAGCATCGACTGGGCAGACGTGACGGGGATCGTGACGGATACTGGGGCAATTAAACTGAAGACTGATACCATCAACTGGTCACATGTGACGGCCATTAAGACGGCGACCGATACTATCAATTGGGGTGACGTTACAGGAATCGCGACCGCTGTTTCGAGTTTACAAACAAGCCTCGCATCGCTGATTACAGAAATCGGAACCGGGAACATCGCCGCAATCAAAACAAAGACAGATACTATTTCTTGGGGGAATGTGACGAGTCTTGTCACAGAGTCCGGAGCGATTAAAACAAAAACCGACAGTATCGATTGGACGCAAGTTGCCGCAATCAAAACGACGACCGATACGATTGACTGGGGTGATGTGACAGGAATCGATGTAAAGATTACCGCGTTGCAATCGAGCCTTGCGGATCTTATTACTGAAGTTGGAATTGGGAGTATCGCCGCTATTAAAACCGCGACCGATACAATTGATTGGGGAGATGTTACAAGTATTCTCACTACCACCGGTGCAGTGAAAACGACGACAGACACGATTGACTGGTCACAGGTTGCCGCAATCAAGACCTCGACAGATACGATTGATTGGAGCGACGTGACAGGAATCGCTACTGCGGTTTCGGCGCTTCAAACGAGTCTAGCCTCATTGATTACGGAAATCGGAACGGGAAATATTGCCGCAATTAAGACTGCGACGGATTCAATCAACTGGAGCAACGTCACGACGATCGTCACGAACACGGGCGCGATTCAAACAAAGACCGACACGATCGATTGGGGTGACGTTGCGTTAATTAAGTCAGCAACAGACACGATTGATTGGACCGACGTTACGGGGATCGATGTAAAAGTTTCGGCGGTTCAAACAAGCATTGCGGGCGTGGTTTCGGAGATTGGAACCGGAAATATTGCCGCAATCAAAACAAAGACTGACACCATTGATTGGGCGGATGTTTCAGAGGTGGTAACAACAACCGGTACCATTCGAACCTCGACGGATGCTATTAGCTGGGCTGATGTTGCGGCGATTAAAACAAAGACTGACACGATTGCGTGGGGAGATGTCACGGGCATTAAATTAAAAACGGACACGATCGCGTGGGGAGACATTACAACAATCAAAGCGAACGTTGCGTCGCTCATGACCGAGATTGGGACCGGGAATATCTCGGCAATCTTAACGTCAACGTCGGCGATCCCTATTGAAGATTTAACATCACTCGTCACAACAACTGGGCAAATTAAGGCGGCAACCGATACGATTGATTGGGCCGACATTGCGGCAATCCAAACCAAGACTGACACGATTGATTGGGATGCGGTTACTGGTATTAAAGTGAAGACAGACACTATTGCGTGGGGAGACGTTGCAGCGATCGCTACACAGCTCACCGCGGTGCAGAACAATCTTGATGTCTTGATTGGTGCAATGATTGTGACGCGTTCGACGGTGAGTGATGCGTCGGCAACGTCGACGTCGTTTGTGACTGCGCTGTCAAACACGACAGACAATTTTTATACGAATGCCGTCTTGACGTTCACGAGCGGAACGTTAAACGGACAGGTTCGTCGTATTTCGGCATACAACGGAACAACAAAATCCATTACCGTCAGTCCTGCGCTTTCACTTGCACCAGGGAATGGCGACGCATTCACGATTGCAAAGCAAAATGTCTACATTGAGCAGCTTGCGGCGGCGAACGAAGCGACGCAAGCATCGTTCCGTTCAGACGTCACATCGCGCTTAACGTCGATTGAAGGAAAAGTCGATACCTTAACAACAATGCTTTCACGTGTTGAGACGAATTTGGACAGTTTGCAAACCACGGTTGATGCACTTCGTGCGTCGCAAGACATGGCGTACACCGTCATACTTTCTGATGTTTCAGAAGTTCAGGCTGGAGAGACGTATCGCGCAAAACTCACAATCTCGAATTTTGAATCAGATCCCGCAGACGCGTCGTCGACTCCAACAATAACTATTTACGATTCCACGCGGACGGTGATTGTTTCTGAGGCAAGCATGACGAAGCTCTCGACCGGTGTGTATGAATACACGTCATCTGTTTCGTCAGATGCAACGGGTGGACTATGGGAGTCTGTCGTTTCTGTTGATGCGGGCGGTGCACAGAATTTAACGCGAAACGATTATTGGCAAGTGTCCGGTGCGCCATCGCAGGTGCTTATTACGGCAATGACCGATCTCGTCATTCCAGATATTTCGGCGGCGGTGACTATCACGAACGAGGGTGGCGCAGAATATGAATATCATTACGAGTGGTGCGTGGTGTCGTCGATGGATAATGATTGCGGCGGCGATGACGACGTGTACTACGCGTCCGCGGCAAAGCTCATTGATGTTGGCGATAGTTTTCATACAACGCTGACGGCAACGGTCGCAACAACGGGCTCGTATTGGTTTAAGGTGATGGTGTATTTCGGCACGCAAGGAAGTGGAGCATCACGAACGTTCGTCGCGGTTGCTGCTGACGGAGGTGATGGCGGTGAAACAAGCAGTTCGTCTGGTTCAAGCGGCGGAAGTTCATCGCATGTCACTCCAGATATCAGTTTGGCAACGAATGAAACTATTTACGCAGAAATCACCGCTACTCGGCAGGAGCTGGCGCTGAATGCTGCAAATCTCACGAGCGTTTTGTCGACGGTCGGCGTTCTGTCGTCGAGTTTGGAAACGTTGCTTGCGGTGGGAAATGAAAATACGCAAGGTTTGCAGGATGTGCAAAATAAGATTGCGGATTTACGTGCGGTTGCGGCAACGACGCAGCAACTTATCGCAAGTAATTCTGTGCAGCCAATTGTGCAAACGTACATGAAGTTCAATTCTGTTGAAATTCATTTCCTCATTACGAATCCTGCAGACATTGAACAAACCGTGCACTTTAGCGCCTTCTTGCCGGAGGAGGCAAAGCCGGAGGATGTTCTGGATTTGAGTGGTTTGAGTATTGATTACGATGCAACAGCAAGCGCGTATCGCGTGTATGGCGACGTCACACTCGGACCAAAAGAAACCATCACAAAGAAAGTGGAAATGAAGGATATTTGGGTGTACGCAGAAGAGGATATTGCGGCGATGCGCAAGCAGATTGCATCGCTTGTTCCGTCACTTACTGGCACGCAATACGCAGCGCAGGCATCGCTTCTTCAGAGTGATATTACTGCCGCACTCGATCAGATTACATCGTCACAGAACGCGAGCTATTCATCGCCGCAGGAGCATATTGTGACGTATCGCAGTAATGCCGATGTGATGGCGCGTGCACAAACGGCGGTGGAGAAATTGAAAGATCTCGTTGTTGAGGCGGGTGCATCACAGGGTGTTGTTGGAAAGATTGGTGGCATTCAAACATTCACAACGTGGGGGATTATTCTTGCATTGGTGTTTGGATTCGGACTTTTAGCGGCGGTTATTTTCTCGATGTGGCGACATCAGACGGTGTTGGCGGCAATGTCGCTGGGAATGTCGCAGCAGGAAGCGATGGCGATGATTTCTGGGAGATCCGTCGCGCGAAGCGTTCGGTCTTCTCGACCTGCTCGCATTTCTCGGAAACGAACGTACGTTACAAGCGTGCCGTGTGAAAATTCATTGTGGGATCGGATAAAAGCCTGGCCGTGTGCAGCGACTCGTTCGCGGATCGTACTCGGAATAATATTTTTGGTACTTGTGGGCGTTGCAGTGTTTTCTATTTACACCGCGATGAAAGGTCGGTCGGTTTCGTCTTCAAAAGAAGAGCAAAACGATATCACCAACATAACCGAGGCACCGATTGTTATGGCTCAAGATATTCCTGCTCCTGTAGATCCAGAGCCAGAGCCAATTATCCCTCCTGTTGAGGTGCCCGTCGTTGTTACGCCTTCGGTTCCGTATGTTGTTATCTTAGATACCCCAACAGGATGGCTAAACGTTCGTGACCGTGCGGATTTGAGTGGGGGAGTTGTCGCGAAGGCGTTGCCGGGTGAGAAATACTCGTATCAGAAAACGGAAAATGGATGGGATGCTATCGTTCTGTCGAATGGAACGATCGGTTGGATTTTAGGAAACTATGCGACGATCGTCTCAGAATAATTCTCGTGCGCGTTTTGCGCTGAACTTTGGGCCGTCGCCGTTGTGGCTTCCTGCGCTCGCGGCGATTGTTGTTGGTGCAATACTCCCGGTGTTGCTTATTCCTGTGATTCGCGTGACGGGGTTTTCTGAAGGCGTTGAGGAGGTCGCGAAAGGTATTGTGGTTTGGATTCTTGCGTTGTATTCCGTCCGTACGTGCGATCGTCTTGGATTTGCCTTGGCGTTTGGCACGATGTTCGGACTTTCTGAATCGATGCTGTACGCGAATCAAATCGCGCAGCTTGGAGACTGGTCGGTACTTTGGCTGCGTATATCGCTAACGATTCCTCTTCATGCGCTCACGGCACTGTGCGTTGCTTGGGGTATTGGACGAGGAAGAATGTGGGGGGCGCTTCTTGGTGTTGGTGTAGCGATTGTTTTGCATTTGGCATTTAATGCGCAGGGTTTTTAAACAAAAAATCACTCCTCGATTGCTCGAGGAGTGATTTTGTTATTTCGCTGCGGAAACAATCTTTGCGAATACTTCTGGGTGCTTTTCTGCAACCTGCGCAAGGATCTTGCGGTCGATCGCGATGTTAGACACTTTCAGCATGTTGATGAACCGTGAGTACGAAAGGCCGAGTTCATGAACAGCGGCGTTGATCTTCACAGTCCAAAGTGCTCGGAAGGTGCGCTTCTTGGCACGGCGGTCGCGGAATGCGTACACACCAGCCTTGAGCATTGCCGGACGAGCAAGACGGATCTTGCTCTTACGACCCCACTTGTAGCCTTTAACACGGGCAAGCAGGTTCTTTCGGCGTTTTGTATGTTGGGTACCTCGTTTAACTCGTGGCATATTAGGAAAGATTGTATGGCATCATCGCTTTCAAGGCGCGACGGATGGTGACGCCAAAGGAGACGTCAGTGCGCTTGTTGCGCGTGGTGTTGCCGGATTCGCGGGAATTGAAGTGGCCTTGGCCAGCTTTTCGCTTCACAACCTTACCCGTTCGGGTGATCCGGACGCGCTTGGTCATCGCTTTATGTGTCTTCATTGCCATACTTGGGTTTCTAAGATGTGCGAAGGTTAGTGGAAAACTGAGGTTTGGTCAAGGACAAGTGGGGAAGATTCTACGTTTGACGAGCAAGAATCATGTTCATGCGTCCATCGACTGCTTTTAATGGGCTTTCGACGCGAATTGGGTAATGCGTTCCCAATTGCTTCACAAAGTCGTCAAATACGGCTCGGGCAACGTCTCCGTGGGCACGTTCGCGGCCTCGGAGGATCATTTCTACCTTTACCTTGTCGCCTTGTTCGAAGAACTTTGCTGCCTGCTCGACGCGGATCTGTAAGTCGCCGGAGCCGATGCGCATGGAAAGGCGGATACCCTTGATTTCCACTTCTTTGCTCTGCGCGCGCTGCTTTCGCATCTCCTTCTCCTTTTGGTATTTGAAATGGCTGTAGTTGGCGAACTTACACACCGGAGGCTCGGCTAATGGTGAAACCTCGATAAGGTCCATGCCTTTTTCCCGAGCGAGTTCGATCGCTTTTACGGTGGCTATAACGCCGAGCGCATTGCCTTCGTCGTCAATAACTCGCACTTCTGGGGCGAGAATATTGTGGTTTGCCTTATATTCCTGAATTTCGAACTTCGGCTTTTGGAAACGGCGGTGGCGGTGAATGCGCATGGCAGTAGGGTTAAAGTTGCTGAAATGATAGACCAAAACCAAAAATTATGCTAGTATTTGCGCGGGCCTGACGGGTTTCGATACTCTTCGGATCCTCACAAATCACGCCGGAAGGGCACCATATTCCGAAATCCCGTGGTGCAACGAGATACTTGCAAACGCATTCTCAAAGGTGAAGGCAGCTATCGCTTCGGCGTTTAGCGTTCCTTCATTCTCATTGGTTACCGCCTAAGGGCCGCAACCCATCCACTTCGCAATGCCTCATAGCGGAGTTCGGGTGCAATATTATGAGACTATAGGCGTTCTCTTGTTCGCTCAGAGAACGTAACCCGTTGCAGCGAAATCGTGTCGATGATTCTTGTTCCGTCTTATCATCGCCCCGTACTTGACGGAACTGCGCGTGGAACAAATTTGTTTGGTGAGGTGGGGTAGACGAGGGTTCAACTCCCTCCAGGTCCACCAGAAAAAGACGACTCGCAAGAGTCGTCTTTTTCTGTATATTGAGGTATAGTAGGAATATCTTACTTTCATACTTCTATGACAACGATTGTAAAAGCTACGAGCAAGGGCCAAGTGACGCTTCCAGCAAAGTGGCGCAGACTTTGTGAAACAAATCGATTCACACTTAAGGAGAGTGGTGATTCACTTTTGATCACGCCGTTACATGTTGATGCTTTGGAAGACGAGAAATGGGATACGGTTTTTGATGCGAAGCGTGACAATGAGGGGAGAGGGATCCCAATTAACGATTTCATCAAGGTGCTGAAGAAGTCCTTGAGGTAGATATGGATGAAATCGAAAAACTTCTTCGAAAAATGAAGAAGGCAGATCGCGAGCGATTGATTTCAGTAATGGTGGCCCTGATTGCGGGAGCGACTGAGGGGCTTCACATTAAGAAGCTTTCCGGTTCGAATTTGTACCGTGTTCGTGTTGGCGACTTCCGGATTGTGTTTTCTATTGATCGCGCAACAAAGAAGATTCTTATCGAATCCGTTCGTTTGCGAAATGAGGGAACATGTCGATAACTTTTGAATATGAAACTTCCTCTTCTCACTTTCACATCTACGCTGTATTCGGATATCGACCTCTCGAACGTGACGATCGTCGCCTGTCAGCATATTCTTGGCACGACGGTCGATCTTTTTGGGACGCTTTTTGCGAAGGGCTTGAAACCTGAAAACTGTTATGTTTTGGGAAAATGCTATTCAACACATTGGGGAACGCTGAATGGACTTCGGAAGATGGGAATAAAAGTTTCGGATCTCAGCGCCGCGTTTGACGGGGCTAGGAGTTACGATGAACAGTTTTCGGAGTATGTGAAACGATTCGCTGATGACGCGAAGGCAGACGGTGCTTTTGACCCGAGTCGGAAAACCATTGTTCTTGATGACGGAGGATTTCTTCTTCGATACGTTCAGGACCATATCGAGGAGGGCGTTCGTATTTCTGGAGTTGAACAGACAACCTCCGGTTTTGAGAAGATCAAGAGTGAGGGATTGCGGTTCGGAGTGATAAATGTTGCTCGATCAAGAGCGAAGCTTGGAATCGAGTCTCCGTTTATCGCGGAAGGCGTGATTCACGAGATGGAAAAGAGAATGAGGATCGATGCCGGAACTCGAGTTTTTATTGTTGGTCAAGGCGCGATTGGTCGAGCGATTAAGGCCCTTCTTAAGGATCGATGTAGCGTCTCCGGTTGCGACTCCGATGAAGGACTGTGCGATTTTGGGGGACAATACCATGATCAAATTCCGACATTCGATGTCATCATCGGAACAACGGGGAAGTCCATTCTGCGAATCGCTGATCTCCCGAGTCTGAAGAAAGGAGCTGTGCTTGTGAGTGCATCGTCTTCCGATCGAGAGTTTTCGGCTGTAGAAATGCGCGTTGCTTCCGGTGCCACCGACGATTGTCACTCCGATATTGAAGTTGAGGGTATACGTCTGCTCAATGGCGGCTTTCCTGTGAACTTTGCAGGGCAAGAAGATCCAACGCCACCGGAAAAGATTCAGCTCACTCGTGCGCTGTTGTTTGCCGGGGTCTGCGAAGCTTCGCAATCAATACCGCCGGGATTCCACGACCTCTCCGACACACAAGATCGTGTTGCGGAAGAATTTCTTAGTTATTCCAAATCTCGTTGAATTGCGCGGTCCAGATCTCGCATTTTGATCGTTTCTCGTTTCTCGTACTTTCTCTTTCCTCGCGCCAACGCAATTTCGAGCTTTACTCTATTTCGAGTCACGAACAATGCGATTGGCACAATGGTGAGGCGGTCGGCCTCGCGCTTCGCTCGAAGATAATCGATTTGGCGTTTGTGGAGGAGGAGCTTTCGAGTGCGAGTTGGGTCGTCGGAATCTTTTGCTGGAGCTTTCGCGTATTGCCCAATGTGCATGTTGGTGACGTAGGCTTCGTCGTTGCGCACTGTCACGAATGCACCTTTTAAATTGACGCTCCCAGCTTTCGCGGCTTTTGTTTCTGCGCCAGTGAGCACTAATCCTGCCTCGAATTTCTCGAGGATCTCGTAGTCGTGGAAGGCTTTTTTGTTCTGTGCAAGACTCATATCGTTGTGAGATCATGATACACTAATGGTGATTTATGACCACACGCAAAATTGACGGAACGCCGGGGGTGAAGTCTATCGCTATTTCGAGCGGAACCATGTTTCGTGTTGTCATTATTGCTGCCGTTGCGGCGTTCCTGTACATGATTCGTGACGTTGTTGCTATGACGTTGGTTGCGGCGTTCCTTGCTTCGCTTATCGATCCATTTGCGGACATGTTTACACGATGGAGGATTCCACGCGCGCTTGCGGTGCTCGTGGTGTACGTTCTTGGTTTGGCGTTTTTTGTGCTGGTCACGCTCCTTATTGTTCCTCCGCTTCTGACGGAATTAAGCGAGCTTGCAACAGCGCTTTCACCGTTCATTGCTGGTGCAAGTGGATGGACGCAAGTAGATACGTTTTTTGCGGGCGTATGGAGCTCGAATATTGGCAGCATTATTTCGACGGTGCGCGACAGTGGAATTGTTGGTGCGTTTCCAAAAATCGCTGCAGTTGGTTCGTCGGCATTCGATGCCGCGTTGAGCGTTGGTGTTGTTCTCATTTTGGCGTTTTACTTTGTTGTTGAGAAAAACGAGATGATTCGCGGCATTGGCATTGTTGCGCCGGCCGAGTATCAGCCGTTTGTGATGCACATTGCGCTGAAGGCTCGAGAGCAGATGGGAGTCTGGCTTCGTGGACAGCTTGCACTCATGGGATCAATCTTCGTGCTTATTTACGGTGCGCTTACGATTCTTGGCATTCCATACGCACTTGTTCTTGCGTTGCTCGCGGGCCTTTTAGAAATTATTCCGTTCGTTGGGCCAATGGTGTCGGCAATTCCTGCAATTGTTCTTGCGCTTGCGGTGTCGCCGCTTCATGCATTACTCACTGCACTTGCGTATTTAGTCATTCAACAGATTGAGGGGAATATTCTTGTGCCAAAAATCATGCAAAAGGTTGCGGGTATTAATCCTATCGTGAGCGTTCTTGCGGTCTTGATTGGCTGGCGTGTGGGCGGTATCGTGGGCGCGGTACTTTCGATTCCACTTGCAATGGCGGTTATGGTCTTTACACACGATGTGTTTCATCCTAAAGAATCTCTATGAGTGACAACGACGTATCGCAGCGAAATTGGTTTCCGGTGATTGTTGGAGGATTAACGATTGTTCTTGCAATTGCATTTTATGCAAAGTTCCGTCCTGAAGATTTTTCAGGATTCATGCATCGCGACGTTGATGATCGATCGTCTGCGGAGTTGGTAGTGAATGAAGATGGATATATCGCTGCCGTGAAAACGATCTTTACTGCCTACGACGCAAGTAAGAATGCGGGCGAGGCATACGATACGCTCATCCAGCTTCACGCTCCTGCGTCAATGAAACAGTTTCACATTGATTGCATTATTGCGTTAGGAAAACTTGTTGAAGGCGGCGCCACAAACACTGATGACGCGACGGCTCGATTCAATGCTATTCACGCACAATACTCTTGGTTTAGCCTGTGATCCTTCTTCATCGCATCACACCGTTCGGCATTGCGTTCGTGAGTATCGCGTCGTTTGCGTCGCTGATTGCTTCGCCGTTCTTTGGTATGAAGTTATTAGTTCCAGCGATTGCGATTCTGGCGTTTTCATTTGCGCGATTGTTGTTATGGGAATTTCGTCGACCAGCATTTTGGGTGTTTTTAGGGACACCGATGTTGTTGTGGTGTTCGTCGCTGATTTTCTTTTTCTTTCTTGAAGACCCTGTAAGTAAATGGATTATCGCAACGACTGTGACGTTTGCAGTTGCGTTGTATGCCGAGAATGTCTTTACGTTTTATCATTTGCCGAGCGCATATCAGGCGTACGCTCTTGAGAATCTTTCTTTGGTGCTGTACGTGCTGAGCGCATTTTTCTTTACGAGTGGAGCGTTCGGTGCGCAGTTATTCTTGCTGTTGCCGGTATGGATTCCGATGCTTGTCGTGTGTGTTGCGGTGCTTCTTGCGACGGTTGCGGTGTTTTGGGTGAGTAAAATTGGATTTGAAACCGGGCGACCTTATGCGATTGTTGGCTCGATACTTATGGCCGAGTTGTACGGCGTGCTCTCGACGTGGCCAACAAGTTTTGTGACGAACGCGGCAACATTTGCGGTGTTGCTGTATGCGTTTCTTGTTCTTTCTCGCGCGAACGTTCTTGAGCGACTTACCAAAAAGTCTGTCATGCGGTCCGTGGCGTTTGTTGCTGTCCTTTTGATTATTATTCTCGGCTCTGCACGCTGGCTCTAATATTTTTCTATGAACACCCCTTCGCACTATTGGTGGAACATGAGCAAGCTGTTACTCCTTGGCCTCACTGCGGGAGCAGGAGCAGGGATTGTTGCTGCGGTATGGACGTCGCGAGCGTTGGACGATTACGCCGCGTCGCTGCTCGCCGATCGTCAGTTACCGCAAGTTTCAACGGAGCATCCAACGCCAATTCCGGGAACGTATGAAGAAGCGCTTTCTCGAGTTCGCGAGAACGCAAAAACAGGAATCGCAACACTCATGCAGACGTCGACAGATAGTTTTGCGGCAAAAGCGTGGCTTACAGGCGATAACGCTTTTGGATACGGCGCTGTTGTTAGTGACGACGGATGGGTTGCGGTTGATCGAAGCGTGCTTGAAGACGTCAAAAATCCACTGAAGGACGTTGAGGTGTGGATTGGTGGAAAACGATACACGGTACTTGCGGTTGTGAATGCTTCGCAGACGAGCGTTGCCATGATTCATACGAGCGCGACTGGCGTTGCGCCACTTGGGTTTGCTGCGGCGAATGCGGTGCGTTCTGGTGAAATGATGTTTGCGGTTGACGGTGCTGGGGGAGTGTTACCAACAGCGGTTGCGGAGAGTGAGGCTGAAGTATTTTCCGGTGCACAGAACGCGGAAACATTCGCAACAGACTGGCTTCTTTCGTCGTCGGCGTTTGTGCGTTCCGGTCCGTTGTTGAATTCCGCCGGAGAACTTTCCGGGTTTGTTCGTGCATCAGATGGTCATGCGGTGCCGCTGCATCATGCGCTTCATGCGATTCGTACCATTGTGAAAACTGGAATTGATGCGGTGCCGCTGTTTGGCGCATATACCGTCGATCTTGCTCGTGCGTATAATATTGATGCTGATCTACGCCAAGGATTGCGCGCTGGAGCATTGGTGTTTCATCCTGATCCATCGATGCATGCAACGGTGCGCGGTGGGCCTGCGTCAGAGGCGGGTTTTGCAAGCAAGGATATTATTCTCGCAGTCGATGGGGAATCGGTTACGGACGCAACGTCGCTGTCGGAAATTCTTGCTGAGTATGATCCGGGAGATGTCGCACGCTGCACCGTGCTTCGCGCTGGCCAAACGATGACGATTTCCGTAACGCTGAGCGATATATCGAAGCTGGTATACTAACGCTATGGCATACCGATACGCACAACTTTCGCCGTTATTGAGTGGGTGGGTCACTATAGTGCTTGCTGGAGTGATCGGCATGGCACTTGCGGTTGGCTTGTCGTTTTTGCGTCCACTCGAATACAGCTCGACGACGCAAATTCTCATTACTCAAGAACTCGGTGCGGTTGATGCGTATACCGCGAGCCGTTCTGCGGAGCGTATTGCTGACGGCTTGGCGAGCGCAGTGTATTACTCAACATTTTTCCAGAAGGTGATGGAGTCCGGATACGGAATTGATGCAACATATTTTTCCGATGACGCGATAACCCTTCGAAAGCAATGGCAAAAAACAGTAGAGGCAACGGTGTCGCGAAGCAGCGGATCGTTATCTATTACCGCGTACCATACCGATGTCGATCAGGCAAAGAAAATCGCGCAAGCTGTTGCGTATGTGTTGACGAACGAAGGATGGACGTACACGTCTGGTGGAAATATTACGGTGCAAGTTGTCGATGACCCGTTGAACTCTCGATACCCCGTTCGTCCGAATTTATTGGTGAACGGATGTTCTGGTTTGGCGCTTGGTCTTCTTGGTGGCGCCGGATACATCATGATCGCCGCAGAACGCACACGTCGCCGACATCAGTTTATGCATGACGAGGATTAAACCTCTCCCCCTTACGAAGGGGGAGTCGGATGGGGTCCTTGAACTAATTCTTGGAAGGGGGGGTGCGGGAGGGACGAAAACGTTGGGAGAGTATGGGTGTTTGATTTTAAAAGGGGTGTTTTGTTAACGCAACTCATTTGCATTAAGGAATCGCTGGTTGGTTTTGGTGACGTGCAAGGAAGCTGATGGCGCTGTACGCAATTACCGATGATGTATTTTTGAGTTTGAAGCGATCATTTCTGAATTTCCGATTCAGATCGCGTTGTGACGCGAAGTTTAAAAGGGTCAAAAAACGACAGTAGTGTTTCAAAATGAGGATACCGACCCGGACGATTCACCTCCCCCCGACCCCCTCCTTCGTAAGGAGGGGGAGATTCTTAGTGAATCAGGGGTCCCTGTTGATAGATTCTTGACGCTTGCGTCTGCTTTTGGTTCCCTTTGCTCACGAAAACCCCTTGAGGGGACCCTACGGAACGGTTGTGACGCCTCCTCCTCGTTGCAATTTGTCACCATAGGGTCTCCTGAGGGGGTTTTATTTTGGCCATTTTCGGCTTGCTGCGTCGCAAATTCGCGCGACGTACCGAGAAGTACGCCTTGCGAATTATTTCTCTAATCTTAATAAACACTTGACTTTTTTGGTGTTTTTTGGTATGATGATCTGTCCTTGAATAAAGGATTCCGAGTGGAAAGGGCCTGTATGTAGTAGCTTTCTGTTCTTCAGTAGTTTGGTGTTCTGGGTGCTCCCTCCAGCATCCGGTTGACGCCAAACTTCTGAAGCGCAGAATCCTCTGCGCCAGCGCTCACCCTCGGAGTAACCATGCTCGCCCTTTTCCTCTCGACCGCTCTCGCCGATGACGCCGCCGTCACCACCCCCGATCCGACCGACCCCACGGCGCAGACCACGGCCCTCTCGGGCCCGGCCTTGACATGGTACGTCCAGAAGGCGGAGGAGAAGCCGGCGTGTCCGGCCCCGGCGCCCGTTGTTAAGCACCACAAGCGCAAGCACGTGGTGGCCTCGACTCCCGTGGCCCCGGTGTCCGACCCGGTCCTGCCCGTCGTGAAGCCCGATCCGATCCCTCCGGTTCCCGTGACCCCCGCGGTCACGCCGGCCACCGAGAACGACGACAGCGACCTCGCCGTCAAGTTCTCGGAGGACTGGGAAGAACTCGATCACTTCGGTGACAACGAGAAGGAGGAGGCCTCCGAGCCCCCGCCGGCCGAGCGCGAAGAACCCACGTTCTCCCCGAACCGAGCCCAGCTCGGCATCGGGGCGATGGTGGTCATCGCGCCGCCGCTGCCTTCGGCGCAAGCCTGGGCCGCGGACCAGCTCAATGCCTTCGGGCGGTACGAGTTCGGCGTCAGCAACGGCTTCTCGGTGGGGTTCGAAGCGATGGCTGGCTACGGCATCAGCGCGGACGCCACGAGCTTCCGCGCCGCCCCCGTCCTCGCCTGGGACATCGGACCCCGCACCGGCCTCACGGTCGGCGCAGGGCCTTCGGTCCTGTGCGAGCGTGCTTTCACCGCTGGGCCTCTCTGCTCGGTCACCCGCACGGGTGGCTTCGCCGAGATGGGCATCTCCGTCCAGGCGGCCGGCCCCGTCGGCCTCGAGTTCCTCCTCGGTGGCGGCTACGACGTCATCGAAAGCGTGAAAGATGGACCCGGCGCGATCGGCAACGGCTACGCGGGGATGCGGCTCTTCTTCGGGAGGGTCGGCACCGGCGAAACCGTGGAGTGACGCAGTACGGTTCGGCTGGGAGGGAAGAGGGTAAAACCTCGACTCTCCCGGCCGAACGCCCAACCCTACACATTGACATTTTCCCAAATTTCTGCTATAGTATTTTGTTCACAATTGATGCCTTTTCAAGTCCAGTCCATGCAAGCAGTGAAGCGAAATCTTCACTTCTGTCATGGTCTGGGTCTTACTCCCGACGCCGCTTAATTCTGAGCGCGTGAGGGGTGTCCCTCGATCAACGTTCTCGTCCGAAACCCCAAGGCCATAGGAGCCATCATGTCCAAGATCGTCCCGTTCTTCCTCCTCGTCCTCGCCACCGCCTGCACGACCTACACCGACAACCAGGATCAGCCCGGGTTCCAGGACAAGGTCGAGGGCGCGGGGATCGTGCCCCCCGACTTCGGCTTCAAGCCCTACGACGACGGCATGTTCCTCTGGTCCAGCCAGAGCGCCCCGGACATCGCGAACCCGAACCAGGTTCTCGGGACCCGCGGTGCCGATCGCGCCCGCAACTGGGTGTGGGATCGCACGAACGTCAGCATGTTCCCCCTCCTCGAAGGGAGCATGGCGGTGGCCTTCGGTGGCCAGCTCGCGTTCGACAACACCTACCTCTTCACCTTCGCCGCGGACTACGCGGTGCCGGGTGAGGACGAGGGGTGGGCGATCGACAACGAGAGCACCGAGGAACAGGAGTACGTCTTCTACCGCTCCGACGAGTGCGGTTACCCGGTGGTGGACATCTGCCTCCACGTCGACAAGGACGGCAAGCCCGGTCCCGACGACTGCGACGGCATGTACGTCGCCCCCGACCCCTGCCCCAACGGGTACGTCGAGGAGGAAGACACCGGCGAGTGATCGCCCGGTCGCGTGACCGATTCACGCACCTTACGTCCCGGCATTCTTCCAACACACGGTTGGTGAATGTCCGGGGCGTTTGCATTTTGGAAAAACAGCAAGAAACATATTGACATTTCCCCAAATTTCTGCTATAGTACTTTGTTCACAACTGATGCCTTTTCAAGTCCAGTCCATACAAGCAGTGAAGCGAAATCTTCACTTCTGTCATGGTCTGGGTTTCACTCCCGACGTCGCTTAATTCTGAGCGCGTGAGGGGTGTCCCTCGATCAACGTTCTCGTCCGAAACCCCAAGGCCATAGGAGCCATCATGTCCCAGAACCTCGTCCCGTTCTTCCTCCTCGTCCTCGCCACCGCCTGCTCCATCGACACCGTGCCGCCGACCACCGGTAGCAATGCCGGCGAATCCCAGTACACCTGGGGCACGCCCGGCACCAGCACCGGCAACAACTCGTCCTCGGACGAGGACACCGGCGAGGCGGCCGACACCGCGGACACCTCCGACACCGGTGACAGCGCCGAGGTGATCGACACCGCGGACACGGCCGACATCGACACCGGTGTCGAGGCCATCACGGCCACCGTTTACATCTGGCCGAAGGCCAAGTGGAACGAGTCCGTCTCCATGTCGGGGTGCCCGACCGTGTCCTTCCTCACCCCCGCGAACATCAGCGAGGGCGAAGGGTTCGACGGAACCATCGCCGACACGGATAGCAGCTGCGGCTACGTCCAGGCCACGATCACCTACATCCCCGGCCAGGTCATCACGACCGAAGCCAAGTGGAATGATGGCGTCCGCGACCGGTTCCTCGCTGAGAAGGGCAACGTGGTCAACTCGTTGTCCACCGCGGTCCTCATCGGCTACAGCAACGGCTGTCTCGCCGAGTTGGCAATCGACTCCACGGGAACGGACACCGCGGAGGGCAGTGCCTACTGGCACAGCAACTGGGACAGCTCGGGTGGGGAGCTCTACCTCCACACCCCGACCGACACCAGCGACTGTTCGTTCTAGTCCAAGCCTTCCGCGGCACGCGCGGTCGGCTCGCTCACACCTCATCTGGCTTCGGCTGGGTGAGGTGTTCGCATTTGAGAGCACTCGTTCTCTTTTATTTCGAGCAAGTGCATAATTTTCGACCAGTTTCGGTGCGCGACGAAGGCGGGAGCGTCAAGACGTACGTTGCGGTACGTCGTCGATCACGCCGAGGACGCAAGCCGAAAGTGGGCAAAATTATGCGCTTGCTTCTTTACTTTTCCCCAATTTTCCGCTAATATTCCTTGTCCCTCAAGTGGGGGAATGACACACTGTCATTAGGCCACCTGGCCTCACGTTCCTGAAACCTTCCCGTTCGGAGTTCCCATGAACCGCTCCTTCGTTCTCACGCTTCTCGTTTCCTTCGGCTGTGCGGATCCCGTCGGCAAGTGCACGCAACGCAACGACGACGGAAGCATGTCCATCGTGGCGGAGTGCGTCAGCAGCAATCGCTCCCTGATCGTCGACACCGGCGACACGGGCGACTCCGGAACCATCGACAGCACCGACTCGGATTCGGGCGGTGACAGCGATTCGGTTCCGGACACCGCCGACACCGGCGATACTGCGGATACGTCCGACACCGCTGTCATCGAAACCGGCGACTCGGATACCGACACCGCGGACACGTCTGACACCGGCGACACCGGCGACACCGCGGACATCATCGATGTGGACGGCGACGGCTTCGCGGCCGACGTCGACTGCGACGATACGGATGCCGGAATCAACCCCGATGCCGTGGAAATGTGCGACAACGTCGACAACAACTGCGACGGCGTCATCGACAATGATGCCGCGGATCGGACGACGTACTACGTCGATGCCGACAGCGATGGCTACGGCGATGTCTCCCTCAGCGTGTTGTCGTGCGACCCGGTTCCGGGTTCCGTTCTCGACGGGACGGACTGCGACGATAGCGACTCGACCGTTTATCCGTATGCCGTTGAAGATTGCACGGACACCGTCGATCTCAACTGCGATGGCTCCGTCGGCGCGTCTGATCTGGACGGCGATGGAACGATCGCCTGCGAGGATTGCGACGACGTCGATGCGTCCGCGTATCCCGGTAACACGGAAACGTGCGATGGTGTCGACAACGACTGCGACAAAACCGTCGACAACGATGCTTCGGACGCGCTCATCTGGTACGCCGACAGCGACGGTGACAGCTACGGCGATGCATCTGTGACCGACGTTGCGTGTTCGGCCTCGGCCGGGTACGTGGCGGACAACGCGGATTGCAACGACACTCGCGCCGATGTGAATCCTGGCGAGACGGAGCTGTGCGATGGAAGCGCCGTGGACGAGGACTGCAACGGTCTCGTGAACGACGCGGATCCGGGCATGGATCCGTCCGGGCTGTTCTACCTCTACGAGGACATGGACGGCGACGGGTACGGCGACGTGGCGACCGAAGCGCAGTACTGTGAGTCGCCCGATTCCTCGTGGATCGGCGATAGCTCGGACTGCGACGACGCGGATGCCGGAATCAACCCCGGTGCCGTCGAGTGGTGCGACGGTGTGGATGACGACTGTGACGGCGCGGTTGACGAAAGCGGATCCGCGGGCGAAAGCACGTGGTACGCCGACGTGGACAGCGACGGCTACGGCGATGTGTCGAGCTTCGAGAGCGCGTGCGATCAGCCGATCGGCTTCGTCGCCGACAGTGCGGACTGCGATGACGGGGACGCCTCGGCGTATCCCGGCGCCGCGGAGATCGTGGCGGACGGCATCGACCAGGACTGTGACGGAAGCGACCTCGCCAATCCGGATGCGGATAGCGATGGGTACGACGACGTCATCTACGGCGGTACGGACTGCAACGACTCGGATGCGAGTGTCAGCCCCGGCGTCATCGAGTCCTGCGACAGCATCGACAATGATTGCGACGGGGACGTCGACGAAAGCGGATCCGCGGGCGAAAGCACGTGGTACGCCGACGTGGACAGCGACGGCTATGGTGACGTGATGTCTTCGGAAGACGCCTGTGATCAGCCGATCGGCACCGTGAGCGACAGCTCGGACTGCGACGACACGGATACGACGGTGTACCCCGGCGCCGCGGAAATTGTGGCGGACGGCATCGACCAGGACTGCGACGGCGCGGACAGCACGCTGCCGGACAGCGATGGCGATGGCGACGCGGACGTCACCGACTGCAACGACGCCGACGCCACGGTGTATACCGGGGCAACGGAAGTTGAGGGCGACGGGATCGATAATGATTGCGACGGTGTCGAGCTGGTGTACGACGAGGACTTCGGGACCACGACCGGCCCCTGTACGGTGGGGAGCTTCGTCCGTTCGGACGGTGGTTCCATTCATCAGATGGGATCGTGCGTGATCCTCATCCAGGAAGGTGGAAGCCTCACGGCTCCGAGCGTTTCGGACGACGTCACCCTCACGGGGCTGACGGTCGGACAGACGTACACCTTCCAGTGGGATGTGGAGAACCAGTTCTCGGCAACGGTGACGATTGTCGCAGACGTGAACCGTGGAGCCCCTGACACGGTCACGATCCTCCGTGGAGGATCCGATGTCCTCGAAGTGACGTGGGCTGCGACGAGCACGTCCACCACCGCCCGCGTCTGGACCACTGGCACGAGTTACTACGACGGAATGCTGGATGGCTTTACGGTCACCCGGTGAATGCTCGAGCCCCTGGCCCGCTTCGGCGGTGTCCAGGGGCTCTTCACGTTCTCCTGATATACTTCACGCATGATCCCGAATTTCCGTTCGTTATATCAGGCGTCTGAAGAGCAAACGCGTCTTGCATTCTTTGGTTTTACTGCGCTTCTTGCGCTTGGGTTCCTTGGAACGATTTTCTTTTCTCCAACGCTGGTTGTCGCGACAGTTCTCGGTGTTCTTGCTGTCGCATTCGCGTTTGCTCGTCCAACGTGGGCATTGTGTGTGTTTGCCGTGTACCTTCCGTTCGAACCATTTTTGTTAAAGTGGGTTGCGGATGATGTGTATGTATTTGCACGATACGGGTCAGAGCTTGTGGTGTATCTCTTGCTTGCGGTGGTGTGTTGGCGAATGCTGACGGGAACCATCGTGTTTAAACGCACGCCACTTGATGTTGCATTTTGTGTGGTGGTGTTTCTTGCGCTTGTGTCTGTTGTGATGAACGCCGTGTCTCCGTGGGTTGCACTGTTGGGGTTGCGCCAGATATTCCGATTTGTTTTGCTTTTCTTTATTGTTGTTTACCTCGCACCATCAAAAAATATTGTTCGAAAACTGCTGATCACCATGAGTATTGTTGTTGCGATTCAAGCAGGACTCGGCTATGCACAGCGTGTGATTGGAGAACCGCTTGATTCATTCTTGTTGCCGTCGGCGCAACGCACGCTTGGCGGACTGCAGCTGACGTCTGGAACAACAGAATTTTGGGATCCTGGTCAGCGGGTGTTTGGGACGCTAGGAAGGTACGATCAGTTGGGAACATTCATGGCGTTCTTTCTTGTGCTTCTTGTGGCGTTTTTGTATGAGCGATCGCTCTCGCCGTCAGAAGAATTACCGGCGTGGGCTATTCTCCTTTTCTCGCTTCCTGTTGTTGGTCTTGCATACTCGCGCTCTGCTTGGTTTGGCTTTGCGCTCGCATTTTTCTTTATTGCACTCATCATCAAGCGCGATAAACGTGTGCTCGCGGCGTCAGTTGCAGGTGGAATATTCCTTGTGGGCTATTTAATTGTTTCTGGACTTGCGGTGAATCAACTTCAAGATTCCGCGAATCAAACATTTGCGAATCGTTTCTTTGAAGCGTTCTCTGTTGCACGATGGCAAGGTGAATATTTTGGTCTTGGGCGCGTGTATTGGATGGCGCAAACCGTGTGGACTGTTGTTCCGTCGTCTCCGCTTTTTGGTCATGGACCAGGAACGTATGGCGGGGGAGCGGTTGCTGCGTTAGGGAATACAAAATTATACGATGAACTTGGCTTGCCGTTTGGTGTGTACGGCACCGAAGGATATATCGACAACAATTGGTTTAGCATGTGGGGCGAGCTTGGAACGGTTGGGCTTGGGGCGTATCTTGTGATGTTCGTGACACTCTTTTCGGCATGTATGCGAATATACCGTGAGTCGAAAGATCCTGAAGTTCGCGCACTCGCGCTTGGGGTTGCTGCGGCAATGCTCGCGGTGTCCGTCAATGCACTTCTCGCAACGTATCTTGAAGCGCGAACTCTTGCGCCGTATTTGTGGATGACAGGTGGTATGGTAGTCGCATTCGGAAAGAAAGAGGGGATTGTTTAGATTTTGTCTTCGCCCCTTCGTTATTGCGAGGAAGGTAATCCCGACGAAGCAATCTAGGTGTATGGATGATCGACAATTTTTTGTATATATTCTTTCGAATGTTTCAAATTCGGTTTTGTATATCGGAGTGACAAATAATCTTCCAAGGCGAATCGAGGAACATCGATCGGGTTTTGTAGAGGGTTTTACTAAAAAGTATCATTGCCATAAGTTAGTCTATTACGAGGTCCTCGAAACAGCGTATGATGCTATCAGTCGAGAAAAGCAATTAAAGGGAGGATCGAGAAAGAAAAAAGAAGCGCTTATTGTATCGCTGAATCCGACCTGGAAGGACCTTGTGAGTGATTTAATCTAGATTGCTTCGTCGAACGATTACGTTCTTCTCGCAAAGACTGAGTTAAAGATTGATCAGATCTTCAGTCATTGCGAGGAAGGTAATCCCGACGAAGCAATCTAGGTGATACGAGAACAATAAAGGGAGGCTAATATGAAAATCATCCACGTCCATAAATATTTTCATTCTCGCGATGGCGCAAGCCGGTATGAACGAGGACTGATGCGGCTTCAGGAAGAAGCTGGGCATGTTGTTGCTCCGTTTGCAATGCACGACGAGAGAAATGAACCAACGCCGTGGAGCGAATATTTTGTTTCAAATCTTGAAACGAAACACGTTGCCTTTGGCTTGAACGCGATTCGTCAATTTTTCCGCGCGGCGTGGTCCAGAGAAGCTGAGAAGAAATTTACGCAACTTCTTGACGTGTTCCGACCAGATATTATTCACGTACATAATATTTACACGCATATTTCGCCATCGATTCTTGCGGTTGCAAAACGGAGAAATATTCCTGTCGTCATGACTGTTCATGATTACGCGCTGTTGAGCGCGAATTATTCGCTGTGGGATGCATCGAACATGCGTTCTATGGATTTGCGCGATATTGGTGTTCTCGCAACGGCACGAACGCGATTTATTAAAGGATCGTTTCTTGCGACGTTGCTTCTTGAACTTGTGTTAAAAGCGCATCACGCGAAGCGACTGTATGATGGCGCGATTGCCGAGTACACAACGTACTCGCAGTTTGTGAAAGATGTGATGGTTGGCGCGGGATTTGATGCAAAGAGAATCTCTGTGCTCGGCGCGTATGCTGAGCCGCTGATGGGAAGCTATGAAAACCCTCCCCCTGCCAAGGGCGCTCGACGAGCTGAGCCAGGCGAGGAGAGTGAGAAGGAGGGGGTCTTGTTTGCAGGTCGGCTCGAGTCGTATAAAGGCGTTCAAACGTTGCTTGAATCGTTACGGTATTTGCCGTCAACAGTTCGAATAAAGATTATTGGCACTGGGCCTGACGAAGAACGCTTAAAAACATTTATTGGAAAGGATCATCGTGTTGAATTTCTTGGATTTGTTCCGGGGAACGAGCTTTGGTCGCTCATGAAGCAATCTGCTGCTGTGGTAGTTCCGTCGCTTTGGAATGAGGTGTACGGCCTTGTTGCGCTTGAGGCGATGTGCCAGGGAACGCCGATCATTGTTGCAAAAAGTGGGGGATTGCCAGAGGTTGTTGGAGACTCTGATGCCGGGATTGTGGTGCCTCCAGGCGACGCTCACGCGCTTGCCAGGGCCATTGAGCGCGTTCTCGATAGTTCAGAACGACAGGAGGCTATGAGGCAAGCGGCGTTGAATAGAGCTCGGGCGATAGGAGATCCACAGGAACATCTTGCGAAAATCATGGAAATATACTCACGGTGTGGATAACAGTGCATTTCTGAAGAAAATATCGCTAAAATTAGCGATATTTTCTTTTTCGCATTCCTGGCATTTTCGTTGACCAAACCGCCAAAAACTGGTACGATACTCGGTTATGAAAATTGCAATGATCGGACAAAAAGGCATCCCAGCACAGTTCGGAGGCGTGGAAACCCACGTCCTTGAATTGAGTACGCGTTTAACGCGTCTTGGTCATACGGTCACGGTGTATGGTCGTTCATGGTATGTACCGAAGGGTACAAATCGTGTGAACGGCATTCGCGTGGTTCGTACGCCAAGTCTTCGAACAAAACACCTTGATACGGTGTCGGCATCGCTTTTCGCGATTCTTCACGCCTTGGTATTTGTTCGTCCTGACGTTTACCATTTTCACGGCGTCGGCCCGTCGCTTTTTTCGTGGATCCCGCGAATGTTTGCGCCTCGCGCAACCGTTGTCACAACGTTCCATTCTGTGGATCGCATGCATGAAAAGTGGGGATTCTTCTCTCGCCTTGTGCTTCGTCTTGGTGAACGCGCGGCATTCGCGTTTGCAGACGAGACAATCGCGGTAAGTAAGACGCTCGCAAAATATGGCGAGCAAGAATACGGCCGTCGTGCGACGTATATTCCAAACGGCATTACGCCGGTGCGTACGTCGACGGATCCGCTGTTGTTGTCGCCATTTGGTTTGGAGCCGTTCCATTACATTGCCATGGTGTCACGCCTGGTTCCGCACAAGGGCGCGCATACGCTCCTTGCCGCGTGGCAGTTGGCGCGAAAGCGTCAGCCTGAGCTTTTGAAGGATGTGAAGTTGGCAATTGTTGGTGGAAGCGCCTTTACTGATTCGTATGTTCGCAAACTTCACGCGATGGCCGCACATAACGACTCGATCGTTTTTACCGGCTATCAGCGCGGAGACACGCTTACTGCGCTGTTCTCTGGAGCACGCTTTATGGTGCATCCTTCGACAAGTGAAGGGTTGCCAATTGCGGTGCTTGAAGAAATGAGTCATGGAAAGGCGGTTATTGCCGCCGACATTCCAGAAACAATGGAAGTTGCCGGCGAGTACGGCGTTCCATTCCCGCAAGGCGATATTGGTGCGCTTGCAGATGCAATTATCGATCTTGCAACCGATCCGATGCAGGCAGCGGCCATCGGTCATGCCGCACGAACATTCGTCGAGGATGAATATCATTGGGACGACATTGCGCAGGACACTGCTGCGCTCTACCGTCGTCACTCGATGGTTCGCCAAGGCGTCTTCGCTGTCCGTTAAACACAAATCAAAACCGAGTCTATTCAGACTCGGTTTTGTGTAAAACATCCCTCACAATCTGTTTCCCGATAAAGTCCGGTACACGGCCGATAATGTTTCGCGATCGAAGAAACGGAATGTGTGCGATGCTCGCGTGTCCGGCAAAGAGTGTTGGGAGAATCGCTGATTCGCCGTACGTATCAATGGCTTGTCGTACTTGTACGAGGCCAGATCGGTACAAATGATCGCGTCGGAATCCAAGTCCAATCACGTTCGGATGATGGAGTCCGCGGGTAATACGAACGCAAAGTCTCCAGGCGGTATCAAATGCGTCGCGATCAGCGTTCGGAATGCCGAGCGCGACGTTGAGTTTTCGTCGAGCGTCACGCAGCGTTTCAATGCATGACGTGAAGTCCATCTCTTTTGAGAGCGCCGCGGTCCACGCTTCCCAGAACGCAGGATCCGTCGATTCTTCGCCGTGGATTTTTTGTTGCATTGCAACAGCGAGGCCTTCATCGGTTGCGGTATAGCCAGCAAGCCCTCGTCCAAGGAGAAGAATCGGAGATGTTTCACCGTTTGCCGTTCGGAGTGCATGAACTTCGATTTCATGCGTTAAAACACGTGCGGCGCGGGCACGAGACGCGAGAAATGTTTTAGGGATTTTGACGGTCGGCGATTGGTCGGTTGATCCTCCTCGCGATACGGTGACGTTCGGGCGATGGACGAACCGGGTGCTCCAGCTCGTCAGTCCGTAATAATCGAGTGCGGCACGAATCATCTTTTCAAAGAGTTCTGCGTCAACACGATCGCGATGCACGTGGAGTTCGCCAGAATGTGATCGCGCAAGGAGCGTGGCGAATTCATCAGCAAGCTCTGTACTTGTTTGCGCACATGGTCCAAAAAGATGATCGGCAAGCGCGGTGACTGCGGCGTCGTCTTTTCGTTTCATTGCGCGAATAATGTTTGCTCGCGTGTCGAGCTCCGCAAGCTTCTCAAGATAAAGCGATCGGATATCTTCAGGCGCAGGAAGCGATGCAATTCTATCGTGAACCGAGCGAAGGATGGTGAGGTACCCTTGTTCATCAAATCGATCGAGACGATGATAGACGAATGTCGGAACGGTCTTATTTGTAAGAAATTCTTCTCGTGAACGGCGTGCGTTTGCACGGTGTTGGCGAACGAGATTCGCAAATGGAAATGCTGGGAGGGTTTGGAACGTCTTATATAGTGCAGCGTCGAGCGGTTCCATAGTTACGTACGTTCGGTTGGGATCTTCCACTTGTCGACAAACTGACCAATACCGTCTTTGGCGAGCTTATGACGAACGGTTGTCGTTTTGTCTGCCCAGTCAAGAAGAGATGCGAGATCGATTTTGTACCGGTTTTGTACAACAATGTACTCTACAACCTTATCGGTGATCGCTCGCCGGATCGTTCGCGGACTGACGCCAAAGAATTTTGCGGCTTCTGACACAGAGAGGCGAATCGAGGCGTCTTCCATAGTGTAATGTTTGGCAAACTTTTACGACTTACGCGAACCTTAGCGAAATTAACCGCGTCCTTCATTTTTTCTTCATGTCGCCAGCTTCCTTCTGCTGAGAATTATATACAATTTTCCGAAAACCTGCTAAGATTCGTCCTAATTTCAATGGACTGTAATGCTCTGGTATTTCTTGCGTCTATATACATGTCAACACTTCGCGAAAAATTTCTGGCCTATCGCGTGTACCGTCATCAAGACAGTACGGCGTACGGTGAAATCTACGACTTGTTTGCGGATCGCATTCGACGCTTTCTGGCGTTCAAGCTTCCAAGGAATGAGGACGCAGACGATCTTGCTGGAGAAGTCTTTCTTCGCGGATGGGAATACATGACGAGTGGTGCGGTGAACAATTTGAACGCATTTTTCTTCCGAATTGCTCGCAATTTGGTTGCTGACTTCTATCGGAAGTACAAAATTACCGAAGATCTAAGTCAGGTTGCAGAGATCGACGCCGGAATATCGGTATCAGACGATATCGCGACAAAAATCGAAAGCGACGAACTCATTGATGCACTCAAACACTTAAAGGACGAATATCGCGAGGTTCTCGTGATGCGGTACCTCAGTGAAATGGAAGTGGGGGAAATCGCGTCTGCTTTAGAGAAGACCTCAAACAGCGTTCGCGTGCTTCTGCACCGAGCAAAGAAGGCATTACAAGATCGCGTTGAAAAAGCATAGGATATGAATACCATTGCCGCACAACTCCGCGCAGCAAAGAACCGCCCAGTAGCTGGAGGTTTTTCTGACGACGCACGTTTGGCGGCAAAGCGCTCGTTGATGCTTGCGATTGGTGCGGATATTTCGGTGCCATCGGCTGAACCTGCAGTCAATTTAAAAACTCGATACATTCTTTGGCTCTCGCAGTCGTTTATTTCACGTCCTGTCGCGATTGGCGTTGCTGGCGTTGTTCTTGCGGTGAGCGGTTTAATGACAACGGTGAGCGCCGCACAGCAAAGCTTGCCTGGTGACGTTTTATATACAGTGAAGCTTATTAACGAGCGTGCGCAGCTTCAGCTTGCATCACTCGATCGAAAGGCGGTGCTGCACACTGAATTTGCAGAGAAGCGATTAAAAGAAGTCGCGCAGCTGCAATCTGATGTTTCTGGTCGCGCAACGAATCTCGTTGCAGAAACGATCAATGCATATACTCAAGAAGTCGCATCGGCAAACCAAAACCTTCGCGAGCTTCAAGCGACGGGAAACAGCACCACAGTCGCAACGGCAAGCGAGGTTCAACAAAATCTCGTCGCACTCGACTCTACAATGACAAATACGGTTGGGCCGGCAACGTCGTCAGCAGAATCAGCAGCGGTCACATCGGCACAGAACACAACGCAAGTTGCTCAGGACGATAGTGTCAATGTCGCGGTCGAGGCGCACGACGACGCGGGCTCAGAACAATCAACGCGTGAGCTGAACGACATGTTCATCCGACAGTTTGCGACAATTGGTACGCGAAAAACATTCGACATTCACCGACTGTCAGTGATTCGGACATCGCTCGCATCACATGCCGACGTTCTTGATCCGCTCGGAATCATTACGAGCACTGATCTTCAGAGGCTTGATCGCAGCATTAATATCGCGGTTGCAGATGTTGCTCCGGCAATGGACACCTTTGCTGCCGGCGGATATCGCGCCGCGTTCGATGCAATTAAGCATGCAGACACGGTTCTTCGAGGGATTGAGTCCACCATCGCTGACGCCGAAACAGAAATCACCGCGGCGCTCATGAGTCCACAATCTCCACCAATCGTTCCTGTACAATAGACGTCCTCGTTATTCCTTCATCGCTGATGCTCCTCATGACGTCGGCGAACAAGGGATTGTGAAGACACAATTCCCGCACCAAGTATGCATTGTGGGAGAGTCCGCTCTCTCAAAGGTCGAGACCGCACGGTCATGCATCCTTGTACTCTCACCCCATTATATTTTGGGGAGAAAAGACTTCAGAAATTATGACAAACGTTCTTCAAACTGGGAAACGCGCGGTGTCTGTAGCAGTTGCTGCAGCAACGATGCTCTTCTCTGTCGGTGCTGGTCTCTTGCAGCCTTCGGTTGCAGCAGCAGCATCTGCTGGTGACTTGATCAAGGGCACATCGCTCTCGACGGTCTACTACTACGGTTACGACGGAATGCGCTACACGTTCCCGAACGAAAAGACATACAAGACTTGGTACTCGGATTTCTCCGGCGTCACCACGATCTCTGACAGTGCGCTGGCGGACCTTTCTCTCGCAGGCAATGTCGTATACCGACCAGGTTCGTACTGGGTGAAAGTCCAGTCCGACGATAAGGTATACGCAGTGTCTACAGACGGAAGCATCCACTGGATTGAATCTGAGACTGTCGCAAAGGACTTCGCTGGCTCTTCATGGGCAAGCCACGTTCAGGACGTTCCAGATGTCTTCTTCACAGACTACACGGTTGGCTCTTCACTCATGACAGCTTCCGCATATGACGGAATGATGTACATGGATGGTGGCAGCTACTACATTTCTTGGGGTGGTGAGAAGCGAATGGTCAGCTCTGCTGGTCGTTCAGCAAACGGCCTCCAGGCTGGATTCTTCCTTTCTGGATCCGGAATCGATGACAGCGACTTGGTTGCTGGCAGCGATGTCACCTCAGCATCAGTCGCAATCATGGATGCAGCACAGACCGAAACATCGACACCTGATGTTTCTGGAAACGTGAGCATCTCGCTTGCTTCCTCAACTGCAGCATCGGCTTCTGTTCCAGATGCAGCATCGAGCGTGAGCGTTGCAACTTTCAAGGTTACCGCAGGTGACGCTGCATCGATCGACGTGATGAACGTTGCATTGATGGGCCTCGCTTCAACATCTGATTTCGCATCAGGTGGCGTGTACCTCTACGAAGGCAACACCCGTCTTACCGATGGAAAGAGCTTCAACTCTTCCACACGTAAGGCAACCTTCGGCTCCCTCGGTCTCGACTTTGCTGCTGGCGAAACTCGCTACATCTCTGTCGTCGTCGATATGGGCAATAACAACACCGCGACAACGTTCTCGATTGGCCTCGAAGGCTCAGCTGACGTTGAAGCAAGTGGCAATGTTTCTGGATCGTTCCCAATTTCTGGAAACACCATGAGCATTGTGAACTCTTCAGTTGGTGGCGTTTCTATCGCAGACACTGGTTCACTTACGAACCCAGTTGTTGGCCAGCAGAATGCAACCATCAGCAAGTTCAAGTTGACTGCAACGTCAACAGAAGACATCACTCTTGAGCACATCACACTCAAGATCGATGACTCTAGCGACCACAGCGACTTCCAGCTCTACCAGGGAACCACATGGTTGGCTGAGGGAACCGACATCGGCGACAAGCTCGTCGAATTCGACCTCGGATCAAACGCATTCTCCATCGACAAGGGATCTGATCGCACCTTCACGGTGACGGCAGACATCGGTGGAAAGTCTGCAGACACCATCGAGGTGTACTTGGACAATAGCGCTGACCTTTACGCAGTCGGAAACGACTTCGGATTTGGAACAACTGTTACCCGCACCGGTTTTGATGGCACATCGAACAATGAGTCGTTGACCACAATCCAGGGCGGTGACTTGACGGCAACCTTCAGCGGTCCTTCCGCACAGGATGTCAGCAACACCACGCAGAACTTCTCTCTCTTTGAAGGAACGCTTACTGCAGAGCGCGCAATGACCATCACCGCTATGCCAATGAACTTGGCAATGGTCAACGATGACGCTACTGGTCTTGAAGTCGATCCAATCTCGGACATCCGTATCATCAATGCAGACACCGGAGCACTCTTGATGGGTCCTCTCGATCTCGCATCGACTGATGCTGATGACACCGCAGAAACCCTCTCCTTCACTGATGACTTCGACATGACTGCAGGTGAAGTATTGAACTTCAAAGTCACTGCAGACATGGAGTCGACATACGCTGAAGCAAACGACACATTCACCCTTACCATGGATCTCACATCCGGTTTGACGGCTGAGGACTCATCTGGTGATTCTATTACCAGCGTGATCCCAACGACAGACTTGTCTGGTAACGCACAGACCGTTGTCGTGTCTGGTCTCACGGTTTCGTTGGCTTCAACCCCAACCGGCACCAAGACCTACGTCCGCGGAACCTCTGGTGTTACGATGGCTTCCTTCAACTTCGCAGCTGCAAACGGCGGCGCAATTGAAGTGACAGACTTCTCACCAAAGATCGCAGTCAACGAAAACAACTACGACACCGACTTCGCTGTTGGTCGTGAAGATGACGAAGATGCATCACCAGATGGCACCTACGTCAACTCAACCGACAACATCACATCATGTTCGTTGTACTCAGGAAGCACATTGGTTTCCGGTCCAGAGTCGATTGCTTCGGCAACCACTGGATACGTGAACTTTGCTGACTTCTCGTACAGCGTGCCAGCAGGAACAACCAAGACTTTGGATGTTGTCTGTAACTTGGCAAACGTGACACAGGGCGGAACAAACTCCTCGAACCAATACGCAGCAGCTATCGTCGCTTCGACGGATATCACTGCGCTTGACACCGAAGGAGACTCCGCAGCGGTCACTGCAACAAACATCAACTTCGGATCAAGCATCCCAACGGCAATTGTGAAGGTTGTCAACGCAGGTTCCCTCGCGGTAACCGCAGCATCTGACACCCCTTCTGCAGACTTCTTGTTGACTGGTTCTTCCAGCAACACCGTCTCGAAGTTCCGTTTCGATTCATCGAACGAAGCATTCACGGTGAACCGTTTGACGGTAACTGAAGAGCAGGCAGAATCTGATAACGGCACAACGGACTCGGGTGCATACGCAAATAACGTATCCCTCGTGACCATCAGCTACCCAGATTCAACTGGCGCAACGAAGACTGCAAGTGGCGCATTGACTGGTAACGAAATTACCTTCAACGACCTCACCTTCTACGTCGCAAAGGACAGCCATGCTGAAGTCACTGTGAAGATTGACGTCCCAAGCACGGATCGCTCTGGCGGTTCTGCAACGTCAAACGAGCGCGTTCGTATGGGTCTTTCTCGCGATACATCAGCTGACGATCAGATCCGTGCCGTTGGCCTCGGTTCTGGTTCGACACTCGATGACGACGATATCAACCCAGCGACCGCAACTTCAGGTATGAACAAGTTCGTGGTTCGCGAAACAAAGCCAACCATTGCCCTCAGCTCTGCAAGCCCATCAGGCTCAAAGACTCCAGGCAACCAGGAAACACTTCGTTTCAACGTTACCGCAGCATCTGGTGAGGATGTCGTTCTCAAGAACGTTGTCTTCTCATTCAGCGCTTCGGATAACGCAAACAGCAACTGGAACCAGTGTGATACTGATATCACCGATGGTTCATTGCTCTACGACAACGGTCGTGACTTCCACATCTACAACATGAGCAAGGAAGGCACAGCAACCGCTCTCGACGCATCAGGAGACTTCGTTCTCTTGAAGTCGACCGGTGCAATCTGTAACGGCACAAACACCGATGTGGCGTTCGTGAAGCTCTCGCTCACAACCGCAGAAGTTGTTCCAGCAGGAAGCACATACGCTTACGCGGTGTACTTCAACTCGGATAGCGCTTCTGCAGTGAACGACGACTCCGTACAGATGGGTCTTGCATCTGATCCAATCACATCGAGCTACATCGAAACAGTTGACGGTTCTGGCGAATCTGGTGCAATCACCATTTCACAGACCACGCTTCTTGTAGACGATGGAACGGTGTATAAGGTTGGTGACGTTATTGCATACGACGACACCGCAGGTGACGGAGCAGCCGCACCAGCAGGATCGGAGCGCATGCTTGTGACAGGAATCTCAACGAACACCCTCACGGTTGTCCGTGGATACCTCGGAACCACTCCAACGGCTTACACCGGTGGAACAAGCGATGAAGTGTACCGCCTCCCAGGAGCATTGCTCTGGCAGGATGACGGTTCAACCGCAGTGACAACCTCTAACCAGGAGTACTACGGTGCACACCTCGTCGACAGCCTCCCAGTCACTGGTGGAAGCCTCTCGTTCTAACGAACGCGGGACGGAAACTCAGACTGTGTAGGATCCAATATGCCCCGGCTTCGGCCGGGGCATTTGGTTTGAAAAGCGTTGCTCATTTTTTGTATTTCTTCTATACTTTTCGCTATATGATGAACCGTTTTTCTCGGAAGCAGATTGTTGGGGGAGCATCGATCCTCGTTGTTTCTATGCTCGTTGTATACGGCGTTTGGAATGTGTGGCCGCGTCTCACAAATCCGTACTACGGCCTTACAACGCATATCGATATTCAGATGGATGACGCAACACGAACGCTCATTCAACAGCGTCTCGCAATAGCACAAGCATCGTTAGCATCACAACAGTCGTCGGGCGGAACGATTGATAATCAGACATATCTTGTTATTGCTGAAAACGAAAAGATGTTGGGAGACTTGGTTGCATCACGAAAAATGTACGAGAAAAATCTAGACGCCGTTCCAACATCGTATGTCGCGTGGAACTCCTATGCTGCGCTCTTGGAGGTAATGAACGATCTTCCGGCAGCAGAAAAAGCGTACAAGAAATCACTCGAGTTGTTGAAGACCGAGGAGTACTACCGCGATTATATTGATTTCCTTCGAGCGCATTATCCTGATCGTCACGCAGAGGTTAAAACATTGCTCGATGAAGCGTACACGAGCCTTGGCCAAACACAGTGGACCATGACCGCGCTTGGGGATTGGTTTTTTGAAACGGGAGATTGCGATCAAGGCAAAGCACATTACGATGTTGCAATACGCCTCGCAAATGACGGCGCTGTGAACCTTAAGAAGGATCAGCAAGAAAAGCTCGCAACCTGCGAAGCACCTCGATAACAGCAAAAGCACGGCACCTGTGGGTACCGTGCTTTTGTTTCGGGTACTGGCATGGGATAATTTTTTTATTCTATGCGATATCGGTATTTCTCCCGTGCATTGTGCATTCTTTCGACGGCTATTCTTGTACCGTCGCTCGTGTTTGCGCAAACGCCAAACGATCCACTGTACAACGAACAATGGTATTTAAACACTATTCACGCTCCTGCCGCGTGGGATTCTACTACCGGATCGTCAGGCGTTATTGTCGCAGTTCTTGATACCGGACTTGATCTTTCGCACGAGGATATTGCTGCAAATCTTTGGACGAATTCCAGAGAAATTGCTGGAAACGGTCAGGACGACGATGGCAATGGATTTGTCGACGACGTGCACGGCTGGGATTTTATTGAAGGTGATAATGATCCTTCGCCAAGTCCAACTGTCGACTCCTCGGTAGACGCAATTTCTCATGGCACCTTGATTGCCGGGGAAATTGGCGCAGTTGGCGATAATCATATTGGCGTTTCGGGTGTCGATTGGTCGGTAAAAATTATGCCTGTCCGGATGCTTGACGATCAGGGAGGTGGATCGGAATATGACGCCGCGAATGCTATTCGTTATGCAACGCGAAATGGCGCGAAAGTTATTAACTTGAGTTTTGCTGGAAACGAAGCGCATTCCGCATTGCAGAGCGCTGTACGAGACGCGTATGCAGCAGGAGTCGTTGTTGTGGCAGCTATGGGGAACGATGCACGAAACACAAATACGAATCCGGTGTACCCGGCGTGTTTGCGAACCGCGTCCGATGATTGGGTCATTGGTGTGACGGCGGTCGATCAGTCAGATCGTGGAACGTCATTCACAAATTACGGAACAATTTGTGCGGACGTCGCCGCTCCTGGAATAAATATTTACGGCTTGGCGTACCAAAATGTTTCTGAGGGTTATGCCAATGCGTACCTCGGCTCGTGGAATGGGACATCGATGGCATCGCCACTTGTTGCTGGTGCCGCGGCGTTGCTTTTTGCGAAATATCCAACGCTATCTGCGGCAGATGTTCGAAATATTCTGAAGTTGTCCGTCGATCCTGTAAGCATACGGGGATTTTCAGCTGGTGAACTTGGTGCAGGCCGATTAAACATCGAGCGCGCAATAACGTTGGGGTCGTCATACGCTCCGTCGGCGCCAGCAACACAAACGTCTTCTTCAGATGCTCCTGAAACTTTTGCAAAGCCAGAAGTAGCAACAGGGTCTGATGATGTTCTTAAATATTCGTTTACCGTTTTCGGTGCCCCGTCGGGCGTACTTCCGACGGTCGATGTTCGTCGCGCGGATGGCTCCGAGTATGCCAAATTCGCTGCGTACTCGAGCAATTTCCGAGGAGGTGTTCGCGTTGCGACGATAAACAATGATCATGACGCTATTCCGGAAATCGTCACTGGCGCTGGTGAGTCTGGAGGACCGCACGTTCGAGTATTCAAGGCGTTCGGTGCAGTGTCCAGTGAATTTTTCGCGTATGATAAATCGTCGAGTCACGGCGTCTCTGTCGCGGTCGGTGATATTAATGGCGATGGCGAGGACGACATCGTGACTGCTGTCGGCGAAGGCGTCAGCCAGGATGTTATTGCGTGGAGCGAACGCGGTGAAGAAATCTTCCGTTTCCCTGCGACAGTATTTCCTGCGTCGTCTGTGCTTTCTGTATCGACCGCGGATATTGATGATGACTCTGCAGATGAAGTTGTCGTTTCCGGAATTATCGACGGCGTCACACATGTTGCGGTGTACGATAACGACGGAACGTATCTTGTCGACGTCGTCCCGTTTGTTGGATCGAAGTCCGTGAGCGTTTCTGCAGGAGACCGCGATGGTGACGCGATCGATGAAATCTTTGTGAGCAATCCTTTGGCGGGGAATTCAGTAAATGTTATTACCAAGATCGGTGCGCTGCGAGGTGTTGTTACGGTAAATGATCAGCCAGCACATGGAAGCCAAAATGTTGGAACCGACCTCGATCTTGATGGGAGAGATGATATGATGGTGTACGAAAACGTTGATGGCGGCCGTGTTTCGCTTATATCGTCTGATGGAAAAACGGTATTGGGCTCGTGGAATGCGCCAACATTCGGCGTAAAGAACGGCGCATTTTTTACGGGGTGGTAATCCTTTGTACCGTGTATGTCCTTAGAACAAAAAACATCCGTGGTGACTGGAGGTGCGGGTTTTATTGGTTCATTTCTCTGCGAAGCGTTACTGCGCGAGGGGAATCGGGTGATTTGTATTGATAATTTTTCCACGGGGAACGTCAGAAATATTGAAGGGTTATTGCGAAACCCTGATTTTCAATTTCTCCGGCTCGACGTGAATGATCCGTTTGACCTTGGTTCGTTTGCAGAACTTGAGCCGTTTAAGGTGAAGTTCATTGGTGTGCACGAGGTGTACCACTTGGCGATGCCGACCGTTTCAAAAGGATTTGAAGAATTTCGTATTCCGACGCTCCTCACGAATAGTGTCGGAACTCGAAACATGCTCGACATTGCCGTAAAGTACAAAGCGAAGTTTTTACTTGCATCAAGCGCAGTCGTTTACGGAAACCGTACGCCGGAAAAGAAGCTTTTTGCAGAAGCTGATCTTGGAATCGTGAATCATCTCACGCCGCGATCGGCATATAATGAGGGAAAGCGGTTTGCAGAAACCATGACTGCAACGTATGCGGACGTCCATCGTCTTGATGCAAAAATCGCGCGCATCTTCCGAACGTTTGGTCCGCGAATGCCACTTTTTCATGGGCATCAAATTCCTGATTGTGTTCTTTCGGCGCTCGACAATAAGCCGGTAATGCTTTCCGGTGATCAGTCGATTACCACAACGCTCGTGTATGTTTCTGACGTCGTTGATGCTCTTGTTCGTTTGATGCGAGCTGAACCGAATATTGGACCAGTAAACATTGGCAGCGACGTCGAGGTTCCGGTACACGACGTCGCAATGAAGATTATTTCTCTCGCCGAGAGCACGTCTGAAATTGTTTATGAGCCGGCGCCGCCATATCTGACTGATATGGGTCTCCCAGATCTCACCAAAGCACGAAACGATTTACACTGGATTCCCTTGGTGCGTCTTGATGACGGTCTTGCGAAAACAATTGATTATATTCGCGCAAATAAGCTCCTCTTGACCAACGGTGGATAGACCGCCACACTGGGAGATATATGCGAATTGTTGCGATTATTCCGGCGTATAACAAAGGGAAAATGCTTACACAATCTGCAGTCGACGACGCTGCGCATTTCGTCGATCACATTGTTGTAGTGGACGACGGATCAACAGACGACACGGTGAATATTCCATCGACGAATAGCGTTACGGTTCTTCGTCACATTTTGAACCGCGGTCAGGGCGCCGCACTTCAAACGGGAACAGATTTTGCGTTGCAGGTACTCGGCGCAGATGTCATTGTTCACTTTGACGCCGATGGCCAGATGCGTGGAGATGAAATTCCCGTCATGACAAAACCGATTTTCGATGGCGAGACCGATGTCGTTCTTGGTTCGCGATTCCTTGGAGCTCCCGCGAAAGATATGCCGTTCTTGCGAAAAGTTCTTGTTCGTCTCGGAACCGTGTTTACGGTTGCGCTTTCAGGAATTCGCGTCACAGACACGCACAACGGTTTTCGCGCACTTTCTCGACACGCAGCGTCGTCGATGCGAATTTCCATTGATCGCATGGCGCATGCATCGGAAATTCTGGACCTCGTGCAAACAAAACGCTTGCGATACGTCGAGCGCCCAGTAACAATTTCGTATTCTGTTGAAACATTGCAAAAAGGACAATCAACATTAAAGGCGCTTCTGACAGCGAAAGATATTCTCAAGAAAAAGATTGTTGGATAAATATGATGTTTCAATTTTTCCTCGTCGCATTTTCGTTGTACGCAATAGTTCGATCGGTTCGGCAATATTCGCGAAAGCAAGTTTCTAAATACTGGGTTGGCGTTTGGTCGGTGTTATGGTTGGTTGTGCTTGGCGTTGCGCTTGTGCCGCAGGCGACCGATCGTGTTGCTGCTATTGCTGGCGTTGGACGTGGCGCAGATTTGCTTGTGTACCTTGCGGTGACGTTTTTGCTTTACGCGGTATTACGATTAATGGCTCGTCAGCAAAAGATGAGCGAGGAAATTACCGAGCTTGTTCGTTCGATCGCTATCGACCACCCAAAGCGCCCTGACCAGATGTAATGTGAAAACACCGCTTCGCATCGCGATTGTTACTCCGGTGTATCCGCCATACCGCGGCGGTATTGGGACGGTTGCAGATCACGATGCAACACGTCTTCGAGCGTTAAGTCACTCCGTTGAAGTCTTTACGCCGTCCCACAAGGTACCTTCGTCGGTCGAGGCAGGAATTACTCGACTCCAACCGTTTTATGCATGGGGAAACGGCGCGGTGCTTTTTAATCTTGTTACTACGCTTCGCGGTTTTGATGTAATTCATCTCCACTATCCATTTTTTGGAAGTGATATTCTTGCCGCGTTTGCTGCGAGACTTTGGAATATTCCGCTTGTTGTGACGTATCACATGCGTCCGAAGGCGTCAGGCATTCTTGGCTTTACGTTTCGTGCGTACCGATTTGCCCTTGAACGATTCGTATTTCAGTCCCCGAAGGTTGTGTTGGTGAGTTCGAAAGAATACGCGCAAGAACACGGCGTTAAACATCGACGTATTGAGACGCTCCCGTTTGGAGTGGATACAAAGCGCTTTGTACCAGGAAATCGTTCTACGGCTCGAGGCACATTCGGGCTTTCAGAAGATATTCCAACGATTCTTTTTGTTGGAGGGCTCGATCGTGCGCATTATTTTAAAGGTGTCGACGTGCTTCTTTCTGCGTGTAAGGACATAACAACGCCGTGGCAGCTCTTGATTGTCGGTGATGGGAATAATCGAGCGACGTTTGAACAGCTTGCATCAACGCTTGGCATTCGTGACCATGTGTATTTTGCGGGATCTGTACCGTTTGAAGACTTGCCGCAAGCGTATCAGGCAGCCGACGTGCACGTTTTACCGTCGATCGATCGCTCGGAGGCGTTCGGACTCGTGACGCTTGAAGCAATGGCAAGTGGTGTTCCGAGTATCGTGTCCGATCTTCCTGGAGTGCGATCGTTGGTCGTTGTGAACGAAACTGGAGCGTTGGTGCCGCCGGGTGATTGTGCTGCACTGACGTTTGCGCTTGATCGATTCTGTCGTGATCGAAATTTTGCGAACAACTGCGGGGAGTTGGCAAGGATTCGAGCATGCGCGTTATACGATGACCGTGTTCTTGCCGATCAGCTCGTTCGGGTATACAACAGTATCATCGTATGAAAATTGGAATCATTACAAATCTGTACCCACCATACGCTCGTGGCGGAGCAGAAAATGTTATTGTCCGTACGGTTGAGCAGTTGTTGGGGACGGGACATGATATTTTTATTATTACTGGTCAACCAAAAGAAAAGGGCGTAGGCGTTTCGGTTGGCCAAATGAGTGTTGAGCGGGTGTACCGGTTTTTTCCAAAAAATGTGTATTTTACGCTCGATGACTACAAGCATTCATGGCCGATGCGATTGTTGTGGCACGCGATTGATGCCTTTTCGTTTAGCGGGAGCTCTGTAGTTTCTGAAATTCTTGCTGACGAAAAGCCGGATATTGTTGTAACGCATAATTTAAAAGGTATTGGCTTGCGCATTCCGGGCGCAATTCAGGCAATGAACATTCCACACGTTCATATTTTGCACGATTTGCAGTTAGTGATTCCGTCAGGACTCCGCATGTTCGGTGAAGAGCGGGAACCGTGGTATATCAAGCCGGTTTATGCAATGTATCGTGCGCTATGCCGATCGCGATTGGGTAAGCCGTCTATTGTTATTTCTCCATCGCAATTTTTAATCGATGAATACAAGAAGGCCGGATATTTTAAAGAGACGGACGTTCGCTTTGTTCCAAACCCATCTCCAAAATCTCCAGAGATTTTACGCGACACCGTTCGTTCAGGTCCATTGCGGCTCCTATTTATTGGGCAACTCGGTTACCATAAAGGACTCGGTTTTTTACTTGATGCATTCGCGAAGTATGAGGGAGATGCACGGTTGCAGATTGTTGGCGGCGGTCCGTTGCGTGGGCTTGTCGAAGAACGCGCGCAGCATGATAAACGCATTGTTTACCTTGGATACACGCCGCAAGAAGAAGTCATGAAGTGCATTGCTGCGGTTGATGCTGTTGTGGTGCCGAGCTTGTGCTATGAGAATTCTCCAACGGTAATTTATGAGGCGCTCTCTGCGGGTATTCCACTGCTCGCGTCGCGAATCGGTGGAGTGGGGGAGCTTATTCAGAACGGTAAAACGGGAATTCTTTTTACGCCGGGAGACGAAAGCGACCTTCTTCGCGCTATTGCAAAACTTGATGCGGAGAAAGATGCATTTGCTGGCCGCGGTGAGATGATGCGCGAAACAGTTGCCCCGTATGTTCTTTCAAAGTACGCCGATCGGCTCGTCGAATTGTTTACTGAGGCGATTGCGCGCTCGCTTCGTTACTAAAAACGAATACCGTTGTTTTTCCGCCATCAACAGCAAACCAGTCGTCGGTTTGCTGTTTTGCGTTTTCGATAATTTCATCGCTCTTCCACCAATAATTGCTTACAACAAAATACCCTTTCGAGACGCCGGTAAGTGCCATGGCGGACTGCATTGTTTCTTGTGTCGGTGCTGTTTCAACCATGGAAAGATATTTTTGGTATAACGCGCCTCCGGTTGGAATTGGGTAGTAAAATATGTCGTTGTGATAATATTTTCGGAACCCAAATTCCTGAAGTGCTGCCGCTGCGGTTGCTTGGTTTGAGAGCACGATATAGTCGGCGTCGCTCGTTTCACGCTGATTGATTGCATATACCGTGTCAAAGTCTGCTTGACTGACGTTGAATGCCGCAGACCGGACATAGCCGTCGTGACGAGGATAGAGGTTATAGAGTGCTGCAGAGCCTACAATGAACAGTGCTATATATCCGGCAGCGAATTGCGCACGAGACGGCGTGACGAATCGAGATGCGATGTTTGCGATGGCGCGATCGGCAAGAGGGAGCGCAAAGAGTGTCGCGAGAAGAAGAAGCCGAAGCGCGAAGTCCTGGCGTTCGTAATCGATGAGATATGAGAAATTGATTCCAAGAGCAACGAGCACAAACGAAACAATAAGGCTAATCATCATTATTCCGGAGTCGAGAATGGGGTCAGGTCTTAGTTTTTGCATTTTTGCCGTAATGTACCAGCCTATCACCGCAAGGAGAATGATGACGAGTGAAAGATTCCCGATGACGAGATACATCGCATCAAGCCATGTGTTTCCTTGAGAAAAAAAGAATCCAGAGATCGGGAGTTCGTTGAGTTTCCAAAGATGATTGAACGAGAACGATACTGGCGCGTGACTCAGCATTGCTTGAACTGCGAACATGACAGGAAGGGCGATCGCCGCACCAATTGCAAGGAGCGATCGGAGAATCGTCTTCATCGGCGACTGGTTCCAGATTCGTGTTGCACAGAATGTCACAAAGAAACATGCTGGCACTCCGGCAATTGGGTGAGTGATGAGCGCCGCGATTGCAAAGATGGATGACGCAATAATGTCGCGATAGCGTTCGAGAGATTTCGGGATCGTTACAACCGCGAGGATCGTAAAGAGATACGCCAGTGACTGTGGTGTCGTCGTTATAAAATTACTGAGTCCAATAAGGAGAATCACGATTCCGGTTGGGAGTCGTCGTGCAGTAATCGTCAACGTGATTGCGGCAATGATTGGAACAAGGAACGCGTCGATGCCTGCGATTGGAATTCCGCCGAGGATATTTCCAAAAAGTTCGAGCGCGTATTCGCCAATATAGTAGAGCGGTTTTGGGGTGATGGTCCCGTGTTCAACAATGTGGGTAATAGTTGCTCGATGAAGGAACGGGTCGAATCCGTAGCCGAGAGGAAAGAGAAAAGCCGTTGATGCGAAAATAGAGAAGAGCGTTGAGAAAAGCGCGAGAGAGCCGAGACGTTTCGATCCGCGATGAAGCAGGGCAAAGCTCGTGATGAGCGCTATTGCGGGAGCAATGATCGAAATTGGAGAAAGCACGAGCCATGGTGAACGAACCGCGTCCGTTATTGGTATTGAAAGAATTGCTTGCCACCAGGCGGCGAGAGAGATGGCTGTAATGAAAAGGAGAGCGATCGATCGGCCTCGTCGGTTTTCAAAAAGCTCGTGTGGGAAATCGAGTTTGATGTGTTGTTGCCATCGTCGTGTTAAAAACATAATTCCGCCGATGGTCGCCGCTGCTGCGATGCCAAGGGTGAAGGTATTCACGATCGAGAAGTAATACACCGCTGATCCGGATATTGAAAAACACGCGACAGCAAGAAGCGCACCCATTGTGGTAGAGAGGCCTCGGGTTTCGGTGGGGAACAGCGTTGTCCCGATACGTCGCCCGAGCACCGTCAGGAGGCCGGTAATGAGGATTGCACTCAAGAAAATCAATGCCATAGCGTATACTAGGATCAATGCTCTTAATGGTACACGCGAATTGAACTATGTCCCAGAGAGGCTTCGCAAAACTGTATCCGCACGATTACGTCATGAAGTATACGTTCGTTCGGTTGGTTCCGTGGTTTGTACGACCAAATCACATTACGTTATTCCGCATGGTTTTAACACCGTTTGTGGTGTGGATTTTGTTCCTTGGAGACTATCGGCTTGGAATACCGCTCTTTGTCCTCGCCGCGTTCACCGATATTCTCGACGGTTCTGTTGCGCGTATTCGCAAACAAATTACGTCGTGGGGAATTTTCTTCGATCCAGTCGCCGACAAGTTATTGGTTGGTGGTGTTGCGCTGACGGTTGCGTTGAAATATTTTCATCCGATTCTTGTTTTCGTTGCGCTTTCGTTGGATTTGCTGCCGGCAATGGTATTTTTGTCGCGAAAGAATCCGAATAATCAAATGATGTCTGCGAACGTGTGGGGAAAGACGAAGATGTTTTTGCAATTTCTGTCGCTTACATCACTTCTTCTTGGTATTTTCTACGGAATGGAGACGTGGATTGTTGCTGGCGAATTTACGCTTGGAGTCTCTTTGGCATTTGCACTTATCGCTGCAATCACGTATTCCTTGTAGCGTATGACTGGACGAAAACAGTGGGCGTTGCGGATCGCGATTCTTGGTGTTTTTGCGTGCACGCTTGGTTGGCTGACGGTTGGGACAGGCGGTGTTTTTGCGTCGCCCGACGAAAGTGCGAATGCATTTTTTGCGCAAACATTCGCAGTAACCGGTTCGATGATGTCGACAGAACCATTAAACGCCGTTGCAGAAGGAGCCATTCATCCGCGCTCGATGATTGCTCCGGGAACGGCGATTCTTCCAACGAGTTTCCTTGGATTTCCGTTCATGACTGGTGTGTTCCGTTTTGCGTTTGGCGTATTTGGCATGTTCGCCTTTACGCCGATTCTCGCAGTGTCCGGAGTGTTGCTGCTTTGGTGGACTGTTCGTCAATTATCGCATGATGAATCGCTCGCGGATATTTCTGCATTTTTCGTGCTTATTCATCCGGCATTTTGGTATTACGGCGCGAGAGCCATGATGCCAAATGTTGCATTTGTATCAATGGTAGTCATTGGGGTTGCGTGTTTCGTGCTTGCACGGTCAAGACAGTCGACTGTGCTCGGACTCCTTGCAGGATCGATTTTTACACTCGGCCTTACGATGCGTCTTGTTGAGGCTCCGGTTGCGATGATTGTTATTGCTATCGTTCTTGTTGCGTATCGAAAATCATTACCTTGGAAAGTGCTTCTTGGCGCTGTGGCTGGGGGAGCGATTATTATCGGTACGTATCTTCTTGCGAATTCAATGCTCTACGGATCAGCACTCGCGACGGGGTACACGCTGTCGGATCCTCGTTCAGTAGGAGAAGTCGCTCCTTCCGCATCGATTGTTGCGACGGTCGGGCATTTGCTCTTGCCATTTGGGTTCCATCCGCGGGCGATGCTTTGGAATGTGTGGTGGTATGGTGTATTGCTCTATCCAATCCCAACTTTGCTCGCATGCGTCGGTGCGTGGTTTGCGTGGACGTCAAAAGCGCAGCGAAAAGCATGGCGCATTTTCGTTGGTTGTCTTGTTGTCGCGACAGCGTGGATGGTGACGGTGTACGGAAGTTGGGTTGTTGTCGATAATTTGGATCCGCGATCAATCACCATTGGAAATTCCCACGTTCGATACTGGCTGCCGTTATTTGTTGCTGCAAGCGTGCTTGTTGGACTCGCGATTGTGCGCGTTGGTGAACGTATTCCCCGTCGCAATAGCCGAATCGTTTTATTGGTCGTGCTCGTGGTTTCGACGCTTTTCATGAGCATACGGACAGTATTTTTCGGTATTGATGGTCTTGTTGCGACTCGATCGGCGATGCAGACTTCGGTCGAGAAGCGCGATGCAATTCTTGCGCGAACCGAGGAACAGTCGGTGATCGTCGTCGATCACGCCGATAAATATCTCTTTCCATCTCGCCGCGTTATTGTTCCGCTACGATCAGATGTAACGTATGCGGTGTTGCCGACGCTCGCACCAATCGTGCCGTTGTATTACTTTGGCCTTACTCTTCCGGAAAAAGACTTCGAGTACTTGAACACAGAGAAACTTGGTGTAATGGGATTATCAATTACGCCGATCGTCACGCTTCAGAATGAAACGTTGTATCGAATTGCATTGTGAAATATCCGATCGTAAAATGCGTCTTCGTCGTTGCGGCGATTCTGCTGTTTGCTTGGCTTTCGTGGATTTCATCAGCGCCAAACGGTGAGAGAATTATTTCCTGGACTCCAGAAATTTTTTCTTCGTTTATTCAATCGCCGCTTCCTGCGGACCGAGTTTCTGATGTGCAATATTCCGATCGTGGTTCTTTTGTAACGGTCGAAAACGAGCCGGTGTACTTTTCGGTGTTTCCTCCGTCGGATGATTTTACGTCTGCAGACGTTTCGATTGATTTTGATCCGCATGATGCATTTGCGCTTGAGGTTGGCGGCATGACGAATCTGGCCGCGTATGCATTCGATTTCCATGCGTTGTCGAATTCGGTTCTTGAACATTTGCAATGGAACGTTCTTCCAAATTCCGATTCAACATCTGCGCTGACCGTTTTCGCAAAGGACAGTGTGAAGGCTGC
>CAIKHN010000004.1 GCA_903827265.1 Candidatus Uhrbacteria bacterium
AATCGCCTTGATGCGATCGGCGAGATCATCCGTTCCAGCCGCGGCATCACGGAGCAGTTGCCCCATGGAAAGCTGCGGGATCCCAAGGCGCGCCGCCAAAATCACCGCCTGCGTCCCCTTCCCGCATCCCTGTGGTCCGAGCAAAAAGATTCGATGGATCATAGGTAGAATACAGCCATAACAGTACAGCCTCCGGGCTGCTTTCGCAAAACCGGAGGCTGTATAACTGCCGTAAACTTTGTCATCGATTACACATCGTACGCACGCATCGTGAGCTGGGACTGAACCTGTTTCACGATGTCGATAACCACCGAAACGACAATGATCATAGACGATCCACCGACTGCGAGGTTTTGGTTGCCGGTGAAGCCCTGAACAATGTTTGGAAGAATGGCGATGGTTGCAAGGAAGAACGCACCAGAGAGCAACAAACGGTTCATTACCCACTGCAGGTACTTCGTTGTTTGCTCACCAGGACGTACGCCCGGAATGAATCCGCCCTGCTTCTGCAAGTTCTCCGAAATTTGCTCTGGACGGAACACGATTGACGCGTAGAAGAATGTGAAGGCGAATACAAGAACAAAGTACAGCACCGCGTGAACAACGTTATTCTGGAAGGTAACCACCACCCACTGCGCGATATCGCGAATCACCTGTGTTCGTGCCTGAGTAAAGAACTGCGCCAACAACGGAGGAAGCACAACGATAGAGAGCGCAAAGAGAATTGGAATCATTCCACCGATGTTCAACCGAAGCGGCAATGACGATTGCACCTTGCCTGACGTCTGCCCACCACCACGTGCATACTGCACCATAATGTTGCGCTGACCTTCAGTAACAACAACGACGCCAACAATAGTGACAACAGCGAGTGCGATGAAAAGCGCAATGCTCAAAATATCACCGGAAGTGTATGTTGCCGCAGCCTGCGCAATTGCTCCAGGAAGACCGGCCATAATACCCGCGAAAATGAGAAGCGAAATACCATTCCCCATTTTGCGTTCCGTCGCCAATTCACCAAGCCACATGAGGAATACCGTTCCAGCGGCCATGGAAATCAAGGCAAAGATCAGCTGGGTTCCCGTAAGATGAATGCCAAGCTGTTGCTGACTTTCAAGCAAACGCAGCACACCGTACCCTTGCAAGAACGCCAAAGGAACAGTTGCGAGACGCGTATAGCGACTAATTCGCTGACGACCTTGCTCTTCTTTCTGCAGTTCCTCCAAACTTGGGAAAATCATTCCCAAAAGCTGGAAGATAATCGAGGCGGTAATATATGGAGAGACGCCGAGTGCAACAACAGAGAAGTTCTTCAGCGTTCCTCCGGAAAACATGTTCAAGATGCCCAAGAACTGGTTTCCTTCCAAAATGGAAGCAAGACCAGAGGCGTCAATTCCTGGCACAGGAATGTGTGCCGCAACGCGGAACACCACCACGACGAAAACGATGAACAGAAGTGCATTACGAAGCTCTGGAATGCGGAAGATGCGTTTCAAGGTTTCCATACAATGGGAAGAAGCAAGATGCTAAGCAGTTACCGTACCACCAGCCTTAGTGATTTTTTCTGCGGCCGCGACAGAAACTGTACAGTTCTTCACTGTGACCGCAACAGTAATTTCACCGTTACCAAGAATTTTCACTGGGAGTGTTTTGTCGAGAACCAATCCCTTTTTCACAAGGGTGACTGGAGTGACGTATTCACCAGCAATATACTTTGATGCAATTGCCTGAAGATTCACCGCCTGTACTTTTGGAGCAAGCGATTTGAATCCACGCATCTTTGGCGTTGCGAGCATGAGGCTTCGCATACCAAGACGCTTCAAGCCACCAACACCAGAACGAGCGCTCTGACCTTTTTGACCGCGTCCTGCCGTGGTGCCGCGTGAGCCAAGTCCGCGACCAACGCGACGCTTGCCCCGCTTTGCGCCGAATGCCGGGCGAAGGGTTGAAAGAGAAATACTCATATTAGGCGGTAATAACTGGAGCAGCTTCTGACTTGCGCAATGCGCTAAGAGCCAAGAACGTTGCCTTTGCGTTGTTAATTTTGTTGCTTGAACCCATCAACTTCGAAACAGCGTTTGGCACGCCAGCAAGTTCCAACACCATACGTGTAGGACCGCCGCACTTGAGTCCGGTACCCTGTGGAGCAGGCTTCAAAAGGACAGCTGCAGCAGCGAACTTTCGCTCAACTGCGTGAGGAATGGTTTCCTTCACGAGCGGAACAGTAATCATGTTCTTCTTTGCTTGACGGAATGCTTTTTCGACAGCCATTGCAACGTCGGCACCCTTTGCAACACCGAATCCGACGCGACCACGACGATCACCAATAACCAAGCTTGCGCGGAAACGCATACGCTTTCCACCTTTGGTCACACGAGTCACGCGGGCAAGCTCGAGAATCTTTTGTTCAAATTCACGTGGTTCGCGCTCATCACGACGTCCGCCGCGTGCGCCGCCCTTACCGCGAGAATCGCCTCCGCCTGGTCGATTACCACCCTGACCTGGACGACCGCCGCGTCCTGCTGCACCACGATTGGCGCCAAATGCTGGTCGAGCCGCTCCGGCTGCTGCTACTGGTGCTGTTGTTTTTGGAGAGTCGGTCATAGGTTAGAACTGAAGTCCGTTCGCGCGGCATGCTTCTGCAACCGCTGCGACACGACCGTGATAAAGATACGAACCGCGATCGAACGTTACCACCGAAATACCGGCAGCCTTTGCTGCTGCTGCAAGAGCGGCACCAACATTCGCAGCACGAACCAGAGGCTTATCTGCCTTTGGCATTTTCACATCAGACGCTGAGCACAATGTCTTGCCGATATCGTCGTTAACCAACTGTGCACTAATGTGCTTGCTGGAACGGAATACCGTAAGGCGAGGTCGCTCCGCAGTGCCATGAATTTTTGCGCGAGTACGGAGTGCGCGGCGCACTTTTCCGTGACGTTTCGCGAGGATATTCTTTCGCAACATAGAGAGGGATTATTCGCTCTTCGACGCCTTACCAGCCTTACGACGAATAATTTCGTCAGTATAGCGGAAACCTTTGCCCTTATATGGCTCTGGTTTTTTGTGTGAACGGATCTCTGCAGCGATCTTTCCAACAAGCGCAGCGTCTGCTCCGCTAATGGTAAGAACGTTCGCTTCGATCTTTGCGGCGATTCCTACCGGCAACACGAATTTTACTTCATGCGAAAAGCCGAGAGAAAGCACCAACGTGGTTCCCTGAAGATTCATCTTGAAACCAACGCCGTTCAACTCGAGGGCCTTTGCGTATCCTTCAGATACACCCTTTACCATCTGCGCGATAAGCGCACGCATGGTCCCCCAGATCGCACGGTCTTCGCGATCAGGATCAAGAACGGTAACGTTAATCTGCGAAACACCTTCTTCAGTGGAAAGCGTTGCGGCAGCGTGTGGATGAAGGACGAGCGAAAGCTCACCTTTTGGTCCCTTTGCGGTCACGGTGTTTTCCGCGATGGCCGCGGTAACACCTGCTGGCAAAAAGACTGGTTTTTTTCCAATGCGAGACATATTAGGAGATTTCGCAGATAAGCTCACCGCCCAAACGACGCTTGTACGCTTCCTTATTGGTCATTAATCCGTTTGGCGTCGAGAGAATCGAGAAGCCTTGTCCGGATCGCACGCTTCGCAAGTTGTCTGCCTTCACGTAAACGCGGAGACTTGGCTTGCTCTTACGAATAATAGACGAGATTGTTGCTTCACCGGTTTCGCGATACGCAAGGCGAACGCGCAACATTGGTTTTGCACCATCCTGGTAGGTTTCAACAGCATCAAGACACCCCTCTTTTTCGAGGATCTTCGCCATTGCGAACTTCATTTTTGACATCGGCATCTCAACCTGTACCGCACGCGTCATGGACGCATTACGGATTCGGGTGAGCATGTCGGAAATTGGATCGGTCATCATAGGATTACCAGCTTGCTTTTCGAATTCCCGGAATCTCACCAACGTTCGCAAGTTCACGGAAACAGATACGGCAGAGGCCAAAGGCTCGCATGAAGAAGCGCTTACGGCCACAGCGCCAGCATCGATGAACGACACGAGTGCTGAACTTTGGCTTCTTCGCCGACTTTGCGATTTGATTCGTCGTTGCCATAGCTTATTTCTGTTGCTTCGAAGCGAACGGGAATCCGATCGCTTTGAGAAGGGCGATGCCTTCTTCGTGGTTCTTTGCGGTTGTGGTGATGGTCACCTGGAGCCCATGGAGCGACTCCACTTCATCTGGGTGGATTTCTGGGAACGCGATGTGTTCCGTGAATCCGTAGTTGAAGTTCCCTTGGCTGTCGACAGCAGACTCGGGGATTCCGCGGAAGTCGCGGATACGTGCGAAGGCGATGTTCGTGAGCTTCGTGAGGAAGTCCCACATTCGCTTTCCACGAAGCGTCGCCATTACTCCGACCACCATGCCCTCACGAACCTTGAATCCTGCAATGGATTTCTTGGCTTTGGTGCGGACAGGCTGCTGACCGGTGATGCGACGGAAGGTCTCAACGACGACGTCAGCGAACTTGGCATCCTTTCCCTTCCCGAGACCTGCGTTGATCGTCACTTTTGTGATGACCGGCGTCTCGTGAATGTTGGTGTAGCCGAAGTCCTTGCGAAGCGCAGGACCAACGGTCGTTTTCATGTGTTCTTGGATATTCTGCATACTAGTCGATTTGGGTCACACCCTTCTTGGTTCGAAGGACGCGCACTTTTTGCTGTCGTCCATCTTTGGTGATGAATGCGTAGCCCACACGACCCTTTGCTCCACCTTCACCGATCACCGCAACACGCGATGCTGGAAGTGGTGCATTGAAGGTGACGCGCTGACCAGCGGCAGTCTTTCCTTTTGCCTTGATGTGTTTCACCGCCTGGTTCACGCCATCAATAACGACGAGCTCGCGGGTTGGGAACGTCTGAATGACCTTTCCCTCTTTTCCTTTATGTTTGCCCGCAATGACGCGGACATTGTCTCCGGTTTTGATTTTCATAGGAGAGGACTAGAGGACTTCAGGAGCAAGAGAGACGATCTTGGTGAACCCTTCTGCACGCAACTCGCGAGCGACTGGTCCGAAGATACGCGTTCCCTTTGGTTCCTTTGAAGCACGGTTAATGATGACGCCTGCATTTTCGTCGAAACGAATGTAGGAACCGTCCTTTCGGCGGACTTCCTTGCGTGTGCGTACAATCACGGCGTGAACCACATCACTCTTTTTTACCATTGTGTGTGGCGAAGCCTTTTTGACGACTGCAGTAACCACGTCGCCCAAACGAGCGTACCGCTTTTTGTAGCCGCCGAGCACGCGAATGACTTGAAGTTGGTTTGCGCCGGTGTTATCGGCGACATTCATCATGGATCGATGTTGCAACATACAAAGTCTGGTTACGCTTTTGGCGTTGAAACAACGCGGAAGCGCTTTCGTGCAGAAAGCGGACGCGTCTCTTCAATAGTCACAGTGTCGCCCTCGTTTGCAGTCATCGCTTCGTCATGCGCCATGAACTTAGTGCTGACGATGTAGCGTTTGCCGTACTTTGGGTGGATTACTGTACGGTCAATCCGTACGACAACCGTCTTTGGCGTTTTGTGCGCCGAAACAACCACGCCAGTAAAACGGCGGTGCATTGTTGCTTTTTCAGCCTTTGGCTGTTCAGCTTTTGGTGATGTCTTTTTGGTTGCCATACTTTAGAGGCTTGTGATCGCGGAGCGCTGTGTCTCCAGGCGAGCAATACGTTTCTTGGTTCCGCGAACGGTACGAACCGCACGCAATTGACCAACGGAAAGTTTCAGGTTCATGTCGCGAAGTTTTGCGCGTTCCTCGGCAATCATTGCCGAGAGTTCTTTTGCGGAGAGTCCCGCGAATTCGTTTGGTGTAGACATACGCGTTAGTTTCGGCTGACAATCTTGGTCTTCACTGGAAGCTTGTACGCAGCGAGACGAAATGCTTCTTGCGCGACTTCTGGAGTCACGCCGTCCATTTCGAACATCACTGTTCCTGCACGCACCGGCGTCATGTAGTAGTCAACGCCACCCTTTCCTTTACCCATCGGCGCTTCAGCGCCGTGGTTTGTGACTGGGTGATCTGGGAAAATGCGGATCCAGATCTTTCCGCCGCGCTTAATGGCACGAGTCATGGCGCGACGCGCCGCTTCAATCTGCCGCGCAGTCACCCACGCCTCGGTAATTGCCTTCAGTCCAAAGGATCCAAAAGCAACATCCGTTTTTTGCGTCGCCAAGCGGTCGCCGGTTGTCCGACGCTTGTGCCACTTGCGGTATTTCATTTTTTTCGGAAGCAACATACGAGGGGATCAATTCCTATGACCGTGCGCCGCGAGCTTGCGCGGGACGATGTTCTGCGGACTCAGTTTGTGCCTGTGCCTGTGTCTCGGCCGATGTACCGAACACGTCGCCACGATAGATCCAGACCTTTACACCGATCACACCGAAGATCGTATTTGCACGAACGCGTGCAAAGTCGATATCTGCGCGAAGGTTGTGAAGTGGAATGCTACCGTTTGCGATTGTTTCGGTTCGTGCGATTTCTGATCCGTTCAAACGGCCAGACAGTGTGAGTTTCACACCTTTCGCTCCGCCCTTCATCACACGCTCGATTGCCATTTTCATGGATCGACGGAATGGAAGACGCTGCTCAATTTCGCGGGCGATTTGATCGCCAATGATTTGCGCAGACATTGTTGGACGAGTGACTTCTTCCACGTTGATGTTCAACGTGACGCGCTGTCCGCGGTAAAACTCTTTTGAGAGTTTCTTTTTCAGCTCTTCGATTCCTGCGCCAGCGCGACCGATGATCACACCAGGCTTTGCAGCACGAATGGTGATAGTGACACGCTTTGGTGTGCGGTCGATTCCGATCGATTCAAGACCGACGTCGCGAAGGGACTTTCGCAAGTATTCACGAATATTGACGTCTTCCTTGAGCGAAGAAACAAATTGCTTTCCGCGAGCGAACCACTTCGAGTCCCACGTATAAATCGTGGCAAGACGGAAGACTTTTGGATTGACTTTATGACCCATAGGTTAGGTGGTGATTTTTGGCGAGACCACAACGTGGATGTGCGACATTCGATGACGAATTGGTGTTGCACGACCCTGTGCACGTGGAGCAAACCGTTTAATCTTTGGACCTTCATCGACCCACGTCTTCACAACAACGAGCGTTCCAGCATCGAGCTTTGCGTTATTCGTTGCGTTTGCAACTGCAGAGTTGAGTGCCTTTAACACTGCCTTTGCTGCAAGCTTTGGAGACACCATCAACTGGCGACGTGCTTCGTTCACCGACTTGCCACGAATCAACCCCACGACAAGACGAGTCTTGCGAGGTGCGATTCGGATAAATTTTGCGACCGCTTTGACTTCCATAATATTTGGACTAGCGAGCAAGTTTCTTTGCGGCTGGCGCTGCTGCCGGTGCCGCTGCAGGAGCTGCAGCTGCAGCCTTTCCTGCGTGGCGAACGAACTTTCGTGTCAGTGAGAATTCTCCGAGCTTGTGGCCAACCATGTTTTCCACAACGCGGACCTGAACAAATTCACGTCCATTGTGTACACCGAAGGTAAAACCGACCATCTCTGGAGTGATTGTTGATGAACGAGCCCATGTTTTGATCACGGTTTTGTCTCCTGCGCGAAGATTCGACACCTTCTTTGCAAGATTCTGATCGATGAATGGACCCTTTTTAAGACTTCGTGGCATAGGATTACGCGTTACGCTTCACGTGCTGTCGGCGGCGAACAATGAACGCATTCGATGGCTTCTTGCTCTTTCGTGTCTTCACACCAAGGGCCTTCTTTCCAGTTGGCGTCTTTGGCGAAGGCATACCGATTGAGTTTCGAGCCTCTCCTCCTCCGTGTGGGTGATCAACTGGGTTCATCGCCTTTCCACGAACGGTTGGGCGAACGCTACGATGACGCATACGTCCAGCCTTTCCCCATCGGACCAAGCGCCAATCTGGATTGGACACGGTTCCGAGCGTTGCCATACAGGTCTTTGCAACCATGCGGACTTCTCCTGATGGAAGACGAAGCGTTGCACGCTCACCTTCAATTGCGAGAAGTTCTGCAGCGACACCAGCACCGCGAACCATTTTTCCACCACGTCCAGGTTCAAGTTCAATGTTGTGAACCTGCATACCGACTGGAATTTTTTCGAGTGGGAATCGGTTTCCCATTGCTGGTTCACCGCGCTCAAGAGAAGAAACAATCGTCATGCCGACCGTGAGACCAAGAGGAGCAAGGATGTAGCGCTTTTCTCCGTCTGCGTAAGCAAGGAGAGCGATACGTGCACCGCGGTTTGGATCGTATTCAATGGTTTGAACTTTTGCTGGAATATCGTACTTGTCACGCTTCCAATCGATCACGCGAATGTGGCGCTTTGCTCCACCTCCACGATGACGGACGGAAACGTGTCCCGATGCACCACGACCCGCCATCTGCTTCTGTGAAATCAAAAGCGATTTCTCTGGAGATGTCGACGTGACGTCGGCAAACGACTGAACGCTCGACTTGCGGCGTCCTGCAGTTGTTGGTTTGTATTGTTTAATTGGCATACGCTTAGACAACAGATGCAAAGACGTCAATCGTCGTTCCTACTGGCAACGAGATCATCGCTTTCTTGAAACTCTTGAGATGACCATTCGACTTCCCAAAGTGCATTGCACGTGGGCGGACGGTGATCACGTTCACCTTTACTGGCGTTACTCCGTACAATTCTTTAAATGCCTGTTTCACTGCAACGCGCGTCGCAGAAAGCGATACGCGGAAGACCATCACATTGCTGCTTGAAAGCATTGCAGTCTTTTCGGTAACCATTGGCGCAAGAAGCGTGTCTGTCGCAAAACGTGAAAGTGACTTCAATGCTGGAGCAGCCGTTACTTCAGCTACTGCCTTTTTTGTTGTCTTCTTTGCTGGCTTCGCAACTACTTCACCTTCAGTTGTTGTTTTCTTTGGCATACGTTACGCGCTAAAGGTTTGGACCATCGACGCGATGGCAGCTTTCGAAGCAACGATCGTTCGGTACTTTGCAGCATCGCGAACGTTCAAGCTCTGGGCGTGAATCGTTGTTGTTCGTGGCAAGTTCTTCGCCGCACGCTTCATGACGATGTCATCAGCGGTCACAACGATAAGTGCAGAGCCACGAGCACCAGGGAGCGCTGCGCGCATCTGTGCAACGAACTTTGTTTTTGCTTCTGGGAAACCGAAGTCTTCCACCGCAACAAACGCGCCATCTTGAAGCTTGTCAGTCAAGACCATCGCAAGCGCGGTGCGCTTCGTTTTCTTGTTCAGTTTTACCGAGAAGTTACGCTCAGCAAGCGGACCGTGCGTCACACCTCCACCCACCCAAATTGGTGAACGAGAAGATCCATGACGTGCGCGACCGGTTCCCTTCTGCTTCCATGGCTTCTTTCCACCTCCGGAAACCTGGCTGCGATCTTTCGTATGTGCCAAAACAACGCGAGCATTAGCGTCCTGTGCCACAATGACATCGTGAATGAGGTTGCTGTTTGGCTGCACCGCAAACAATGCGTCAGGCAACGTGACCGTGCCGGCGTCCGCACCTTTCCAATTGTAGAGTTTTACTTGAGCCATACATTTCCTTCAGTTGCGAGAATAGTCACGAGGCTTCCACGGCTGCCAGGGACTGCACCCTTAATTCCGATAATGTTCTTCTCCGTATCAATCGTCATCACTTCGAGGTTCTTGACCGTGACACGATCGCTTCCCATTCTGCCAGCCATGCGCATGCCTTTAAACACGCGCTGGATACCACCGGCTCCGATGGAACCCGACTTACGCTCTTGGTCCTTGTGACCGTGCGTTCGTGGGTGACCATGGAATCCATGGCGCTTCACGACACCCTGGAAACCGCGGCCCTTTGAGGTACCAACGATGTTCACAGTGTCACCGATAGTGAAGGCAGAAACAGTGATTGCGGTGCCGCGCTCTGCGGTTTCACCGTCTGCAAGAGGAAACTCTCGCAATGTTCGGAACGTTCCAAGATCTCCAGTCACACCAGCTTCCGCTTTTGTGACATTCGTGGTTTTGTCGAAACCGACAACCATCACTGAACGACCCTGTACATTGTTTCGAACCGCGACGACGACCGAAGGCTCTGCTTCAATCAACGTTACTGGGACAACCGATCCGTCTGGTCGGAAGACCTGTGTCATGGCGATTTTCTTTCCGAGAAGAACTTTCATAGAATCTTTCGTTCATGCGCGAGGCAGAGGAACGGTATTAAGTAAGGGCCCTTTGAACGAAAAAACCAGAAGCTTCGCTTTCACGAAAAACTTCTAGCTCAAAACACGGAAACGGTACTGCGCAGATGCGCAATGTTGTGTATTGAGTTTTTTTTGCGTTGAAAAGAGGTCTCCTGAACTCCGCACGAAGCATCAAGAAGGTTTTTCGCGAGCGAATCTATCTTCTCGGTTCGATGTAGGAGGCTTGCAGTGGAAACTGCGATGAAATCGTCTGTGAGAGATGATCTCGTCGCAGCTTCCACTGCGTGAATTACATTTTGATTTCGATGTCGACGCCGGCCGGAAGGTTCAAGCTCATCAGCGCATCGATCGTTCGTTCCGTTGGAGAAACGATGTCGATAAGACGCTTGTGAACACGCATCTCGTACTGATCGCGTGACTGCTTATCGATGAACGTTGAGCGGTTCACCGTAAAACGGCGAATCTCAGTTGGCAACGGCACTGGACCAAGAATTTCTGCGCCACTGCGTTCAGCCGTCTTGATGATGGTCTGAGTTGCGGTGTCGATCACCTTGTGATCATACGCACGAATCTTGATACGAATGCGCTGTTTTACGTCTTCTTTTGTTTTTGCTGCGTCGGTCATAGTGAAAAGGGCGATTTCTGAAACAGAGGAAGGCAGACGTTTTACGTTCTGCCTTCATGTTCTTTTTCAAGAATTATTCAATGATTTTTACAACGATACCTGCACCAACCGTTCGGCCACCCTCACGGATAGCAAAGCGCATCTTCTCTTCGAGTGCGACTGGGTTGATGAGTGTCACGATGCCGTTCACCTTGTCTCCTGGCATAACCATCTCTGTGCCTTCTGGCAAGACGATTTCACCAGTCACGTCGGTTGTACGGATGTAGAACTGTGGCTTGTAGCCCTTGAAGAATGGCTTGTGACGTCCGCCTTCTTCCTTGGTCAAGGCGTAAATTTCAGCCTCGAACTTAGTGTGTGGCTTCACGGTGCCTGGTTTTGCAAGCACCTGACCGCGCTCAACGTCCTCTTTCTTCACACCGCGGAGAAGAACTCCAGCGTTGTCGCCAGCCATACCCTTGTCAAGTGACTTGTTGAACATTTCGATACCGGTCACCGTCGATTTGATGGTGTCCTTGATACCGACAATTTCTACTTCGTCTCCAACGTTACAGACACCGCGCTCGATACGACCAGTCACAACAGTTCCACGTCCTTCAATAGAGAAGACGTCTTCCACCGGCATGAGGAATGGCTTATCAAGATCGCGAACTGGCTGTGGGATGTATGCGTCCAATGCTGCGAGCAAGTCGCGGATTGGCTGAGCTTCTGGGCCGGTTGGGTTCTCAAGTGCCTTCACGGAAGATCCGCGAACCACTGGAACGTCATCACCAGGGAAATCGTACTTCTTCAAAAGATCGCGAACTTCCTGCTCAACGAGGTCGATAAGTTCTGGATCATCAACCATATCAACTTTGTTCAAGTAGACGATGATTGAAGGAACACCAACCTGCTTTGCGAGAAGAATGTGCTCGCGAGTCTGTGGCATTGGACCGTCAGCAGCGGAAACGACGAGAATTGCGCCGTCCATCTGAGCAGCACCCGTGATCATGTTTTTCACGTAGTCTGCGTGTCCTGGACAGTCCACGTGTGCGTAGTGACGGTTTGCCGTCTCATATTCACAGTGTGCGGTCGAAATGGTGATACCACGCGCTTTGGATTCTGGCGCTTTGTCGAGGTCGTTAATACCCTTTGTTTGCGCCTTGTTTCCCATTGCGGCAGCCACTGCAAGCATTGCAGCGGTTGTGGTGGTCTTGCCGTGGTCGACGTGACCAATGGTGCCGACGTTCACGTGCGGCTTTGTCCGGTCAAACTGTTCTGCCATACGAAGAAATTATGCGGGCATTCCGTGTGCGGAATACTCAGCGAGTGAGTGAGAGTTTCGGTAAATAAATGTGGCGAGAGTGTAGCAAAACCAGGAAAATCACGCAAGTCCGCTTATGCACGGCAGGCTAATCGATCTGTTCCAGGTAGAACTCCTCCTCCCCTCCTTCGCCCCTACTTGACTTCTTTTTAACGACTTCCTGAGGCTTTTCGACGATTTTCTCTTCCTCGTTTGTGACAGGCACCTCTTCTGGAGCCTGCCAAAGGCTCTTGAGCGCCTCCTCATCGATATCGGCTTCATCCGCAGCCTCCTCAGCGATTTCAGCGATCACCTCGTCGGAAAGCTCGATCATCGGATCCGCCTCTTCTTCCTCGAGCTCAACATCGATCTCGGGCTCCTCCGACCGAGCCCCCCTCCGACTCCCCCCATAAATGGGTGGAGAGAAATCACCACTCTCTGCTTCCCCCGGCCCAAACGCCTGATCAATCAACGCCTCATACTCCTCCAACGGCAAAATCACCATCGGCTCGCCTCCCCCAGCCTCATCCGTCACAATCAACCGATCGCCGGTTCTCCGCGCCAATCGCAACAGTCGAGGAATATGATTGATCGCCATATGCAGCCATCTTAGGAAGAGATGCTCGAAAGGGCAAGGGACCCATGGACGAATCATTGCTCGACTGATAGCATCTACCGTTCGCAAACCCAGACCATGAGGACGCTATGCGACTTCAGCCTGTCAGCCTCCGCGGTCGGAGGTTCGCGATTCAGCTTCGCGAGATTGTCAATGAATTCGGTCGAGTTATCCCGTGGCTTGATGGAAGCGACGGTCTCCAATACGCCACAAACGGTGCTTACGTCGAAGACGAGCTATTCCGCCGTCTCGGAATCGAAGAAGGCGGGATCACGCCATACCAATTCGTCACCATCGATCGGTCGCACGAGTTCATTGGCGGCATCGTCGCGTTCGCCCGAACACCGGAACGTCTCGTCGATCACCGAAATATTGAGCTCATTGAGGCGCTCGAGGCTAACGGCGCGGGATACATTAGTTGTCTCCAGGTCCGTTTGTCTCACCGCGGGGATATGTACGGAAGCGCGCTCATGCGCCGTGCGCTCAACGCAGTTCGACGTGACTACGGCGCAGCATGGGGCGTCGTCTCCGATCCTCACCTGCTTCCATGGTACCGATCACTCGGAGCTCAAACGCCGAGTCCGATCGAAAACAAGGACGGACTCTGGATCGTGACATGGTAAACGTAACGACACGACCCCGAGCCACGCAGGCCGGGGTCGTTCGCGTTTTATACGGATACTTCTCGAACGACGATACAGTCCGCATCGAAATCTGATGCCGCACCATCAATGACAATGTCCGCCGATCGATCCGGACGGTGCTCTGCCATGTATTTCTTTGTATACGGAATCCAAACATTCTCCCACATTTGCCTCATCAATTCCCCATCGCGAGCGATACCACGTTCAAGACGAACGCCGTCAGGGACATCGATCCAAATCGTTATATCATACGCATCACGAAACTTTTCTTGCGTCGAATATACGCCCTCAACAATTACATTCTGGTCCTCTCCAATCACAATCTCATCCTGAAGCGTTTTCAGTTTCCAGTCGTATGGTCGATATCGAATCTCGCGATCACCCCGAAGCGGGTCCAGGGCTTCTTTCTCAAATCGTTCCCAATGAAATTCGTTCTCCTCATCAGCAACGATCGGTTGATAGAAGTGATCCACTCGCACAATCCCGGCAGAAGGAATATATTCCAACATCTTCTCTGCGAACGTGCTCTTTCCCGAACCACCAAATCCATCAATCACAATCACACACCGATCCGGCTGATCAGCGCGATCCAAAAGCTCCTGAATAAATTGCTTGAACGTCTTTTTCATATCCTCAAAGGTGTAACGTCTTGAGCTGCATTCTGCAACGCACAAGCCCGAGTCTCCGTGAAGATTCGGCGCGCATCGCCCCTACGTGATATCGCCACGCATGGGGTTTGTCTTTTCAAAATCGGCGATACGCCGTACTCTTTCTCCGCACACTACGGAGTGCTCATGCCGCTCATCACAATCCACGGGATCCCGCCGGTCGATCGCCCTGACGAAATACACGGTCTCAAACAATCGGTGATCGTCGCGGCAGTAGCCGTGAAAAACATCGAGCTCAGCGGAAAACGGTTACTGGCAACATGTCCAGCAGACCGAGATACGCTCGAGACTGGAGACACGGTCATCGTGTCAGTCCAGGGCCTGTTCGACCGGCCATCCCGAAGCTACGCAGTCCGCGGAGAACTCTGCCAAGCAATCCTCGAGGTGGTACGCCAGTGGGTCGCGAAGCATCTCCCCCAGTGTACCTACATCGAGGTTCTCCTCGATCATCCATACGACAAACGCATGGGACATGCGGAGTGGCGAAAGGAAAGCTAGAGAACGAAGACGACGACACGACTCCGGCTCCCACGAGAGAGCCGGGGTCGTTCGCTTTTACACCAAACTAACAACAAAACGACCTCTCTCGAGGCCGTTTTGCTTTTGTGATACTGAATTTATTTTCCCTGACGTGCTTCGACGATGGTCTTTTGCACGTTGGTTGGCACTTCCATGTACTGACCGAATTCCATGGAATAGCTTGCGCGTCCTTGGGTCATGGAACGGAGTGACGTGGAGTAACCGAACATTTCTGCGAGTGGAACGAGCGCTTTCACGAACTTGATGTTTCCGCGATCACCCATTTCCTGAATCTGTCCGCGCTTTCCGTTCAAGTCGCCAACGACAGATCCCATAAATTCATCTGGAGTAACCGCCTCCACCTTCATCATCGGCTCAAGCAACACTGGTTTTGCATTCTTGACGGCTTCCTGGAATGCCATGCTTCCTGCCATCTTGAAGGCCGCTTCGTTGGAGTCCACGTCGTGGTAGCTTCCGTCGAAAACGGTAACCTTGATGTTGATGAGTGGGAATCCTGCGATCGCACCGCGATCCATAGATTCACGTGCACCTTTTTCAATTGCCGGAATGTATTCGCGAGGAATGCTTCCACCCTTGGTTTCTTCAAAGAACTCGAAGTTCTTTGCGTCTTCGCCGGTGTTTGGCTCCACGCGCAACCAGCAATGTCCGTACTGACCACGTCCACCAGACTGCTTGATGTACTTTCCTTCACCTTCTGCAGCAGCACGAATCGTTTCACGGTACGCAACCTGTGGGCGACCCACGTTTGCCTCAACACCGTATTCGCGCTTCATGCGATCCACCATGATTTCCAAGTGGAGCTCTCCCATACCAGCAATAATCGTCTGGTTGGAATCTGGATCGGTGGAAACGTGGAACGTTGGATCTTCTTCCTTCAACTTCTGAAGTGCAACTCCCATCTTTTCCTGGTCGCTCTTTGTTTTTGGCTCAAGCGCCTGAGAAATAACAGGCTCTGGGAATGTGATGGACTCAAGAACGACTGGGTGATCTGCATCACAAAGCGTGTGACCGGTCGCCGTGCTCTTCAAACCAACAGCTGCCGCGATTTCTCCAGCGAACACTTCTTCAACATCCTCTCGGCTGTTTGCGTGCAAGCGGACGATGCGAGAAATGCGCTCCTTGTCGCCAGTTGTTGTGTTCAATACGTACGTTCCAGCTTTGATCGATCCGGAGTACACACGGAAGAAGGCAAGCTTTCCAACGAACGGATCTGCAGCGATCTTGAAAGCAAGTGCAGCAAATGGTGCGTCGTCCTTTGGTGGGCACGCGATCAATTCTTCGTGATCATCTGGATTAAATCCGGTGATCGGTGGAACGTCCAGCGGCGATGGCAGGTAGTCGACAACTGCGTCGAGCATCTGCTGAACGCCTTTATTCTTGAGGGCGGAGCCACAAAGAATTGGGAAGATCTTCAAAGACACAACTCCTTTACGAAGCGCAATCTTCAGTTCTGGAACTGGGATTTCTTCACCAGCAAAGAACCGATCGAGCAATGCTTCGTCTTCAGCAACAATTGCCTCAACCAAGTTCTTGCGGTATTCCTCTGCCTTTTCTTTGTACTCATCTGGAATTTCGATTTCATCAACCACCTTGCCCATGTCGTCCTTATAAATGAACGCCTTGCGCAAAAGAAGATCGATAATTCCCACGAAGTTGCTTTCAGTACCAATTGGCAACTGTACTGGGTACGCGTTTGGCGCCAAGCGCTTACGAATGGAATCGACGTCCTTATAGAAGTCAGCACCGGTTCGATCGAGTTTGTTAATGAAACAGACGCGAGGAACTTTGTATTTGTCAGCCTGGTGCCAAACAGTCTCAGACTGTGGTTCAACTCCAGCAACACCGTCGAACACCGTTACGCCACCATCGAGCACGCGAAGTGAACGCTCCACTTCCACGGTGAAGTCCACGTGGCCAGGAGTGTCGATGATGTTAATACGGTGATCCTTCCAGAAACATGTGGTTGCAGCAGCTGTGATGGTGATACCACGCTCTTGTTCCTGCTCCATCCAGTCCATGGTTGCCTCACCTTCATGCACTTCACCAATTTTGTGTTTTTTTCCAGTGTAGTACAGCACGCGCTCCGTTGTGGTGGTCTTTCCCGCATCGATGTGCGCAATGATTCCAATGTTCCGAACTCGTTCCAATGGATAATCACGGTTCATAAAAGAAAGATCGAGGGTTTATCGAGCGAGGTGAGCGAACGCACGGTTTGCTTCTGCCATACGCTGAACGTCCAACTTCTTCTTGACGGCATCGCCTTCGTTCTTGGATGCTGCAATCAATTCCTCTGCGAGTTTCTCGCACATTGGACGGCCTTTCTTGCTGCGAGCAGCGACAAGGATCCAACGGTACGCCAACGCATAACGACGATCGCCGCGCACTGGCATTGGCACCTGGTAGTTTGCACCACCGACGCGCTTCGATTTTACCTCGACAGCTGGCGTAACGTTCTTAATCGCGGTATCGAAAACTTCCAATGGATCAGCTTTCGTTTCCTCGGCGATGATCTCGAATGCATCGTACACAATGCCGCGAGCAATACTCTTCTTTCCACTTTCCATGACGTAATTGACTAACTTGGCAACCAAAACGCTCCCGTATTTTGCATCAGGAGCGAGATTGCGCTTTGGAGCGGCTTTACCACGCATATTATATTTCTTTTGGCGACACCGTTTTGCTTCCCACGTGGATGTGGTACTCGGCATCTATAAATTAATCCGAACGGATACTGACGAGGCTTTTCCATTCGAGCCTAGTTTCGATGCACGACGCAGTGTCATGATTCGGAACTAGGCCAAATGGCCAAGTCTTTGTTACTTCTTCTTCGCGCCGGCCTTTCCAGCCTTCGGACGCTTCGTTCCGTACAATGAACGGCTGCGATTACGGCCTTCGACACCTGCGGCGTCGTAACGACCACGGATGATGTGGTAACGGACACCTGGCAAGTCCTTCACGCGACCACCACGGATCATGACGATCGAGTGCTCCTGAAGATTGTGACCCTCGCCTGGGATGTACGCCGTGACTTCTGTTCCGTTTGAAAGGCGAACGCGGGCGATTTTACGCAAAGCCGAGTTTGGCTTTTTTGGAGTCATGGTGGTGACCTTCACACAAACACCACGCTTAAATGGTGCACCTTTGCGAAGAATCGTTTTCTTGCGATGCAAGGAATCCAAGGTGTACTGCATTGCTGGCGAAGCACTCTTGTTTTTCGCCTTTGTGCGTCCCTTTCGAAGTAATTGGTTAATTGTTGGCATAGTCGTGCATTCCCGATCTGGGACGCCCTATTAAAAAGTAGCAAAAGCCTACCACAAGCCAAAAAATGGGTCAACGGAAGCCCTGTGCTTACAGGATCCCTTCCTCCTTTAACTTCGCCCGCATCACCTCCCAGCCAAGTTTCCGATGCGAAATGGCATTCTTTTCCTCCTTCGACATCTCGCCGTACGTCTTTTCCTGCCCGTCGAGGAGCACAAAGGGATCAAATCCGAATCCCCAGCCGCTAGACGGAGCACGTCCGGCCACAAATCTGCCGTGGACCTTGCCTTCGGCATAGAAAAACCGCGATCCGTCGGCGTACCCCACACCACAACGAATCGCCACCCGGTCGTTCCCAAGCTTTTCTGCAATTTCCACAGCGAGATCGTACCCAACATTATTCTGCCAAAACTTCACAAACGGGCCAGGGAATCCCTTCAGCACCTCAAGGTCCAATGAAACATCCTCCACAACAACCGGCGATCCGCACACCTTTTGTGCATACTCCGCCTTTGCTTTCACAATTTCCTCCAGCGAAAATGACTGAATCTCCGGCGTATCAATCGCCCTACTCTCAAGATCACTCATCTCCAAAATCATCCCCACCTCCAAAGCCTTATTTGGATTTCCAGTCACGAGCGTCAGTGTTGGCATAATTACCCTCCAAAATACACCCCCAACAACCCGCCACACGACGAGCCGATCAAATGATCACAACCAAAATACGACGCCAATTGGATGAAATAGAATGGATCGTAGGGAGTCATGAGCGTGATGAGAACGAGGATGAGCATGATTTTTGGGCCGTTCATTTGTAGCCAACGCGCAAACCATTCGTAGCCAGTGCGATATGTAATGACGTCGACGAGTTTTGAACCGTCGAGCGGATGCACCGGAATAAGGTTGAACACCAAAAGTAAAAGATTCACGAGAACAGAAATAACGAGAAACGCGCCGAGCATCGTGTCCACACGAACAACGCCGGTCTCGAGGAATATTCGGAATAATCCTGCCGCGACAACGGCCATAATCAAGTTCGAGATCGGTCCAGCGAGTGCGATAAGTAGTCCGTCTTTCAATGGCGACTTCAAATTTCGTGGATCAAACGGCACCGGCTTTGCCCAGCCGAATCCAATCGTAACAAGCATCAAAAATCCGAGCGGATCAAGATGCGCCAATGGGTTCAATGAAAGGCGACCAAACTTCTCTGCCGTATCATCACCGCGCCACTTCCCTACAATCGCATGTGAAAACTCGTGAACCGTTAACGCAACAACAAGCGCCGTCAGCCAGACGAACGCGAGCATCGGCATAGTGAAGAAGAGTTGGAGCAACATACTAGCTTGCGGTGACGTTCGCCCCAACCGCCTTGAGCTTGCCGTAGAGATCCTCGTATCCGCGTTCAAGATGTTCGAATCCGCTGAGTGTTGATTCACCATCGGCGACCAATGCGGCGATAACGCACGCCAATCCGGCTCGGATGTCGAGCAGCTGCGTGGTTACACCGCGCAATGGCGTTGGGCCTTTAATAATCGCCGAGTGCTTATGGTTGTGATCTTTAAAACGACACGAAACTTCGCCCAGACATGTATCGAACAACGTCACATCGGCCCCCATTTCCTTCAGCACGTCGGTATAACCAAAACGCTCTTCGTACACCGTTTCGTGAATCACTGATGTTCCCTCGGCCTGCGTCATTGCCACGAGGAATGGCTGCTGCCAGTCGGTCATAAATCCTGGATGTGTGTCAGTTTCGATTTGGATTCCCTTATACTTCGCTGCGCCCTTAAAAAGAATTCCGTTCTCGCGAACCTCGTAATCTCCCCCAATCAGTCTGACCGCGTTCAGGAACGTGATCATGTCGCGATGCACGGCGCCTTCACAGAAAATTTCGCCGCGTGTTGCAAGAGCCATACTCGCAAAGCTCGCCGCTTCCATTCGATCTGCAACAACCGTGTGTTCACAACCGTGAAGTTTCTCAACGCCAATAATCTCGATGTGACGACCAGCACCAAGCTCGATGATAGCGCCCATCTTCTGGAGCATCATGATGAGCTCAATAATCTCCGGCTCGATTGCGGCATTCTTTACAACCGTACGTCCCTTCGCGAGAACACCGGCGAAAAGTGCAGTCTCCGTCGATCCCACCGACGGATATGGAAGATCGATAATCGCACCCTTCAACCCGTTCGATGCCTTCGCGTGGTAACCATCTGCATCGATTTCGATGACGGCGCCCATGCTTTCTAACAAATCGATGTGAAAATTCACTGGACGTGGACCAATCTTGTCTCCTCCGAGCGATGGCACAAATGCTTCGCCAGTACGATGAAGTAATGGTGCGAGCGCCAAGATCGCCAAACGATTTTTCCGCGAAAGCGACATCGCCGACGAGGAACCAATCGCGGCAACACGAATCTTCAACGTGTGGTCGATGAGATCGGTCGTTGCGCCAAGCGTGGTAACGAGTTCGCGAGCAATCTCCGACTCTTTCTGCAAAGGAATATTGTGCAACGTCACTTCCCCGTCCGTCAGTAAACTCGCAATGATCATTTTTGATGATGCGTTTTTTGATCCTGCAATCTTTACCGTTCCCTTCAGAGGTTTCCCACCAACGATTTTCATCATGTTCATAGATAGTGGAAGTGTAACGGGAAAATGGAAAATTGAGAAACAAAAATCCCCCGAAGCCGAAGCTCGGGGGACTTTGAGGAATTTAGATTCCTTCACCAAAGTGGAAACGATCGGTGAGCTTTTCGTAGGCGAAGAGTTCTTCGTCCTTGAAGAAGCGCTTAATTTCTACCGCCGCTGCCTCAAGAGAATCTGATGCGTGCACCATGTTGCTTGGAACGTTCATGGAAAGATCCGCGCGGATGGTTCCGGCATCTGCCTTTCGTGGGTTTGTCGCGCCAACAACTTTGCGAACTTCATCGATGATTTCAATACCTTCGTACACCACAGCAACAACCGGGGTTGAACGCATGTACTGCACCAATGATGGGAAGAATGGCTTGTCCTTAATGTGTCCGTAGTGCTCTGTGAGTGTTGCCTCGTCCAAGTGTGCCATCTTCATTGCGACCATCTTCAAGCCCTTGCGCTCGAATCGTCCCAATACTTCGCCAACTAATTCACGCTGTAATGCATCTGGCTTAATAAGTACCAATGTTCGCTGAATATCTGCCATAGGATTTGGGCTAAGATTTGCGGAGAGTGTAGTCGAAAAGCGGGAATTGGGCAAATCTAGTGAACGACGACAGCGTCACCGGCGACATCAACAAGAACATCGCCGACTTGATCCGTACGGAAAATCTGTGCACCAACCGATTCTAGACGGCCGATCGTGAATGGACTTGGGTGGCCGTAATGATTATCGGCGCCGACCGAGATGATCGCGATCTTTGGCTGAAGCATTTGGAGGAAATCGAGACTGGATGATGTGTCGCTTCCGTGATGACCGACCTTAAGGACATCGACGTGACCGATCTCGCCGAGTTGGGATTCGACCTCGGCCTCTGTGTCGCCGGTGAACAACATTTTCTTCTCACCGACCGTGAGAAGCGTGACGATCGATCGGGCGTGAACGTTATCGGAATGAAGATCGGTGGTTGCATTGGGAGGCCAAAGGATTTGAAGGGATGAGTCCGGTCCAAGGAACCTAGATTGCTTCGCTGCGCTCGCAATGACTGAAACTGAATCTGGTCGATTTTTAACTGCATCGAACGCCTCGGCCGATGGAGCCGAGTAGGCCATGCCGTTATCCACGATCTCATCGATGGAATAGGTGCCAATAAGTCCTATAAGACCGATGATGTGATCGGCGTGGGGATGAGTTGCGATAACAACGCTCACATGTCGTTCCCATGGGAAACGGACGGTTGCGAGCTTCTCGAGCATACCGAATCGGGTTGGCCCACCGTCGATGACAATGTCGCGATCGGCGCCGTCCAAATAGATTCCGTCGCCCTGCCCAACATCGAACACCCACACATGAACACCTTTGGTATTCCATCGCTCAGCGTGTAAGCCGATGATACCGATGTTCACGATGAAAAGTACGACGAAAGCGCCGATCATGAAGCGAATATGCTCCCAATGCCATGAATCGAGACTGCGCTCGAAGGCTGGATGAAGCTTACGGATCATCGATGCAGCAGTCGCAAGCCCGATCATCGAAACAATCACCGCAATCGATGGCGGAATCGGAACTGAGGCAAACGGAATTCGAGCGAAGGCTCCAATAATGCCGGTCATCGTTACTAACGCCGTCCATGCCGGAAGCGCAATCCAAACACCGATCTGCGGCACGATCGATGAAATAAAAATCGATCCTGTGCCAAACGCCATCGCAAACGGAATGAACGGCAACACGAGCATATTCACGAACGGGGCGACAACCGAGAGTGAACCGAAAGAAACCAACGTAATCGGTAGGGTCGAGATTGTTGCTGCAAAAGTCGAGGCAAGCGATTCGCGAACGCCGAACGATGTCGGGATTCGTTTCAATATCGGGGCAATACGATCGGTAAGGACGATTAAACCGATTGTGGCGGAGATCGAAAGCTGAAATCCAACATCATCGCGCAACAATCGCGGCTCGACGAGAAGCATGACGGCAACCGTGAGCGCGATGATGTTTCGCGGCGACGTGTGGCGACCGATGTGACGAGACGTAAGAGCAAGAACGCCCATCACTCCAGCACGAATCACCGCGGCACCAGCCCCGGCAATAATGACGAAGCCACCGATCATGAGGACAACAATTGGATATGCTTGTCGGCGATAGAGTCCGAGTGTCACGAGAAGAATCAACGCAAGATCGGCAACAACAGCGACGTTATATCCGCTTGCTGCAACAATATGACTCGTGCCCGTTTCGCGGAACGCTGTCTTCCATGTTTCTGAAAATGAATTCTCCCCCATCAACAACCCGAGAAGGAGTGTCGCCTGCGGTTCTGGGAGAATCGATCGGATACGTTGGTCGACGAACGCGTGGATTGCGCCGATGCCCATGTAAAACGTGTCACTCATTGATGGCCCGGCTGGCGCAAACGTAAACGGCGCGTACGACACTCGGCAAATAGCGTAAATCGATTTCGCCGCAAGAAACCGGTCATACGCAAAACCATCAAACGGCTGAGGTTCTTCCAACGCACACGATGCACGAATCCTGTCACCGATTTTTCCCACCGAGGAGATCGGCGCATCGATGAGGATACGATCATCACGTCCAGGATTCGACGGCGCCTCGATCGATAACAGATCAACCGTATACGTCACGCCGTCATCCTTCAGATCTGCGCCGATAATTCGGCCCTCGACAACAACATTCTTCCCTACTTCGTTCGCAATCGAATTCGCTCCAGGCCCAACGCTCCAATATCGCCCAGCACCAAGAAGGACGCCGATCGCAAACACCCCAACCAAAAGCGCCCGATCCCTTTTGGGAATCGAGCGCGTCAACCACAACAGCAATCCGAGACATCCGATCGTAACGATCACGATCAGCACAATCGGCAACCACGACGCAAAACCAATTCCCGTACCAATCCCAACACACGCAAAGAAAACGATCCAAGAAGGCGTTGCGGAGCAATTCAACATAGCTCCGACCATACTACCAAATTTTCGTAAACATTAAGAAAACGCGAAGGCCCCGAACTGCGTACAGTCCAGGGCCCCGTGATGTCGTCGACGAACGTTACTCCTTCCTTCCCTCAATCGCGTACTGACGGACGAGCGCAAGCGCGCGAGCCTTGCGCGACGGATCACCCGCCGCCTGTACACGATGCATGTACTTCACCGCGGCATCGTAATCATTCACACGCCATTCAAGCGCCGTGAGTGTCACATCATACGCAAGCCTGACGGTCGTCATTGGAGCAGGCAACCGGTCCTCGCGCAGTACCCCAGCAAAGAATTGCGCGAGCCTTCCAAGCAGACCCTTCGACGGCGTATCGGTCCGCGTGGAAAGCCGGCCCCGAAGCCGCTCAACGATCGCGAGGAACAGCGGCGAATCGTATGGCACACCGCAGAGAACATCCAGAGCCCTCTGCATCTGCTCTTCATCCGCCAACGGTTGAAACACGCTGTCCACAAGCGAATGACGAACACGGGTCTCGAATTCCGAGTATCGAACCGCGACCCCGTAGATGCGCAGCCGCAGCTCGATGGACAGGCCTCCTGCGTGATCACCGGTCATCCCCACAAGCTTGCCGACCGCCTCGAACGGGTCGGAAACTTTCTCGGCGAACATCACGAGCGTCGGTACGTCCATTCGACTGAGCGGCAGCATTTTCATAAGCGCGCTCTGCTTCTGTTCTGCAGTACTCGCACAGAGCACGAGTTCTTTGAGCTCGTCGATCGTCGTCGCTCTGTTCAGGGCGATCGAGTACAACTGTTCCTGAACTACATTCGGCGGCCCGTCAGTCTGTGCCCTTGCGTACGAGACGAATGGAAGAATACTCGCGAACGTCGGCCAACGGCTCGACGCTTCGAACGCCATCACCTGCGATATGAATTTCCATTGATGCGGACCGTCACCGAGATCGGCGAACATCGCCATCAGGTTCCGAACCGTCGGCGGGTCAGTGACACGCTCTGAACCGGAAGAACTGACGAACGGCACCATTCCGTCGAGGAACCGATAGAAGACCGAATCGTCGATCTCGGCATCTCCGTTGACGAGAAGGATTTCCGTCCAGGACAGCCCGCTGAAGTGGACGAGGTGAAGGTCAGCGGCGAAGTCGGCACGGGTGTAGCGAGGCGCGGGCGTTGTCATGAGTGAATCTCCGCACACAGATTGACATATATCGAGCATAACGAAAAGAGACGGCACATCGGCCGCCTCTATTCTTCGTAACGCTTACACCACAAAGTTCACCAATTTTCCCTTCACGACAATCACTTTCTTCGGCTCATCAACGACGTACTTTGCGACATTCTCGTCAGCCCGCGCCGTCTTCACGATTATTTCTTCGACCTCATCGGCCGCAACAACAATGGTTCCGCGAAGTTTTCCATTCACTTGCACCGCCATTTCTACGGTGTCATCCTTGAGCATCGATGCATCGGCAACAGGCCACTCCTGTTCCTCAACAAATCCTGTGCCGCCAAGCTGCTCCCACATCTCATTTGCGACGTGTGGCGCGAATGGAACAAGAGTGCGCAAGAAGAGCCTTAGCGATTCCTTCGTGATTGCGCCCTTTTCCTGCACGACATTAACGAACATCATGAGTTGCGCAACAGCCGTATTGAATCCAAATCCCTCGATGTCGCCAGAAATCTTCGCGATGGTTTTATGCAGCATCTTCGTGACCTCGACGTCCTCAACATCGGCAATTTTCTCGCTCATGCGAATCGCTTTATCCAGGAATCGTCGAACGCCAATGACTCCGTTCGTGCTCCATGGAACCATCTCCTCAAACGGACCCATGAACATTTCGTACACACGAAGCGTGTCGGCGCCATGCTGACCAACGACTTCATCCGGGTTCACGACGTTACCCCATGACTTACTCATCTTGCGTCCATCCTCGGCGTTAATCATGCCGTGGCTGTGACGACGTGCGTATGGCTCACTGGTCGGAACGTATCCGCGGTCGAACAAGAACTTGTTCCAGAAGCGCGAATACAGCAAGTGAAGCGTCGTGTGCTCCATGCCACCGTTATAAATATCAATTGGCATCCACTGCTTTAGCGCCTCTTTTGATGCAAATTCTTTGTCGTTATGCGGATCGGTGTAGCGCAAGAAATACCACGAAGATCCCGCCCAGTTTGGCATCGTATCCGTTTCACGCTTTGCCGCTCCCCCACACTGAGGACATTTCGTGTTCACGAAGCTCTCGATGTTTGCGAGTGGCGACTCACCATTCTCTGTTGGCTGATAATTCTCAACATTTGGAAGCACAACTGGCAATTCTTCTGTTGGCACCGCAACCCAACCATCCTTCTCACAATGCACCAACGGAATTGGTTCACCCCAGTATCGCTGACGAGAAAACACCCAGTCGCGGAGCTTGTATGTTGTTTTTTGACGACCGCCGGTCTTTGCAACAGCTTCTTCAAAAGAAACAAGTGGTCGATCAACAATCGGCAGATTCATCGCCTCCGAGAATGCTCGATCACGCTCATCGTGCTGCGGCACCGCCATCACTGCGCCGGTTCCATAGTGGCCGAGAACGTAGTCAGCAATCCAAACCGGAACCGCTTCGTTGTTCGCAGGATTTGTAACAAACGCACCAGTAAAAACGCCCGTCTTCTCTTTCGTATCATCACCACGTTCGATATCGGTTTTCGATTTTATGGATGCGACATATTCATCAACAGCCGCTCGTTGTTCATCGGAAACAATCGACGCAACCAACGGATGTTCTGGCGCAAGCACAACGTATGTCACTCCGAAGATCGTATCTGGACGAGTTGTAAATACGGTAATCGAATCTTCTAACCTCCCCTTAGCCCCCTCCTTCGTAAGGAGGGGGAAATCAATCTCCGCTCCTTCGCTTCGACCAATCCATTCTTCCTGTTGTTTCTTAATCTTCGGCAAGTAATTCAAGCCCTCAAGATCGGACAATAAGCGATCGGCATACTTCGTAATTGCAATCATCCATTGCGACTTCAGCTTCTTTTCCACCGGTGTTCCACAGCGCTCGCATTTTCCAGCGATCACTTCTTCGTTCGCGAGTCCGCACAAATCTTTTGGACACCAATTAATCGCCATCTCGGTCTTGTACGCCAAGCCAGCTTTAAAGAATTCCAAGAACATCCACTGCGTCCATTTGTAGTACGCGGGATCGGTCGTGTTCACCTCGCGGGACCAATCGAAGCTAAATCCCATGGACTGCAATTGGCGACGGAACGTGTCAATGTTGGTTTGCGTAAACGTTCCTGGATGATTTCCTGTCTTGATCGCGTAATTCTCAGCCGGCAAACCGAATGCGTCCCAACCCATCGGGAACAACACATTCTTTCCTTCCATGCGTCGCTTTCGAGCAATGATATCAATCGCCGTATAGCTTCGCGGGTGACCGACGTGAAGGCCAGCACCCGACGGATATGGGAATTCCACGAGAAGATAGAACTTTTCCTTAGGAGAATCGTTCTTCGCCTCAAAAACATGGGCTTCCATCCACCGTTTCTGCCATTTCCCGTCTATCGATTGGTGATCGTACGACATATGGCCCGTATCGTATCGGATTTCCTATTTCTTTTCCATTTCTTGTTCCGCCATCGTTGTTTTTGCCGCACGAACTTGTTGCAAGTCCTCAATACGATTCGCCGCATTTCCAAACAAAACTTTTGCACTATTTCCTCGCTGAATTTCCAAGTATCGCGCAACCTCTAAACGCAATCCTTGGGATTCTGAACCGGCGACAAGACTTGGGTTTTCATCGAGGCTATCGGCGTATTCAATCATGTTCCATGCATTCACCGAAAGATCCTCCGCACAATGTTCTAAACCGTTCTGCAACACATTATATCGAATAACGCCCTTCACTTCTGGATCATTCAGATGCTTCAGCGTTTGCAATGTCGCATCAGCACTAAAATCGTTTGGATTTTCTTTGACGCGCTTTTCGAGATCCTTTTGCAGTGCTGGTAACGATCGCATGTCCGGCATCATCTTCCCCATTACTTCAAGAAAAAGTCCTCGCGCTTTTTGCATTCGCTCATTGCTTTCATCGCGATCCGCCTCATTCATTCCGTTAAGGCCGGCTCCTCGCATTTCGCCTGTAAACACACCAGCGAGATGTGAAAGCCCAGTCGACACTTCCTGTACAGAAAAATCATCTGGAAATTCTAACGCATGTTCTAAATCCTCCCTCACCTGTTTGTGATATGTATTCTGTATTTTCTTTTCCATGATTTCTGCCTTGTTTGCTGGAACTTTGTCCGACCGTAACTCATCGACCAATGTACGCATTTCTTGAACGCGGTCGTGCAATTGTTCTTTTTCTCTTTTTGTTACGGGTTTTTCTTGTGCTAACGGTTTTTCTAAAGACTCCTGCTTTTTATTACCCGCAATAATCTCTACTCTTTTTTGATTCGCAGAATCTTGCCGTAATTTTTCATCAGCCGAAGAAACAAATGGGCGTTCGATCATATGCGTCAAACGATACCCTTGAACTTAAGGGGGGGGCAAGACGAGATGTACACAAGGTAAAATATTATGCACAAAGGTTAATTTTCCTGTGAACATTTTGTGAGTCATTCGTGGATAAATTAAAGAAAGTTTCATTGACGGTTCGCTGTGATTGTGGTTCAATAAATACATCGGTTGTGGTGATTTTAACCATCATCAAATCCCGGTGTCGCAATCGCTCCCCACGCGAAAATCATTCTTTGATTTTTCGCTGGGGAGCTTTTGTTTATTCTGGAACTTTCTCATTTGCGTCGAGTTTGGGTGCGCGACAAGCAAATCTCGTGAGGCGTACCTCTTGGTACGTTGAACGAATTTGCGATGACGCAAGCCCAAAATCGGCCAAATAAAAAGTTCCAGCCCATCGGGGCTTCGTGGGCCGATGATGGTAAAGGCAACCATACCCGATTTGACACCGGGAATCACGAGTTCGATTCTCGTTCGGTCCACCAAACAGCCCCGACCACCAATCCCGCCGCACAATCGGCGGGATTGTGCTACTATCTCGCCCATGTCCTTCTCTCTCCCCCAAGACCTTATTGATCGGCTCGAAGAACAGTTTGGCGTTGCGAAAGCACGCCAGGCCGTAATGGGCATGACGAGTCGCAACGTCACTCTTCGCGTCAACACGTTAAAATCCACCGACGCAGCGGTCATGGAAATCTTCCGTCAGGAATTGATTCAATTTGAACGTGCCAAGGGATTGCCGCATGCGTTCATCGTAAAGAATCGAAAGGCAAGGGAGCTTCTCGGCCACAAAATGTGCTTGGACGGCCTCGTGTATCTCCAAGGCCTGACGTCGATGCTGCCGCCGATTGTGCTCGATCCAAAACCGAATGAATCCATCGCAGATTTTTGTGCGGCGCCAGGAAGCAAAACGAGTCAGATGGCGGCGACGGTCGGATCAACGGGAAATATTTCTGCCTTCGAGCCAAACTTTGTTCGATATCAAAAGCTGCACAACACGCTCAAAATCCAAGGAGCGGAATTCGTCAAAACACAGCAAGTGGATTCAACGAAGCTCGGGGCGCTGATGCCCGAAGCGTTCGATAAGATTCTTCTCGACGTCCCCTGCTCTGCCGAAGGACGGATCGATGCGACCGACGACAGCTCATTTGAAACGTGGAACGACGCAACGCATGAGGCGTATCCAGAACTTCAGCGCCGATTATTTTCCTCGGCAGTTGCCGCGCTCAAACCCGGCGGAATACTCGTCTATTCCACCTGCACCCTCGACCCAAACGAAAACGAACGAATGATTAATTGGGCGCTCGGCGAGTTCCCTGATCTCGTCGCACAGCCAATCGATCTCCCATTCCCCGGAATTCTCCACAAAGAAACACAATCCGTCACCCTTTTGCCGACAAAGTTATACGAAGGATTTTTCGTCGCGAAGTTGAGAAAGGCTGTGTAGAGATATGGACCTCTTCGACTCTGTCATCACCCAACCTTCCGCAAACACGCCACTGGCGGAACGAATGCGGCCAAGGACTCTTGAGGAATTCGAGGGTCAGCAGGATGTGGTTGGGCCGGGTTCGCCGCTGCACACGGCAATCGTAAGCGACGATGTTCCGTCGTTGATGCTTTGGGGTCCGCCGGGAACGGGAAAGACGACGCTCGCACGAATCGTCGCGACAATGACGAAAGCGCGCTTCGTTCCCTTCAGCGCGGTCGGGGGCAGCGTCAAAGATGTGCGGACGATTATCGATCAAGCAGAAACCGATCGAAAATATTACAAACGAAAAACAATTTTGTTCGTTGATGAGATTCATCGCTTCAACAAAGCACAGCAGGATGCATTTCTTCCGTCGGTCGAAAATGGAACAATCATTCTCATCGGCGCGACCACAGAAAATCCCTCGTTCGCCGTGAATGGCGCGTTGCTTTCGCGATCTCGCGTCATCGTCCTAAAGCAACTCGAACCAGAATCGATCGTGAAAATCTTGCAACGCGCAATCGAGGATAAAGAACTCGGACTCGGTAAAGAACATATTGTTATCGACGACGACGCGATTGGCATGCTCGCAAACTTTGCGAATGGCGATGCGCGATCGGCGTTGAACACGCTTGATCTGGCGGTGAAGACTTCGAAGGGCTCGCAGATCACCACCGATCTCATCAAAACTGCGCTCGCGAAATCACATCTCCACTACGATAAAGACGGTGAGGAGCATTACAACATTATCTCTGCGCTGCATAAATCGATGCGTGGGAATGATGCGAATGCAGCGCTGTATTGGATGGGACGAATGTTGTTATCCGGGGAAGATCCACGATATGTGACGCGTCGATTAATTCGATTCGCGAGCGAAGATATCGGTTTAGCCGATCCAAACGCTCTTGTCCAAGCTCTCGCAGCCCACGATGCTGCAGGATCGATCGGTATGCCGGAATGCAGCGTGAACATTGCACAATGCGTCGCCTACTTATCGAAAGCACCAAAGTCGAATGCACTCTACACCGCTTGGCAAGCAATCAACGACGACATTCAAAATCTTCCAAACGAACCCGTTCCGATCCATCTTCGCAATGCTCCAACGAAATTGATGAAAGACCTCGGCTACGGTAGGGGTTACAAATATACGCCGAACTTTAAGAATGCAGACGATGCAAAACAGGATTATCTCCCAGAACGGTTAAAAAAGAAAAAATATCTTTGAGGATAAAAAGGAAAGCCGGCCGAGCTCTAGTCCCCCGCGAATCAAATCAAGCGGGGAACGAGCTCGGCCGGACAGTACCGCACGGTGATGCAAAGGCCGCCTCCCCAGATGGCCAATGCTCCTGTGCGATGAGAAATTGCTGGCGTGTGCCGCCCGCCCGTGAACCAGTGTTCGAGGAGACGAGACGACCGGTGGATGTAGCGGACACGCCGAGCAATAAGTGAGAGGCTGACGGAAACAAGAAAAGGGGAAAGCGTCACGAATCGTTCGCTCACGAACCCACAAACCCCGCCTCCGTCAGCTGCGAACACGAATGGATGGCCCCACAGCCCGAACATTCGCGCTCGCGCAACAGCCAACCACGTACGAGGAGGACAGCTGTCAGCGCGAATTACTATACCAAAATATCCAAAAAACGCCAGCAGGCAGCTAGGCACTCAACAAAGACGCGCGAGTTTTCAAAAGGGAACGATCGACGGTGATTGGCATACTGATGCCTTCCCCCATCGTGAATCGATTCATCATTGTCGGCGGAAGATCGATGACGTAATCTGCCCAATTACTTCCGAACATTTCCTGTGCCACGAATTCGGACGCAATCCACCGAAGTGTCGTTACCCCATCAAGCGATTCCAAAAGGTAAACACGCGGATCTGATTGTATTTTTACAAGCACAGTACCAACGTTTGGAAGCATTGGTGAACCGATAGGAATTTCTGGAAGCGTTGCACCACTCACGGTGACAACCTGCGAAAAATCTCCGTACGTTAAGAACGTTTGAGCATCGAAAAACGGTCGGCGCGTTCCGTCAGTATCAACAAAGTACACGGTCGGCGAAGCATCGACACGAATGTACTGCCCAGTTGTTACTGGCGTAATATTTTCGGCCTTTCCTGTAAACGGCGAAACGCCAGTTCCTCCGGTTACGACCGAAACTCCAGGAATCATCTCCGTTGGCGTGACCGGCGGTACCGTAGGTTCCGCAGTGGACGGCGAGGAAGCGCCAGCGCACGTAACCGTAAAGACCGCGTCAGATTCGTCCGAAGCGAGATACGTCACTAAATCGCCGCCACGAACAAACACCTGAACCGTTTTTGAGGTAATACACGGAATAGTCCAAACGTACGCGCCAATATTTGGAATATCTCGAGCAATGGTCGTCTTTGTTTTTCCGGAGTCTGTCGAGTACGTCAGGATAACCGCCGGAAGCGCAGCATCGTTCGTTGAGGTCCAGCGAATGTTCGTCGAACTTCCGCCAACAAAAGTCTCTCCGCCATTTGGCGAGCTCAATGTTATCGTTGGAACAACAAGGCCCGTCGTTGGAGACGTCGAAACTGACGACGAATGACGGCTCGCAGTAATAAACGTTGCGGGATGCGCCAGTTCACCAATACCGCTCAACGCTCCGGCGAACGGGATGCCTGCAGTGTCTGTTGCTGCTGTGACGTACCACGAATACGTAGTAAACGGCGCCAACGGTGCAGTGTGTGCAATGGTTACGACGGTATTCCCCGACGACCACGTCTCGCTTACGCCGGACATAACCGGACTCGTAACGTACGCGAGCGTTGCAGTATTTACTGGTTCGCTAAACGTAATCACGAGCGACGCTGTACTCGAAACTGAACTCACGCCATTCACCGGCGAAAATGTAAGAGCGATAGGGCCAGAAGCGTCAGTCGCCGTTGCCGACCCTGACGTCGTGGCGTTTGCAGACGTATCACTCACACTGCCGACGAGCGTCACAAGTGGCGTAATTGCAGTATCGCCAAGCGAACCCTCGGTCAGAATGATTGTTACAACACCGGCAGACGTTTCCGATGCGCTAGTGACAGTGTATCCCGCAACAGTAAAATCGGCGCCGGAAACCGTAGAACCATCAAGATCTTTCGAGAACGTCACGACAATTTTATCGATGTGTCCATCGGAATCCGCATCGCCCGTTACTGCAGAAACTACACTTGCGACCGACTGCGTCGTCGAACTGGATGTTGCGCTGAAATCGGAAACAGAAATCGCCGATGAATCGCTGTCGTATGCCTCGACCGCAAAATAATACGTTGTATTCGGCGTGAGGCCTGTGACTGTTCCCGATGTCACGCTTCCGGCGAATGTTGCTGTTGATGTTAGTGCATCAGATGCGGTTCCGTATTTAACGTAATATCCCGCAACCGTTGCTTCATACGGAACTAAACTCGTCCAGTTTACCGTTGCCTGTCGAGCCGTCACCGACGAAATGCTCGTGAGCGTTGGCTGCATGAACGATAACGCCTGAATGCGAGCGATACGAACATACCCCGTTGCATTTGGATGGACCGTTCCGGTGTATTCCCCAACGTGATGAATGTTGGTTGGGTTGTACCAGTCCGCACCTCCTTGGAGTCCAAGCGATGCACGTAACGTGTCAATTACTGGAAGATATTGCAAAACGTATGTGCTGTCTGCACCACCGGACCCCGTACGACCGTCATAGTTCGGATAGTTCAAATAAATCTGTGACGCCGACGCGCCGTACGTTGTTGTTAAGGTATTAATCAACGACGTCATGTTCGACTCGTACGTTGACGATGAGACGCCGACGTTTGCATCGTTCACACCAAGTGTAATAACCCACTTATTTGGAGCAAGCGCGTTCTGGCGGGACGTCCACGCCGCATCAATCACGGTCGATACGTAATTGGACGACTTAATTCCTGCATAACCTTCGTTCATCAAAAACACAGGATACCCGTAGTACGTCGCAAGCTTATCGTTAAGATCGGTCAAGAAACTTTCTTTGTATGTTCCGTTAAATGAACCATGTTGCGGGAACTGACGGTTATCTGCCGACACTGTTCCGGAATCTCCGTCGAGCCAACTGGAAACTGTACCAGCATCAATGGTTCCACTGACACCTTCCGTCACGCTATCTCCAATGAATGTAATAATATCGCCAATACCAACGCCAGTGCGCGTATCGTGAGAATCGGTGCCGCCAAAACGCGTTACTCCGTCCGCCTGAAGCGAATACGCATCGAGCGTGTATGTTCCTTTCGCAAGGCCAGTGAACGAAGCGGAATACGGAGCAGAGAGGTCAATTAATGTCTGCTGGCTACCCAAGCCTTCGTTCAAAACAAATTCCACACCACCACCCGATGGAAGAATTCCTGTTGTTGCCGTCACCGACAGCGTTGTCGATGTTTGAATGTATGGAATGTAGATCGTTCCTCCGCCGTCGACGATTGCGAGCGTTGCAACATCCGTCGCCCCGGCAACCGCGGCTGCAGGCGAAGAAATCGTCACAACAGGCGTCGATCCATACACGTACACGTCATCGAACGACCCCGTTTCTGCCGAATTGGACTTTCCAAGCGCAAACGACCCTGAGCTGTATGTCGCGCTCGTGTCAGTGTAGGAAATTTGTGGAACCGCCGGACGCTCTGTCCCTGCTTTCCAAATGTACAAACTCAACACAGCCTGGTTTGATCCGTTATCGATCGCTGATGCTTCGACGTTATACCAGACACTCGCCTCTTGCGGTGGCGCAGCGGTACTCGTCGCAAGGGTTGTAATGCTCGAGCCGGCCGTTGTGACGCTCAACGTCCACGTATCACCACTGTGCCAAAACACATAACCCGCGCTCGCACTCGACTGCTGTCGCAACCAAATTTGCCCAGCGTTATTGCTTGCCGCACTTGCCTGATATTTTGCGGTAACAATTTGGTTCGCAAGCTGGATGCTACTGTTCGTGATTTTGTTTGTATAAAAATCCGGCGTACTTGCAGTACCACTCACTGCACGGTTACTCGAGATGTCTGCCGCCGCCCAAGTACCGCCCAAAATAGACCAACCGTTTTGCCCTGCGATCGTCGCAACCGTCGATGACGTAAACGGATCACTAAACGCTGATGCGTACGGTACTTGTCGTAAATATAAAGGAGTTCCGTATGCGCCAACATTGTCGTACGGGAACAGCGTGTAGTAATAGGTTGTGCCATTTGTGAGGCCGCTATGTGTTGTACTGCTCGTTGCACCAGAACTTCCCGTCACGCTCGCAAGAAGCGATCCATCTGATGTCGATGTTGGATACGCGCTCGTGCTGTACCGGACCATGGTTCCAGCGTAGTTCGTGTACGTTGGATTGGTCCATGAAAGCGCAATGGCACTATCAGCCGGTGTTGCGGTCGCAAGTGAATCACCAATATTTCCGTAATAAGTAATGTTATCGAATTCTGCAACGGTTGTTCCGGTTTTTCCAACGGAAAATACACCCTGCGCAAAGCGATTAAATGTGTCGGTGTATGTCACGGTTGGCGTCGACGGCTTCGCGCTTCCACGCGCCCACACATATCCATTCAACACCACCTGACCAGACGAATTGTTTACCGCGGAAAATTCAACCGTGTACCACGTCGCCGAAGAAATCGCGAACGAAGTGGCGCCGAGCGTTGTCTGTGCAGCTCCAGTCGTCGTTTTATACGCAATACGTGCCTGACCACCGGTAAACCATAAAAAATATCCGCCCGCATCTCCCGTCGATGACCCGGCACGCAAAAATGCCTGACCCGGCGATGACGTCGTAGAGCCTTTCCAATCGTAACGGACCATTTGATCAGTGTATCTCGCAGCATTACCACCGTTGAGTACACGATACAAATGGAAACCGAGGTTATCGCTTCCACTTTGCAACGTCTGCTCCCCCGCGGTATCGATAACGTTCCATGTGCCGCTCACTGTTGCCCATCCATTCTGACCATTCACCGCCGCAACGCTGTCGCTTTCAAAATCCTCTGTAAATTGCGCAGCCATGACATACTGCTGAGCATTCACCGCTGCACTATATTCCGGCGTGACGTTGTGTGAAAACAATGAAAAGTAATATGTCGTATTGTTTGTCAGGCCGCTCACAGTAAGCGAACTCGTTCCGCTTGCAACACCAGCAACATCGCTCGCAAGCGTTCCGTCAGATGTTGTCGTAGGAAATGCTGTTGTGCTGTATCGCACCATTGTTCCAGTGAAACCCGCGGTTGCAGGGTTCGACCACGACAATGACACCTGACCACTCGCGGCTAATGGGACGACTTTTGTCACGACTGCTGGAGCTGCCGCGAATACCGTTGATGTCCAGAGCATCATTCCACAAAACGCAAAAACGATACTTTTCAAGTACGACGGAAGTCTAAAACGAAAAGACATAGATCTCAGGTGAATACCTGCAAATTATACACCTCGTACGCCACAAACACCATGGTATTTATTTCTCCTGAGACTCGATCCACCGTTCCGCATCAAGTGCCGCCATACAACCAGTCCCAGCTGCAGTAACCGCCTGACGATACACGTGATCCGCAACATCGCCACACGCAAAAATGCCCGGAATATTGGTCGCAGTCGACTTTGAGGGAAGCACAATATAACCCTTCTCATCGAGATCGATGAGGCCTTTAAAGATTACTGTGTTCGGCTTGTGACCGATTGCCATAAAAATTCCATCGCACGTGATGCTTCCCTCTTCGCCACTAACGACATTTCGTGTTCGAAGACTCGTGACGTGATCGTCGCCGAGAATCTCTTCAACCGTCGTATTCATGACAAGCGCAATCTTTGGATTATTTTTGGCCTTATCAATCATGATTTTTGATGCACGGAACTCCTCACGACGATGCACGATGGTCACTTTATTTGCGAATCGTGTAAGAAACGTCGCTTCTTCCATTGCGGTGTCTCCCCCGCCAACCACCACAATCTCTTTGCCACGGAAAAAGAATCCATCACAGGTTGCACACGCAGAAACACCTTTTCCTTGAAGTCGCTCTTCCCCAGGAACGCCAAGCCACATCGCGGATGCACCCGTCGCGATAATCACCGCCTTTGACTGAATCGATCGCGTTGCGGTTTTGATGGTGAATGGGGATGAAACTCCGATGATTTCAGTCACGACGTCATCGATCATTTCTGTTCCAAAACGAAGCGCTTGCTTCTTTAACTTTTCCATCAGCTCAGATCCAAGCACACCATCGGCCTCACCCGGCCAGTTCTCTACTTCCGACGTAAGCGTCAACTGCCCGCCAGGCTGTAAACCAGCAATCATTGTTGGTGAAAGATTCGCACGCGCAGCATAAATCGCCGCAGTATACCCCGCAGGACCAGAACCAATAATCACGACGTTTTGAATTTCCATAGTTAGGAAAAGTTTATCATGAGTCTGACGAAACCTTTATCTCTTTAATGCCCCCTCCGACTCGACTGATCCACGGCCTCACCGAACTCCTCCCCCGACCCCTCCATAAATGGAGGGGAGAACATCAGCAATACGCTTCAAGGCTTCTTTATGACGCATGATGACGACATGATTTGGTATTCTCAAAACAATGTAGCTAGCATCTTCAAGGTATTTTTGACGTTCGTGGTCGTAACGCCGCACTTCGATTTCATCGTGGATCGCGCCATCAAGTTCAACGACGAGCTTGTATTGATTGCAATAAAAATCGACGATAAACGGCCCGATGCCATGTTGTCGTCGAAATTTTAATCCTTGAGATTGTTTTGACTTCAATGACATCCAGAGAATCCTCTCCGCAACAGTCTCCTCTTTTCGCAAAATCCGTCGTTGATCCTTCAGAACTGAATATCCCCAGATCCGATCTCCAGCAACACGAACCGTTAGATCGATATCCTCTCCCCCATTTATGGGGGAGTCGGAGGGGGAGTTCTGTCCAGGATCTTTCTGGTCTGTCATGACTTTAGAGGTGTCGTGCAACGCGCTCGGCGAAAACGTCTTTCGTCATTGCTCCGGCAAACTGCTCAACCACTGCTCCGCCTTTCATCACCATGAATGTTGGAATGGAAAGAACGTTGTATCGCTGCGCCAAGTCTGGTGCGTCGTCGACATTGACCTTTACAACGAGAACTTCTGGATGTTCATTGCCGTACGCCTCAATGGTTGGCGCCATCATTTTGCATGGTCCGCACCACGGAGCCCAGAAATCAATCACGACCGGCGACGATGATTGCAACACGACCGCGTCAAAGTTCGATGAGTTGAGTTCTTGCATAGAAGAAATTATCGATGACTACTTTGCACCTTCAACGCTGAGCGTTCGAGCATGCAGCTCTTCGGTGTAGGCTTCAAGGATATCGCCAATTTCAACTTTTGTCTTGCCCACAAAACTCAATCCACAGTCTTGGCCTGCGAGCACGTCTTTTACTGCAGATTTTCCGCTTTGCAGTGCCTCGATTTTTCCTTCACCCATAATTTTTCCATCGCGAAGCACACGAACCGTCACACCAGGAAGAAGCTTACCCTTCTTCACCTTTGCGCCAACAATGTGACCTTTATCGGTCTTCTTAAAGAGCGCAAGGACCTCGGCAACACCAACGTCGGTGTAAATCTTTTCTGAAGGAATCAATTTCTTTAAACGATCAACGGTGTTCTCAAACAACTTATAAATAACAGAATATTCCTCGACGGCAACATGCTTATCACGAGCAAGCTCGTGTGCAGCAGGCGTCGGCTTTACGTTAAACGCAAGCACCACTGCATTCGCCGCCTCAGCGCGCAACACTTCAGCGTCAGTGACGTTTCCAAGACCCTTTCCGACAATCGTCAAACCAACGTATGGATTATCAATCTTCTCGAGCATACCGATGATTGCCTCAAGAGATCCCAACATGTCGGCCTTCACGAAGACGTTCAACACCGCCTTGCTGCCGTCTTCCTTTACCTCTTCCTCCGTTTGATTTGTTGCCTTAACGGTCATTTGGCCAACGGCACTCTTTTTCGTTGCCTGCGACTTGATGGTTTCAAGTTCATTAGCACTTTCTGGAACTTCCAAAATATCACCAACAGAAGGCGCCTCTTTAAAGCCAAGAATCATGACCGGCGTTGATGGAGGGGCTTCCTTTATCGCTTTACCGTCGAACGCTTTCATTGCGCGAACACGGCCGTAGTTTACGCCGCGAACCGACAAAATATCAGAAGCGTGGAGCGTTCCTGCTTGAACGATAATTGTCGCAACCGGTCCTTGTCCCTTATCAACGTGACTTTCAATAATCGTTCCAACGGCTTTACGGTTTGGGTTTGCAACAATGTGCTCCTTCTCCAGATCTGCAACCAATAAGACCATGTCCAAAAGTTGATCGATATTTTGTCCGGTCTTCGCAGAAACTGGAACACAAATCGTCTTTCCTCCCCAGTCCTCAGGCGTTAATCCGAGCTCACCGAGTTGGCTCTTTACAAGCTCGATGTTCGCTCCAGGTTTATCCATTTTGTTAATAGCGACAACGAATGGAAGATGTGCGGCTTTAATAATATCGATCGCCTCACGCGTTTGTGGACGCATGCCGTCATCGGCGGCGATAACAAGAATTGCGACGTCGGCAACCTTTGCACCACGCGAACGCATGACGGTAAACGCTTCGTGACCAGGAGTATCAATAAACGTTAACATCTTTCCATTCTTTTCCACCTGATATGCACCAATGTGCTGAGTAATGCCTCCCGCTTCCGTATCGATAACACGCGTTTTACGAATGGTATCCAAAATAAGCGTCTTACCGTGGTCGACGTGTCCCATAACAACAATCACCGGTGGACGTGCGGCTAAATTCTCGATGTGATGCGATTCTTCTTCCTTCACTTCCGCCATGCGATCTGCAGCACGAGTGTCGACGGATTCGTCAACCGATTCCATTGGTTCGGTAATGAATCCAAGATCTTCTGAGACAATCGACGCCGTTTCATAGTCGATGCGCTCGTTCAAACTCGCCAAAATACCAGCCTTCATGAGCTCCTGCATGACTTTTGCAACCGGCATGTTGAGGGCAACCGCAAACTCGCGCACCGAAAGCGTTGGCGGAATCTTCACCTTTGGCGCATCGCCAGACTTCACTTTCTCTTTCAAAAGCATTTGCGCCTTCTGGTTCTCCATCTTTTGTTGGAGGTATTGGCGCTTCTTGTAGTCTTGCCACGCGTTCATGATGCGTCCGGCATCACGATCAGGGATTTTGATGGCCTTGCCACCAATGTCAAAACCAAGCTCTGGAAGCTTGGAACGCAATTCTTCAGTAGAAACCCGCAAGCGGCGGGCAAGTTCAGAGATGTTCATGGCCAAGAGTGTACTCGATGAACCGCTTTGGGGCAAGTCACGTTGTTCGCGAACGACGTGAGGAGAAATGGCTGAGGATTGCGCAAAATACTCTCAAGCTATACATTTCAACTACACCCACGAGGTTCAATTGCCCACCGAAAACTGTGTCTGCGGACAACAAGCTGGACGTACCTGTCCTGTGCACCCTGACCGCCCCGTCGAGTTCCGCACGATCAACGGACCGCCACTGCCGGATGGCGCAGAGGTTCCGTGGGTCGATCCCGAAGACGACGGACTCGATCAGGACTGGGAAAATCAGATCGCTGCTCGCGCCGAACACGACGGCATCAGCCCCGACCGCAATGCGGCCGATGCTGCCGCCGAAGCCATTCTCGCTGCGCAAAACCAGCCGGGACAGCGTGAGGCATTCGATCTCGCGTTCGCCATGAACTCCGAGGAGCTCGGTCGAGCTGCGGTGGAAGACGCGGCGGAGCGCGAGCGGAAAGACCTCTCGCCTCCGTGAACATCAGTACGCACGTACCACGCCACCAAACCGCGCCGCGATTCCCACGAGGAGTCGCGGCGGCTGCGTTTTGTTGACGAAACGCAGGAATGTGGTATCTTGTTCCGGCCAGTCGAAAGACCGGCTCTAGTCCTCCACACGGAGGATTCCACCCGTCCAACCGCACCAACCGTCAACACCGTACGGAGAAAACATTGGCTCTGGGCTAATAACCCATGGTTCCCCGAGGCTCGAAACCTCACAAGGAGCTTAAGAGCTACCACGAACGAAACGAATGCCGCGCGTCGCCTCTCTGAGGGATGCGCGGCATTTAAATTTTTCCCCTGTGAGTGTTCTGCTATTTCGTAAACCGATTTTGCATGTGCATCGAGGCGTGCATGAAGTCGATGATATCCTTGGTGATATCGATCGGCGCGCGATTCGTCCAGATTTCCTTGTACCAAACCGAAGGATCATTCTTCCAAAACTCAGCAACTTGCACTTCATCAGCGTGATATCGTTTTAAGCGAACCTCAATGACGTGCGCTTGATCGTCATGTCTCCCACGAACTTTGAGTCGGTCTTGCACGTCGTCGTCAGAAAGCATTAAGTGAATAACGTGCGTCGGCTGATCGATGGCAAGGTACGTCTTCAGCGAATCCATTGCTCGCGCATAACCGTTCAAAATATATCCATTTGCACAGGACTCGCTCGCCAATTTCTGTTTCAGCAATCGATCCACAATTTCCTGCGGAACCATTTCCCCTCTTTGCATGTATTGCGCCGCCGTTGCCCCATCGGCCGTTTGACGGACGATTTCCTCACGCAACATGCCGCCCATGGAAATACTCGGGATCCCAAACGTTGCCGAAAGCACCGTCGCATGAGTATCCTTGCCTGATCCTGGCGGCCCGCAGAGAATGATTTTTAACGGTTGGCTCATAAGTACGAACATCATTATAGGACTTTCTTATTTTAGACCAATTTCGATGAAGATCAAGGAAAGCTTCTGAGACGTACTTTTTGGTACGTTGAAGAAGTTTCCGATGATCTGAGTCGAAAATGGACAAAATAAGGAAGTCCTAAGAATATTCTATGCCTTTTCTCCTTATCGATAAACCTGCGGGAATTACCAGCCACGACGTCGTGGATCGTGTTCGCAAAATTACTGGCGAGCGCACTGTTGGCCATGCCGGCACCTTGGACCCGTTTGCAACGGGAATGTTGATTATTGGCGTCGGACGCGAGTCGACGAAACATTTAAATACGTTTTTAGGAATGGGAAAGACGTACGAGGCGACCATTCGACTTGGTGAAAGCTCGACAACGCTTGATCCTGAAGGCGAGATCGCGACGGTCGGTGGTGCCAACCCGACCTCTCAAGCGATCGAAATGGCAATGAAAAGCCTTACCGGCGACATTCTTCAAATCCCACCGATGCATTCAGCGATCAAGATCGGGGGCCAAAAACTCTACGACCTCGCCCGAAAAGGCATTGAAATCGACCGACCACCACGGCCGGTGACAATTTCACGATTCGACCTCATCTCCCCCTACTCCCTACCGCCTACTCCCTACCGCCTTCCCTTCGACCTCCCCGTCGTTATCGATTGTTCCTCGGGAACCTATATCCGAGCCATCGCTCGCGATCTTGGGGAGAAACTCGGCACCGCCGGGTACCTGACTCAGCTCCGCCGAACAGCGATTGGATCATACGGAATCGATTCTGCAACCGCACTCAACGAAATTACCCCTGAAAATTGGGCTTCGTTGGCGAAAAAGCTGGTGCCATGATACGCTCGAGACGTAAATCTTGATGACCTTGTCCGACTCCAACCGCAAACGAACTCTGGGTATGATCTCGACGTTATTGCAAAAATCCTTGAAGCGTAAAACGAGCAAAGGCTAGGGCCTTTGTTTTGGAATTCGGCAGGGTGACTTCTATGCCATCCACATTCATTATCGGTCTTCTGGCGATTCTTGCCGGAAGCGCCGTTGGGTACGGTATTCGTGACGTTCGTGGGAAACAAATTGCCGGAAGTGCCGAAGCACGAGCAGAGGACATCCTCAAAAAAGCACGAGCAGAGGAAGACCGCATTGCACAAGAAGCAAAAATCAAAGAGCAGCAGATTGTTCAAACCGCCCGAACAACAGAGCAGCAGCTGCTTCTCGATGCAAAGGAGCGTGCGATGAAAGTGCTTGAGGACGGAAAGCGCGAGCTCGCTTTTCATGAAACCGGACTCAAAGAAGCACAAACGCGCATCGCCGAGCGCGAACGTCGTTTCGACGAAACGCTTCTTGATTTTGAAAACAAAAAAACAAAGCTCGAAGAAGAGAAAGAGAAGCTCATCGTTGCAAAAACCGACGTTGCAAAACTTCATGACGAAGCATTTGCAAAACTGCAATCTGTCGCTGGAATGACAAAAGAAGCCGCAGCAGAAGTTCTCTTGAAGCGCATCGAGGAAACGGAAACGGATGCGATGCTTTCCCGCATTCGCAAGATGGATCAAATCAGCGAAGACGCGATCGAAACAAAAGCGCGCAACGTGCTTTCACTTGCCATTAGCAAGTTTGCGAGCAGCCAAGTTGTTGATGCAACAACTACGTTCGTCGATCTTCCAAGCGACGACATGAAGGGCCGAATCATCGGAAAAGAAGGCCGCAATATCAAAACGCTCGAGCATCTCACCGGCTGTGAACTCATCATCGACGACACACCAAATTCCATCACCATTAGCGGGTTCTCCCCTGTTCGCCGACAGGTCGCAAAGCGTGCGCTTGAAGCACTCTTGAAAGACGGACGCATTCAACCGGCAAAAATCGAAGAAGCGATTAATGCGGCAAAACAAGAACTCGCAAAAGACATGCGCAAGGCCGGCGAGGACGCGCTGTACGAACTCGGTATTCCTGTTCCAAGTATCGATCCAAAGCTCGTCGCTATTCTTGGCCGATTAAAGTTCCGCACAAGCTACGGACAGAACGTCCTTCAGCATTCTATTGAAGTCGCTCGCCTCTCTGGCATGATGGCCGAAGAACTTGGCGCCGACGTGTTCATTTGTAAAAAAGGTGGGCTCTTCCACGACATTGGAAAAGCGGTTGACCACGACATGCAAGGAGCGCACCCACAAATTGGGTACAACATCATGAAGAAGTTTGGTTTCCCTGAAGAGCTTGCATACCAATCCATCGCCCACCACGAAGACAAGCCCCGAACGCTTGAAGGCGTCATTGTAAAAGCAGCTGACGCCATGAGTGGCGCACGCCCTGGTGCACGTCGCAATAGCCTTGAAGAATACCTCCAGCGCTTGCAAGACCTTGAGATGACCGCGTCTGGATTCCCTGGCGTGGAAAAGGTATATGCCATTCAAGCCGGTCGCGAAGTTCGGGTGTTTGTTCAGCCTGGGGTTGTCGACGACCTCTCCGCACATAACCTTGCTCGCGACATCGCAAAGAAAATCGAGGCAGACCTCACCTATCCTGGCGAGGTTCGAGTCACGATTATTCGCGAAACCCGCGTCACCGAATACGCTCGATAATTCGAACGCTTGACGCTCCATAGAAATTCCGCTAAGATAAGCGCATTCATTTGACCTTACTTTCTCTATGAATAAGGCAGAACTCGCGCTTCGTCTTTCAGAAAAGCTGAATGTTCCAAAGAAATCCGCTGAAGATATTGTGGAAGCATTCGAGGCAATCGTTACAACCGCTCTCATGAATGGCGACGAAGTCACCATTGCAGGATTCGGCACATTCTCTGCCCGAACCCGCTCAGCACGAATGGGAGTAAACCCACGCAATCCTAGCGAAAAAATCCAAGTTCCTGCCGTCCGCGTGCCAAAGTTCAAGGCTGGAAAGGCATTGAAGGACGCGCTTAAAGGCAAACTCACCTCATAAGTTCCCCGCAAAACATCGTCCGAAAGGGCGATGTTTTGTTTGCGCAGCTGAAGTTACTATGCTACCCTCGAGGCCCACTCAGGTGTTCTCGTGCCCTCATTCGTCAATGCGTTCCCCACCGTCTTCGAAAACGAGCTCTTCGCCGGCCAGGTGTCCGCAAACGTCCGCGCAGGCAACTTCGCGCTTCGTGTCTCCGCTGAAGACGGCGAATTCGAGCGCAGCTGTCTCAACGTCACCCTGACCGTCTGGTGCAAGGCGACGGCACACTACTACGGCGAGGACCGGAACCTGCCGGAGATTCTCATCGTCGCGAATCATCTGCCAACCAAGATGAGCGCCATGGTTTGCTTCCTCGAGAAGCTGGATCTAACCGCGTTCATGCCGGAAACAGCGGAATTCCGCACGATGGACTCCGCACTCGATCTGGCCGCGTTCTCGGCCCGCGCGGCTGGAATGCCCGCGGATCAGGTCGACGAAGTACGCGCCGAGATCACCGCCACCGAAGATCGGGAAAGCAAGACGAGGATCCCTGGTCTGCCGTACAAACAGCCGATGCGACCCGACCTGTTCTTCAACGAAATCCGCGACCAGCTCATCGAAGATGCCAAGAAGCAACTCAAAGGCCTCGTCGGCTGACGCCCACGAAAACGCCGTCTCTCCCATTGCGGGCGAGACGGCGTTTGCACGTTTATACGGGACTTTACGGCGTAACAATAATGATTCTCGTAATGAAATGGGTAAGAATCAGCGCGATACCGATTCCCATAACCGCCAGAACAACGTTGAGGATTGCTCGAGCGTCCTTATCGTCATTCACGAACCCGAAGAAGATATATCCGGCGAAACCGATAATGAGGAGCAATGGGAAGCCGGCTAATACAATGCCGGCAAGAAGAAGCATGGACATATTGCGTACAGTATACCAAAAAAGAAAACGACCTCCGAAAAGGGAGATCGTGTTCTGGTGCGAGCAGAGGGACTCGAACCCCCGACCCTTTGGTTCGAAGCCAAATGCTCTATCCAACTGAGCTATGCCCGCATATCCACTGAACGAGGCAATAGTACTTGTTTTCTTGACCATGGTCAAAAAATTGTGCATCATACAGCCGTTCGCATCGGTAGCTCAGCGGTAGAGCAGGTGACTCTTAATCACTTGGTCGTGGGTTCGAATCCCGCCCGGTGCACCAGAAAAATACCCCGTCAAACGACGAGGTATTTTTCTTTTCCGATATCGGCTCTTACCACCCCTTCTCTTTCAGTGCATTTGCCGCAGCGGCGATCTGCGCCTCTTGCTTACTTGTCCCCTCCCCCTTTGCAACAAGATCTTTGCCAAGATATGCACCCATGATAAACGTCTTCTGGTGATCAGGACCCGATTCCTCGAGCACCTTGTAACTTGGCGTTATCGACAGTCGTGACTGCGCAGCTTCCTGGAACTTGCTCTTTGGATCGATGTACGAACGCTCTGCGATGATATCGCCAAGTTTCGATACAACATGTTTAAGAATAAACTCCTTTGAAAGATCCCATCCGAAGTCTAAGTAGATAGCCCCGATAATTGCCTCCATTGCGTTTGCGAGAATGTATCGTCGCGCTTTCGAGTTCGAATCCTTCTCCTCGCCGCGTGAAAGATAGAGGTACGGCTCGATGCCGATTTCGTGACCAATGACCGCAAGACTGTCGCCATTCACAATCGACGACCGCCAGGTAGTCAGCTCGCCTTCTGGATTCTCGTACGTGTTGTACAAGTGTTCCGTCACCACAAGCTCGAGCACTGCATCACCTAAGAATTCCAATCGCTCGTTGTGTGCCAACGGAAAATCAGGATGTTCATTTAAATACGAACGATGCACAACGGCCTGTTCAAGATGACCGCCCGACTTTAATGGAACATTCAACATTTTCGCGAGCGCAGCAATATCTTTCTGCATACTATTCTTCCTTGATCGATTCTTCAGCCTTTTTCTCTCGTTCTACGTCGGCCTGTTTCTTTTCTCCTTTCGCTGCCATGTCTTTCAGAATTGCCCCAAGCACACCGTTCACAAACTTTCCTGATGCTTCCCCGCCAAACTTCTTTCCAAGCTCGATCGCCTCGTTAATTGCAACTTTCGAAGGAATGGTTTGATCGAACCGAAGCTCATACACACCAAGTCGGAGAATATTTCGATCGATAATCGTGATTGAATCCACCGTCCAGTTCGGCATGAACGTACTAATCATGGCATCAATCTCGGGCACGCGGGCAATAATCTCACCAACCTGATGCTCAACGTATCCACCGTCATCAAACTTTGGGGCGAATTCCTCTCGCACAAGTGCAACAACTTCAGGAAGCCGTACAGCTTCCTTTCCGCGAAAATCCCACTCGTAAAGAACTTGCATAGCCATGGTTCTGGCCAAATGACGATTCGACATAGATTGCTGAGAGTATACCGAAAACAACAACGCCCGCCAAACGGCAGGCATTGTTTCAGAATTTAGTCGTGGTTATGACCTTCGTGACCAGGCTGGCTTGAGGTTTTCTTTGCAGCCTTCTTTGCTGGAGCCTTCTTAACGGCCTTTGCAATAGCCTTCTTTACCTCTGCCTTTCCTTGTTTTGCGACGTTGCGATCGCCGTACGCTCCGCAGTTCTTACATGCGCGGTGCGGCAAAAGGATTGCCTCACATTTTGCGCAAACCATCACCTGCTGTGACTTAAGAGCGTGGTGGGAACGGCGTCGGCGAACCTTAGAACGTGAGCTTCGGAATGACGGCAATGGCATAGGGGAAATTGAAGAATGCGCAAATAGTAGCCAAATATCCGATTGACGTCAAGCGAGAAATGAGGCTATCCTCTTGCACCTGTTCAACCGGACAGGCAACCCGTTCCCCGAGAAAACCCGTGATCAACCCCCATGAAGCGACTCCGTCCTTCGCAACCCTTCCCCCCACCCTGCTCTACGCCGTTGTCGCGAACGTGAACTCCAACGGTGAGCTCCAGCCGGAAGGCGACCCCAAAGTGCCTCAAGGCCGGGCCGTCTGCTTCTCGGAAAATTCGTGCGTGTCCCTCGCGAACGACATGCTGTGGATCGTTCGTCAGGGTACGGACAGCTCGGTTCGGAGCGGAATCGTTCTCCAGTACTTCGCCCCAGGGAAGCCCCTGGCACGCACGATCGGAGGAAACGAGAAAACGAATCCCTGGTACCTCGGAATGGGAATCCCCAAACTCGTCGTCTCGGAATTCGCCACCATCACGGCGGCCGATCGCGCAATGCGAAAGGCAATGGACGACGAGCTGGGTGACATCGCGTTCATGCATGCGCTCGGCAGCCTCGGCAACGATGCGCTCGCCTACGCGCTCTACACGGATCTGCGGAAGCCGGTTCAGCTCGAGCAACATCGTGCGAACGTCGAGGAGCTCAAGGCTCTCGCAAAAGCAAGCACTGGAAAGCTCGCTCGCGAGATCACTCAGTTCCTCACGGCAATGGGAAACCCGTACGACAAAACCAACCGCTACAACGTGTGGCGCAAGGTGCTGATCATGCGAGCAATCCAGCGTCGAGCCAGGGCGATCGCCGAAGGAAAAACGGGTCGGACTGAACAGATCATCGTCGCACAACGTGCGACGGCGTCGTACATCGCAAGCGTGCGCTCGTTCGCCGAGCGCGTCATGAGCGTGATCGCCGACAAGCAGCCGTGGTGGACGCAGACCGGCGTCATTCCCGGCGTCAACGACCGAATGCGGCGCAAGTTCGCGAACCGACTGAACCGCGACGCATCGATGCTCGAGAGCATCTGTGCGAATCCGTTCCGGCCCTGGGCGATTCTCGCCGCAGATCGTGTTCGGAAAATGAGCGACGGGCTCAGGAAGGGCAATCTGCACAACATCGGCACGTGGTCGCAAGAAGCCACCGGCTTCCTGGAGGCCATCTGCATCCACGAGCTTGTGTCGCGAGGAATGGTTTCCGTACGTGACGGCAACGAAACGCACGTCGCGCACGAGGCGTTCACGCGGTCGATCACCTGGATGCTTCAAACAGCGCCCGTGCTGAAAGTCCTCCCCGAGAACGGTCGCGTAATCGTCGTGGAAGCCCAAACCGGGCAACGGTCGACGAATGCAGAAAACCGTCTGGCACATCTCCGATACATCGAGCACGTCCTGCTCGAAATCGGGATTACCCACGCGGGGTAACGACGCACACAACGACGACGGCCAGGATCCCTCGGGACCTGGCCGTCATTGCTTTTTACTTCTTTCCCTTCTCTTTTGCCGCCTTCATTCCTTGGATTTCTTCAACCGCCGCAGTAAACGTTAGCACTTTACCAACAGGAATTCGCGCCGCCTGTTCCTCTGTGAGTCCATTTTCCTCGAGCGTCATATTCTTCAATCGGGCAATGCGCGACGCATTCCAGTTCAGTCCCTGCTCGCGCAACATGAGGTGAATAATTTTATAAATCCACTCCCCCTTTGCCAGAACGTGCTCCGTATGTCCAACTCGCGGCAGATCACTATACGCCTTTTCTGTCGTGATCAGTGGAGTTTCAATTGCCGGCAAAACGTTCGAAGAAGCATCGATAGTTAAACGACTATCGCTTCGAAGCTGCTCGCTCGCCGATACTGACACAGACTTCTGCGCTTCGATTCCCGATGTTTTCGGCACTGGCTTTCCTTCCATTTCGTCCAACATCGAATCAACAGTGCCCAGGCGCACCGACGTACCAATCTCCAGATGATTCCAATCAACGCCAGGATTTTCCTGATCTGCCAGATGCTTCAGCATGAACATCTTCTCATCTGTTGCGCGCATTCCCCTCTCCTGAATGCGTCGCTTCAGCTCACGCCACAACGTATCACCCTTCTGTGGCACAAAGTCTGACGACGGCTTCTGCACCGCAGCTTCAGCAACTTCATTTTCAGAAGCACTGGTGTCTCCACCAGTATCTTCGATAGCCGTATTTTCAAGTGCTCCAACAACAATATGTGACGGCTCAGATTCTGTTTCGCCAAATTCATGCAGCGCGACAGCACCGCCAATCGCACCTAAACCGACAGCGCCGGCAAATAATGCTCGTACTCGTGCGCCAGGACTTCGTAACGTTCTCGAAAACCACGATTCTGGAACCTCAACCTTTCGTGGAAGTTCAGAGATTGCGCCCTCCTTTGGAAGGATACGACGCTCGTCCTTCTCAACACGCTGAAGAAGCGTTTCCCGAGCACGCTGCAATGACCCGATCTCTTTTCTGTCGCGTGCGACATCAAAATCAAGCGACTGCATTGCCGACGCAAACGCCCGCTCAACCGCACTCCGCGAAACATCTTCTGCTCGTAATCCCAAAATTTCTTCTGGCGAGCGATCCGGTTGCTCCCTGAGAAGCTTTTCGGTCACCTCAAGACGAATTTTGACGTTGAGCAACCGTCGAAGCGCATCGACCCCTGATTCTGGGAGATGTTCTTGGAAGAGTCGATCAAACTCCGCAATTCGTGCGTCGTTCAGCGGTCCGCGAAGCGTATTCACCGGGCGCTCAAACTCTAAAGCAACACTGTCGAGTTCATCTTCCTCGATCGCAACAAGCGCATCTCGAAGATCGCAGAGTTCCGAAATGGATACATTCGAATACGTAGATTCAGCTCTTCGACGATCTCGTTCCATTTGCGTAAAAAGATCCGAACTGACGATATGCTGAATGTGAGGCTCTTGTTCGCGAACAACGCCATCATCGCTTCGATCAGCAAGGGCAATTTTGAGCGGCTCTGGCTTTCTCGGCCTTGGTGTCGGCTCGTCGTCTGGCGATATTTCTGCAGGTTGCGCCAATCTCACGCCACGGATTTTTGGTTTTAACTGCTTCTGTATCGGTTCGGCTGGCTCGAGAACACTTACCGAAGGCTCTTTCAACTTCGACTCTTCCTCAGCCTTCCTTCGAGCTTCCTCAATTTCCGCTCGAATAAAACTAAGCTGTTGTTCTAAGAATTCCTTACGATCTTGCAACTCCTTCTCACGATCTGGTGAAAGCCCCCATCCTAATCGCACCGTATAAAAATCAACCAAAACATCAAGCGTCTTTGAAGTATCACCGAGTGCCCGACGAAGGAACCACATTTCTTCACGCCGAGAAACAACGTCACGCATGTTGCTTCTGTCGCCGACAAGAGACTGCTCGCAATCAATAATCATCTTGCGGATCGACTGTATCCGACGGAGTTCACCATTCTTTTCAAGACGATCACTCTCCGGCTGAACAACGATCGACTGCTCAATAAGACTTTCTAAAAAACCAAAAACACGAATCTCTTTCGCCGTCTCTTCAGCCGCACGCGTCGTTGGTGTTTTTCCGATCAATCGATGAACAGTGTCAATCGCGATACGTTCTGCAACACGAGCTCGGTCAAGCACTGTTCCTCCCTGCTGCTTCGCGAGATAACGAGCGTGATCAACTTCGGCATGCTGGGTAATTGCAGAACCAATTGCAGAACGCAGCTCACGCCAAAAACTGTCGTTCATCGATGGATGTTGCGCTCGCAACACATCAAACATCCGAACAGCTTCCGCAGTTTCACGTGCAAGAACCTCGTTAATTTTCTTTCCCTGACGATCAACGTCAGCACGTCCCTCAGGGGTAATCTTTTTGTCAGAATATCCCTTGATCGGCGAATCGATCGGACTTCCTATTTCTAAGCCATCTCTGGACTGCATATTGCGCACATTTTATCACGAATGAAAAACACCCGCTGTTTTCCAACAGCGGGTGTTTTATTCACGGAGCATTACTCCTCTTTTTTCTCTGCAGCTCCTGCGACAACAGTCGCTGTTGCAACCATGTCGCCCGCTTGCTTGAATCGCATCACGCGAACGCCCTGTGTTGCTCGACCAATCACGGAAACAGATGTCACTGATGTGCGGATGATCTGTCCGCCTTGCGACATAATAAGTAAGTCGCGAGTATCTTCCATTCCCGTCACATACGCGCACACGAGTTTTCCTGTTTTTGCCGTGATCTGTGCAGTCTTGATTCCAGAGCCTCCACGGCCTTGAATGCCATATTCTTCAATATCTGTTCGCTTGCCGTAACCGCTTCCCATGATGGTCAGGAGTTGTCGGCCCTCTTTCTGCGCTTCAGCAGAAATCACTTCCATGCCGATAATTTCATCGTCGCCCTTGAGCTTCATACCTCGAACACCAGCAGCAACGCGACCCATCGCACGAACGTCGTCTTCGTTAAACCGAATCGACATACCGTTCATTGTTGCCAGCATCACCTGGTCTTTTCCGGTCGATGTTCGCACCCACTGTAAGTTGTCGCCGTCGTTCAACTTGATTGCAATCAACCCGGACTTGCGGACATTTTCAAAGTCTTCAAGCTTCGTCTTCTTGATGGTTCCGCGATTCGTCACCATCATGATGAATTTTGCGCCGAGTTGCTTCTTGAGGTTTCCAACAAGCACCGATGAGACTTTTTCGCCAGGACCAAGTTCAAGGAAGTTCACGATTGCCTGACCTTTTGCTGTGCGCGATGCTTCCGGAATTTCGTATGCCTTCAAACGGAACACTCGACCACGTGACGTAAAGAACATCATGTCATCATGCGTTGTCGCAGAGTAGATTGCCTCAACCGCGTCTTCTTCCTTCGTCGTGAGTCCAATAACACCCTTTCCGCCGCGACCTTGCTGCGTGAATGTATCTGGCGCCAAGCGTTTAATGTAGCCATCCTTTGTCATCATGACAACCGCCGGGACGTCAGCAATAATGTCTTCCATTGAGAACTCTTTCACGCCAGCCTTCACGATCTTGGTTCGACGATCATCGCCAAACTTTTCTGCAAGCTGCACAAGCTCTTCGCGCAACACAGCAAGCAACTTCTTTTCGCTCTTCAAAATCGCCTCAAGCGCTTCCTTGATCTTCATCTTCTCGGCGTATTCCTGCTCAATACGCAATTGTTCAAGGTTCGCCAATGCCTGCAGGCGCATTTCCAAAATGGCAATCGCCTGGCGCTCGCTCATCGAGAACTGCTTCATCAAATTCAACCGTGCTTCATCTTTGTCCTTCGACTTCTTGATGGTCGCGATCACTTTGTCGATGTTTGCAAGCGCAATACGCAAGCCGTCCAAAATATGCAAACGGTCGTCGATGCGCGCCAAGTCGTATTCCGTGCGACGCTTCACCACCTCTTTGCGATGTTTAATGTGCTCTTCCAAAATTTGCTTCACGTTTAACACGCGAGGCTGAATACCATCAACGAGCGCGAGCATGTTGTAATGGAAGGTGGTCTGCAGCTGCGTTGCCTGATACAACCGGTTCAACACTTTTCGTGGGTATGCGTCTTTCTTCAACTCGATAACAATACGAACACCTTCCTTGTTCGACTCATCGCGAATGTCGCGAATACCCTCGAGTTTCTTCTCGCGTACAAGATCGGCGATTTTTTCAATAAGCGTGCTCTTGTTCACCAAATATGGAATTTCCGAAACAATAATCGACGACGCATCCTTCTTACCTTCAACAATATCGACCTTCGCTCTCACCACCACTCCCCCACGACCCGTTGCATATGCTGCACGTAAATCATTCGCACCGTACACAATACCGCCCGTTGGAAAATCTGGACCAGGCATCACCTCAACAATCTCATCGATAGACGTGTCTGGATTGTCGATGAGTTTCAAAATTGCGGTACTAATTTCCTTCACATTGTGTGGAGGAATGTTCGTCGCCATACCCACAGCAATACCAATCATGCCGTTCAATAACAAGTTTGGGAGTTTTGCTGGGAGCACTGCTGGTTCATCGTGACTACCGTCGTAGTTTGGCGTGAAATTCACCGTGTTCTTTTCAATGTCGATGAGCATCTCTTCCGCAATTGGCGAAAGCTTCGCCTCGGTATAACGATACGCAGCAGCGCCGTCGCCATCCATAGAACCGAAGTTTCCCTGTCCCGTTACGAGCGGGTAACGGAACGAGAAGTCCTGCGCCATACGCACCATGGAGTCATACACGGAAATATCGCCGTGTGGGTGATATTTACCAAGCACTTCTCCGACGATGGTTGCAGACTTTCGGAACTTTGCATTTGCACGAAGGCCGATGTCCCACATCGCGTACAAAATACGACGGTGCACCGGTTTCATGCCGTCACGAACGTCTGGCAATGCGCGAGCCACAATAACCGACATCGCGTAGTCCAAGTACGCATGTCGCATTTCTTCGGTGATGCTCTGCTGAATGAGTCCGCCGACCGGCACAAGACCTGGATCTTCTGGAAGGACTTCAACGGATTCGTTTGCTTTTGCCATACAATTTAATTTGAGATTGGTGGAAATGCACTTGCCGGAGGAATAACGGAACTCACACCTGTCTGAACCGCGTGCAAGAAGTCAACGGCGTCGGCAGTAATTCCACGCGTTCGCTCACGAGTCCATGTCATTCGTATTTGTATCACTGCACCAAGGAGTAGCACGGCCGCAATCGCCACAATGGTCCACGCCTTTTTCCCGGCAAGGAATCGTCGTTTTGGAATGACGATGCGCGGCGTCTCCATACGTTACCCTCGCGTCAGCACCACAACAGCCATGTCTTCTTCCGGAAGGCCTGAACGAATAATTTTATATTTGCTTACCGTTTCTGCTGGCGCGCCAATTTCACGAATGAATGCAGCGCTTTCCGCAAAACCATCACCCTCAAATGCGTTCACATATATTGGAATAACCACGCGCGGTTCGATTTGCGTCACGAGCTCCGCCGCAGCTGACGCACCAAGCACGCTCCCTCCGCCTGCTGGAACCAACAAAATATCCACAGCGCCAAGCGTCTCCTGTTCTTTTGTCGTCAACGCGCGATCGATGGCGCCCAGAAAACCAATATGCATTCCTTCAACATCGAAACGATAGATAGTGTGCGGTGTGCCGTCTTTTTTTGGCGCAGAGATTCCCGTCGCGAACAATCCGCGAACCTCATACTCGCCGGCGTGATCGACGACGAATGGCGTTTTGCCGCCATCGTGTTCGATGATAATCGCATCAGTGTTTCCAGTTGAATCATCAAGGTGCGTTCGAACAATCATCGATGCTTCAATCTGCTTTGGAAACTTCATTGCACCTTCCGCAAAAAACGGATTCGTCACCAATGACACTTCTGTTTGACCAGGCTTTGCCGTGAGCACAATGCTTCCCGCACCATTCCAGGTAATATTCATAATCGGCTCGAATTCGGGACTACGGTAACATATCTTATTCCGTCGCGCTATCTTCGTCGTCCTCACTCAGTACACCGGTCCAATAGGTAATTTCTTTCTGAACGTCATCGACTGTTGGATCGACTTCCACCATCGACCATCCATTCTCGAATTGCTGCACGCGAGCCAAAATATCATCGCGATATTCCGGGTCGCGATCCGCCATGCCGCGCAACACTTCAATCATTTGCTGAATATGCTCTTGCGTTGCCGTCCATCGTGCGACTAATTCATCGTATGTTCCCCGTCGAGCCGCAGCACGTTCATCGCATTGTCTATCGAGTACATCGTGTGCAGCATGAATCTCACGATCAACCTGCGAACGGTCGTCGTCAGAGAGCAACGCTTCAAATTGCGAGCTCTTCACAAAATCTAAAATGTGCACGCCGTATTTTACGACCGGTTCCATCTTTACCTTTACAGATTCATCGAGTTTTCCAAGGACAAGCTCTTGCAATCGCGCTTCCTCGTCACCGGCGCACAACTCCTGATACGCCTTGCGATACGGAAACTCTTTCTTTCCAACATACACTAATGCCTGACGAATCTGCTCGGCAGTTGAAGATTCATTCTCCGCCAAATCGTCGGCAAGTTGCATCGCTTCGTCACGTATTGTTTTTGGCGTTAATGGAACAAGTTGCGCCACCGCCTTCCGGAAATCCTGGATCATTTCTTCATTTGGATGTGCCATAGTGGCTGTAGTGTAACGACATCGCAATAAAAAAGGCAGAACTACTGTGGAGAACACGGAGTCTGGACTGATTCTTTGGAGGCGTTGTGGCGAAATGAAACGAACGGGAGTACGAGGTGCTGCGATGGAAAACGATACCCTCGTTTTTTGAGGTTTTAAAACTGATCTGCAGAAAGCGATCTGATCCTAAATCGAGAAAAAGCGAGATCGATTTCGAAAATGCGCAATCGCCGATCGTAGGCGACGCTATCGCCGACCTCGCAGATCTCTGCAATCGACCAGCGTTTTCTAAATGCAACTCGGTTGCGTTAGCAAAGCACCCCATTTGAAATTGAGTACCCCCAAGCTCGCCGATGATGCCAAAAAATTAGACCCCCCTCCAACTCCCCCTTAAAAAAGGGAGAGCTTTCACCACCTCGTCACAACCCACTCCAAAGATCAGTTCAGTTGTATTTCTGTAAACGCGAAGACCCACCCCGTTGCGCTGGGTGGGTCTTCAATGCTCAGAGACTAGTACGACCCCTGCCGCTGCATTCGTTCTAATCGTGTGACGCGGATGTTCAACCGATCGATTTGCGGCAACACGCCGTCATTGATCACTTCGATGATGTCGTTGCGGACAGAGCGAAGCTCTTTTTGGAGCAGCGTCTCCACTCGACCCATTATCCTATCCTCAAGAATCACATTATTCTCCGCGAACATCTCACGCAGTACCTGAATATCCTGTGTATCAAGCATAAAGAAATATGCTACGCAGACCACATGGACGATCCCTCCACGCCTCAAGGCTACGGGTATAAACAACAGTCACCGGGGATTGTTCCCATCGTATCAAAATACTCTCGCTATGTCGCATCCGATTTCCCCATCCCAAAGTACTGTTTCATAATCGCGCGATACATGTCGCCACGGCCGACGATACCGACAAGAACATCGTGCTCAACGACGGGAATGTGATGAATCCCAGATGACACCATAAGTGCGCCAACTTTGAGAATCGGCGTGTGCGGCTCTGCAGTAATTACTCGTGTGCTCATCACGTCTACTACTTTCTTCCCCATCGCGTCTGCCGCATGGTGCTCCATTACATCAAAATCGAGGTAATTCTCCGGGGACTGCACCCAATCCTTAAAACTCGGGAACAGCCCACGGAACAGATCTTTCTCACTCAAAATTCCCACTAAATGACCGGAATCGTCTACCACCGGCGCAGCAGAAATGCCACGAGCCAGGAGGAGTTCGGCGGCTTCCCGCCAACTGAGCGACGGCGATACCGTAACCACATCGGTCTTCATCAATTCTCCAACAATCATAGGACATTGGGTAAGATGATTCTTATGTTATGTATATCACAATCGGATTCCCTTTGCCCACGACACAAAACTTGCTGATTTTCGCAAAGTCCTGTACTCTTTTGCCACTTCTTCATTCTTAGCCCCTGAGCGCCTACCGGCTATTTGGCCCGTAGCTCGATCAGGATATTTTCTTTATGAAAGAAGCGAAAAAGGTAGCGGTAGCAACATCAAGCAAGCTCGACGAGCTCTTGAAGGAAGAGGGGCTGTTCGTTATTCCAAAGGTTGGCGACACCATTAAGGGCAAAGTGCTCTCCACAAAGGGACGCGAAATTCGCATCGACATCCTTGGACTTACCACCGGTGTCGTGCGCGGCCGTGAGCTCTACGCAGAAGCCGAAGCTTACAAGAACCTCAAAGACGGCGACGAAGTTGAGGCAACAGTGGTCGACATGGAAAACGAGAATGGTGAAGTCGAACTCTCATTCCGTTACGCTGGTCAGCAGCGCGCATGGAAGGATTTGAGCGAGCTCTCAACCTCTGGCGAACCAATTCCAGTAAAGGTATTGGACGCAAACAAGGGCGGACTCATCGTTCGCGTGAACCACGTGCAAGGATTCTTGCCAGTGTCACAGCTTGCTCCAGAACACTACCCACGTGTTGCAGGCGGCGATAAGCAGAAAATCTTCGAGAAGCTCCGCAGCTTTATTGGCGAAACCATGCGCGTTCGCGTATTGGACGTCCATGAGGACGACGGCAAGCTCATCGTGTCTGAAAAGGCAGTGTGGGAGGAAGAGCAGAAGAACATCATTGCGCAATGCCGCGTTGGCGACATCGTTGCCGGCGACGTCTCTGCGGTTGCAGACTTCGGCGCATTCGTGAAGTTCTTCCCAACCGGAAGCACCACACCGCTTGAAGGCTTGGTTCATATCTCGGAAATTGCATGGCAGCGAATCGACCACCCACGCGATGTCCTCAAGATGAACGACAACGTTCGCGCAGAAATCATCGGTATTGAAGGAAGCAAAATCTTCTTGTCCATCAAGAAGCTTACGGAAGATCCTTGGAAGACCGTTGCAAAGCGCTACAAGGTTGGTAGCTGGGTTGAAGGAAAAATCATCAAAGTAAACCCATTCGGATTCTTCGTTGAACTCGACGCCGATATCCAAGGTCTTGCTCACGTTTCCGAACTTTCCGACAAAGCCGTGGAAGACCCAACAAAGTTGGCAAAACCAGGCGACGTCATGAAGTTCCGTATCGTGTCTGTTGAACCAGATGAACATCGCCTCGGCCTTTCCCTCAAGGAAGAAGGTGCAGCAAAGGCAGAAAAAACAGAGAGCAAAGCGTAATCATTCGCTGAGTTCTAAAAAAACCGCCAACTCTGGCGGTTTTTTTATACGCGTAATTCACAAGATACACTTGTACCCGGAGGCAACCATGCCCGCAGACGCACTCGAAGATCTCTTGGTACAGCACATGCACATACGTCATGCGCGGATTAGTGCAGACGTCGCTCTCGCGCTACGGATTCTCAAAAGGTGTGAAACGCCAATTCGAGAACGTGAGCTCGCAGAATCTGTCCGGCACAACAAAGGCGAATCAGGCAATGAAGGCTTCACACGCTTCCGAAGCGCGCTCTACTGGCTCATGCATCACAGAGTCCTTGAGCATTGCATCCACGAACGCTTGCTCAAAATCCGTCTACGGGAACAAACAGTAGACCCGCTTGGGTCGCGGATTCTTGCAATGCTCTACGAATCAACGCCGAGTGAGGAGTAATCGAACGAACAGGGCCGCCCAACGCCATGGGTGGCCCGTTTGCATTTTGACGATTTTTCTGGCACAATCTTTCAGAATTGATGCATCATTTTTCCTATGAAACCGCTCTCAAAAAACGCCATCGCTTTTCTCCTTGTTCTCGTCGTTCTCGGCGTCATTTTCGCCAACGCAACCATCCCGTCACAAACAAAAACTGAATCGGTGAGCATCTCAACGCTCATGGATAAAATCGAAAGCAAAGAAGTCACAAAAGTCACCGTTGTTGAAGATACGGTTACCGCTGTTGGAGCAAACAATGTCTCATTCGTTGCCCGCAAAGAACCTGGCCAGTCATTCAACGATCTCTTAGACAGCGACAACGTTAGCCCAGACATTCGTTCCGGCCTCACCGTTCAAATTGATGAACCAAGCGCAGCAATCACCTTTGCACGAAACGTGTTGCCAACAGCAGCAATCGTGATCGTTCTTTCCGTGGTGTTGTGGTTCCTCCTCCGCCAAATGCAAGGTGCAAATAGTAAAGCAATGACGTTTGGCCAAAGCGGTGCACGCGAAGTCACCAAAGGAAAAAATCGCCTCACTTTTGCCGACGTTGCTGGAAACCCTGAAGCAAAAGAAGAACTTTCCGAGATTGTCGAATTCCTGAAAACACCAAAAAAGTTTGCCGATCTTGGCGCAAAGATTCCAAAAGGCGTGTTGCTCATGGGTCCTCCAGGAACCGGTAAAACGCTTATTGCTCGCGCTGTTGCCGGTGAAGCTGAAGTTCCATTCTTCCATATCTCTGGATCGGAATTCGTGGAAATGTTTGTCGGTGTTGGTGCGAGCCGCGTGCGAGACTTGTTCGCAAAGGCAAAGAAAGCGGCTCCATGTATTGTGTTCATCGACGAAATCGATGCGGTTGGTCGTCAGCGCGGTGCCGGCCTTGGTGGCGGACATGACGAACGCGAACAAACACTCAACCAAATTCTCGTGGAAATGGACGGCTTTGAGCCAAACCTTGGTGTTATCGTTATTGCCGCAACGAACCGTCCAGACGTTCTCGACTCCGCGTTGCTCCGCCCAGGACGCTTCGATCGTCGCGTTACTCTCGATCGCCCAGACCTGAAGGATCGTGAGGCGATTCTCAAAATCCACGCCGAAGGCAAGCCGCTTGATGCGAATGCGGACTTGAAGCGCGTCGCAGAACGCACCACCGGACTTTCTGGCGCCGACCTCATGAATATCATGAACGAAGCTGCAATTTTCGCTGCACGTCGCAACCGCAAAACCATCATGCAAGAGGATTTACTCGACAGCATCGAAAAAGTACTCCTCGGACCAGAACGCAAGAGCCACATGCTCTCCCCTATTGAGCGAAGCATTACGGCGTATCACGAATCTGGCCATGCCATTGTTGGCCATATGCTCCCGCACTGCGACGACGTCCACAAGGTTTCCATCATCTCTCGCGGTCGCGCTGCCGGATACACCATGAGCATTCCGGATGAAGACAAGAAAATGCATTCTCGTCGTGAATTCATCGACGAGCTCGCGATGATGCTCGGTGGCTACGTTGCCGAACAAGAAATCTTCGGCGATCTCACAACAGGCGCAAGCAACGACCTTCAACGCGCAACACAGCTCGCCCGTGAACTCGTCACGCAGTACGGCATGAGCGACGCGCTTGGCCCTCGTACGTACGGCGGACAAGATGAAATGGTGTTCTTGGGCAAGCAAATGAACGAACAGCGTGGATATTCGGAAAAAGTTGCAGAACGCATCGACGACGAAATCAACGTACTTCTCAATGCTGCAAAAGAAACTGCCCGCGGAATTATTCGCAAGCAGCGCGCACAAATGGACGCTATCGTGAAACACTTGCTCGAAAAAGAAACCATCGAGAAAGAAGAATTCATTGCTCTCATTGGCCCAGCAGTGAAGTCAGAGACGCTCGTGCCACTCCCAGTTCAGGGCTAAAACACAAAAGCCACGGTCATCACGATCGTGGTTTTTTGTTTGACCTTGGCCAAAAAATATGCTACGTTTTTCATGCCGTTTCGGCACAAAACCCGCACCCCGAGCTACACCATGAGCGACCCCTTCGATCGCCTCGTCGTCTTCGACTTCGACGGCACATGCACCCTCGTCGAGAAAGAAGGCAAGGGATTCGTCTCCGCCGTGATCAACACGCTCTCCGAGGTCGCTGGCCGCGGACCGGAGACCGTACGCGGCCTGTATGAACATCACCAACGAGAGATTCTCAAAACGCCCGAAGCGTACGACTGGATTATTGACGGCGTCGCCGTCTGCCCTGGAACGCTCGATCCGTATCTTCGGAGCAGCCACGTCGCTCGGAAGGTGCTCGAGAGCTTCGGCATCTCGGGCGATCGCCTCGAGGGAATGATGCACGTCGTCGGCGAACGCTATCACGATCACTACCAAAAAAGCGACATCGCGCTTCGGCCCGAGTTCCCCGACGTCCTCGCCGCATTCTGCGAGGAAGCACACGTCGCCATCGTGACGAACAGCGCTGCAGACGCGGTCGAGAAAAAGCTCCGGACGATCCCGAACTTCGATCTCTCCCGTGTGACCCTTGTGGGAGGTGCCAAGAAGTACGTGGTCGGCGATGAGTTGCTTAGCCGAGTCCCCATCACGAACATCCCGAAAACAACGCGAATCCCCGGACTCGCTCGCGACGTGCAGCTCCGTCGGCCGCACTACATCGCTCGGCTGCAGGAACAGTTCGATCGGGTTGGAATTCGGGATCCGTCTAAGGTCACGGTGATCGGCGACATCTTCGAGATGGACGGCATCGTTCCGCTACAACTTGGTTGCAAGTTCGTCCTGATGGTCGGCGTGCATACGCCGCCGTACGAGATCAGGTACATGCTCGCCGACAGCCGGCGGTGCGTGGCGACCGATCTGAACGAAGCGCTTGGATTCTTCCTCGCGCAGTGAACGCAGCGCACCACGCGCCTCACGACCCTGAGCTCTCACCGAGAGCCGGGGTCGTTTGCATTTTGAGTGGTATACTTTGAGCATTCTCGGAGGAGTATGAAAATGAAAAGTGAAAGTCCAATTTATCGGCCAATGCTTTGGCGTGCCTTGCAAACCGCATGGTCGCATAAAGAGCTCTGGCCATTTGCGGTGCTTGCTGGATTGGCTGGCACTGGCGTGATTGTAAACGACGTCTTGCAACAAGCAGAAATTGCGCTCACCCCTGGAGTTGACGTGATGAATGCTGTGAGCGGTAATATTGCGATGTTTATTCGCGGCTACGTTGGTATTGTTTTCGCGTCCGGAACATCACACATCATTGCAGTCACGCTTGGCATTTGGGCAATTCTCGCGGGAAGCGCGTTTCTTATTGCGCTCTGTCAACAGCTACTTCTTGTTGCAATGCATCGCTCAGTCCACCGAAAAAAGAAACTCACCGAACGAGAACTGTTGCGCGCACTGCATCACCACCATTTTCTCCGCATTCTTGGTGTTGATCTTCTCTTTCACGTTGTCATCTTTATTGTGCTGGGCGGTGGCGGATTTTTGCTACGAAATTTACCAACGTCCGTTCCCGCGGGAGGAGCACTCGGCATTTTACTTGCCGCCGCCGTACTATTCATCGCATTTGTATTAAATGTTATCGCAATGCTCACTGTTATTGCCGTTGGAGAGGAACGTACAACAATTCTTGACGGCATACAGGAGGGCATCGAGCGATTCTTCCGCCATCCACTCGTTGCATGCGAAGTGGCACTCCTTGTATTTGCCGCAAATCTTGCGTTCACCATTGCATTCTTTTTCGGACTCACCGTCATTGCTCTACCAACAGGATTCCTTTTCGCTGAAGCGCTCTCACAGACATCATTAGGAATCATGATCGGCGTTGCGCTTGTTGGAACATTTGCCGCAACAGTCTTCACGGTATGTATGGCAGGATTCGTGACCACGTTCACCTATGCCGTATGGACGTTGCTCGCGGAATATCTTGATCGTGCACCATTTTCATCACGGTTTCACCACCATACTCGTCGTGTGTTTTCGCGATAATCCATGCCAGGAAACCTTCCATCCATCGCCGATCTCTTAAAAAAGAAACCTGCCGATAGCACACCGGCTCCTGTTACGGCCGCGCCAACGCCAACCGAATCACGTGCATCGGACACCACGCTCCCTCCAACTCCCCCGCCAACGGCAAAGGCGTCGATTGTTATTGGTGATAACGAAACATCAACGAAGCTCACGGAAAAAATGCAGTCTATTTCGTTACGCGAGAGAGAAACGGAAGTTGAACGAGCCGCCAAAACAAAAAGCGTTCCATACATATCCTTAAAAGGCTTCCCAATTAGTCCCGATGCGCTCGTTCTTATTCCCGAAGAGCAAGCAAAACAAATTAAAACAGTCGCGTTTTTATTCACCGGCCCAGAACTTCGGATCGGCTCAACGCAACCAGAAGATCCGCGAGTAAAAGAACTCGCATTCGAACTCGGTGAACGACACAAAACAAACACGGTCGTCTACATCATGAGCGAAGAAAGCCTCTCGCAAGGCTTAAAAATGTATGACGCGCTGCCAAAAATAAAACCAATCGTAAAAGGCGTCCAAATTACTGAGGACGAGATTGTAAAATTTCAGGCGCAAATGACAGACTTCTCGTCGATCGCTGGCGTGTTGGAGCATTCAAACGTCACCGACGTCATTACCGTTGTTATTGCCGCATCACTCAAACTCGGTTCCTCCGACATTCACATTGAGGCAGAAGAAAAAGGCATCGCTGTGCGCTTCCGCGTGGACGGCATTCTTCAAGACGTCGCAAAACTCGCACCAGAACAATGGAAGAAAATTATTGGCCGCATTAAGCTCATTTCAAGCTTAAAAATCAACGTGAACGACCAAGCGCAAGACGGACGGTTCACGATTTACCAAAAGAATAACGAAATCGATGTTCGCGTTTCAACGATCCCAACATCGTTCGGAGAATCGGTTGTGATGCGTTTGCTGAATCCTGACGCAATTTCCGTCGAGTTCGAGGCGCTTGGATTCCGTCCAGCATCGCTAAAGAAGCTGCAAAAAGAAATCGAGAAACCCAACGGAATGATTATCACCACCGGTCCGACCGGAAGCGGTAAAACAACAACGCTCTACGCAATTTTGCGAAAACTCAACACTGCAGACGTTAAAATTATTACGCTCGAAGATCCAGTTGAATACAAAGTTGAAGGCTTAAACCAAAGCCAGATCGATTACAGCAAGGATTACACATTCGCAAAAGGACTCCGATCGATTCTCCGACAAGATCCGGATATTGTGATGGTTGGAGAAATCCGCGATCTCGATACTGCCGAGATTGCCGTTCAAGCCGCACTCACTGGCCACCTCCTCCTCTCAACGATCCACACCAACGATGCCGCCGGCGCCATTCCGAGATTCCTCTCCATGGGCCTTGCTCCGCACCTTCTGGCGCCAGCCTTGAACGCCATCATGGGCCAGCGTCTGCTTCGGAAGCTCTGCAAAGAATGCAAACAGACCGTCGAGATCGATGCGGAAACACTCGAAACCGTAAAAAAACATCTCGATGAAATTCCAGAAGCATCTGGCGAGACTAAAGTTGATACGGCAAATCTGAAATTCTACGGACCAAAAGGTTGCGATACATGCAATAACACTGGATACAAAGGCCGCGTCGGCGCATACGAAATTCTGGTAAAAACCGCAGATCTCGAAAAGACGATTATTGAAAAGGGCACCATCAGCGAATACGACATGCGCGAGCTTGGAAAAACACAGGGTATGGTCACCATGACGCAAGACGGGCTCCTGAAAGCACTCGACGGCATTACGTCAGTCGAGGAAGTCAAACGCATCCTTGGCCTGTAACACAAAGAAAACGACGCGTCTCACCTATTCGGTGGACGCGTCGTTTGCTAAATAGAACCCATGTCCGTGGCCCCACATCAGCATCGCGTGTCAGTGCCGAACGTACGGCAGGCTGACATGAGACCTTATTCAACGCTTTACGCCTCGTCAAGTTACGCGGCGAGAAACTTCACTAACGCCGTCCCAACGGTTGCTGCAGTTTCGGCCCGCATAACAAGAGTACCGATTTGAACAATAGCCGATCCCGCTGACTGCAATTCCGTAATTTCTGCATCTGAAAAACCACCTTCAGGCCCAACAAACAACGCAACGTGATCCATAACGCGAACCTTCGGCATAACGGAAACCTTTCCAATCGACTCGTGAAGAACAATACGATCGCATTTCGCTGTTTGCTCAATAGCCGATTGCAACGACGACGGATCGTGAATAATTGGAAGCATTGTACGTCCGGACTGCTCACTCGCCTCGCGAATAATGTCCAACCAACGCGCAGGAACATCTTTGGTTTTTTTAATAACGCGGTCGGTAATAAGCGGAATAAACGCCGTCGCGCCGATTTCGGTACATTTTTGCAACGTCCACTCAAACGTATCGCGTTTTGTAATTGCGGCACACACCGTTATTGATGGACGAAGCGGCTCCCCCATTCGCGAGCTTACGATGGTGCCAAGAATAGCCGCTTTGGTGATTTCTGTAATTTCGCAGTCGATCTCCGTTCCATCGTTTGGACAAAGGCTTACGTGATCCCCTATTTTCATCCGAAGCACAGAAACGATCTGTTTATAAATCGATCCTGCAGGAATCGAAAACGCCTGCGCACTTTGCGCAATCCAATCTGCGGGGACAAAAAAACGGGCAGTACGCATAATATCGACGTGATATCCGATGAGTATAACATCACCCTATCACACTCCCTCCTCGATCGTAATTATCCGAGACTGATCATCTTTATGCTCGATTCTGACCGTATACGCCGGCTCCCATGCCACCGTCGGCAACGCATCGGGCCATTCGGCGACGATAACCGTATCGAGCCGGCGATACTCGTCGAGCTCGAGCGCCCCAAGCTCTTCAGCCTTTGTGAATCGGTAAAAATCACAGTGAACAATTCGACGGATCGTAGGATGACTCGATACGACGTACTCGTTCATCACGGTGTATGTTGGAGATTTCACGCGAGCTGTCGATCCAATCGCCGCAGCAAGCCCCTGCGTAAACGTTGTTTTCCCGGCGCCAAGATCGCCAATAAGGGCAATAAACTCACCACCAACCAAATGGCGCGCCAACTCGGCGGCAATCGCTTGAGTTTCTTCCGAAGAATGTGAAAGCGTTTTTGTCATAGAGTCTCCCCCTCCTTACGAAGGAGGGGGTCGGGGGGAGGTTAGATGTCCATGTTCGGATCGACATGAAGCGTTAATGGATCGGCGCTCACGCCACGTACGGCTCGAAAATATCCTGCCGCGCCAATCATTGCCGCGTTATCCAGGGAATATTGAAACGGTGGAAGGCTCATTGCAAGCCCGCGCGCTTCTGCCGCCGCCTTTAATCGATCGCGCAACAGCGCGTTTGCCGCAACACCACCGGCAAGAATGATGCTTTTCGGCATGCATCGTCCTGCGGTGCGCATGGTTTTCTCGACGAGCGTCTCAACAATCGCCTCCTGAAACGACGCAGCAACATCGGCACGAAATGATTCGTCATTCATTCGCACGTCATTTCTCCGAAGCTCGTACATTACCGCAGTCTTTAGACCAGAAAAACTGAACATTGCGTCATCGCGATCGATCATCGGTCGAGGGAATGCGAATGCCTTCGGATTTCCTTGCGCTGCCAAACGATCAATTGCCGGTCCGCCCGGATACGGCAAGCCCAACATCTTTGCAACCTTATCGAACGCCTCTCCTGCGGCGTCGTCCAATGTTTCACCGAGACGCTCAAAATTTCCATGATCGCGCATCAACACAAGCTCGGTATGTCCACCAGAAACGATCAACGCAAGCACCGGAAATTCCGGAGTGTTCTCAATCCAGTTTGCGTAAATATGACCCTCAAGATGACAAACAGGTACCAGTGGCTTTTTCCACGACCACGCCAATGTTTTCGCGGCCTCAACGCCAACACGTAACGCCGGAGCAAGTCCCGGCCCAGCCGTTACCGCAATTGCATCAATCCCCGCGCCATCCTGCCGCACCGATCGGGCAATCATCGACGTAATCATTTCCAAATGTTCTCGCGCAGCAACTTCCGGAACAACGCCGCCATATGCGGCATGAATATCAATCTGCGAACGCACAAGCGACGACTCAACACGAACCACGTCGTCAATTCCATTCAGAATTGCAACCGCGGTTTCATCGCAACTTGTTTCAATTGCTAGTATTCGCATAGAATAGGTACAACAGGACCAATTGGACCTATCATCAATGATCCGAAGTATGCCTTACATTGAACAGTCATTCAACCTTCCAGAAATGACAGGCCTCTCCACAAAACAAATGGAGGCGCACTTCAAATTGTACGCAGGCTACGTCAAAAACGTGAATGCGGTTGCGGCGAAAATTGATGAATACAAAAAGGATTCAGAAGCGAACGCTGCTGCGATTTCTGAACTTACGCGTCGATACGCTTTTGAATGGAATGGCATGCGCTTACACGAAATCTACTTCGCAGGCCTTGGTGGCGATGGATCGATTATTGGCCCACTCGCCGATGCAATTGCCGGATATTACGGATCAATCGACACCTGGAAAGCTGATGTAAAGGCTATGGCAATGATGCGCGGTATTGGGTGGGTACTTTTGGTGCTCGACCGCACCACAAACACCATGCGCAATATTTGGGTATCAGACCACGAGGTCAGTCATCTCGCCGGATGCGACATTCTCTTCGCACTCGACGTCTGGGAACACGCGTATCTCCTTGACTACATGCCAGCACAGCGTGCCGATTACGTGAATGCCGTCTTCGCGAACGTGAACTGGGCGGCGGCAGAGACACGGTTCATTGCGTAACGAACGAATCAACGGGTGGCACCGACTTGGCGAGCGCCAGTGACGACGGTGCATGTTTCGCAACGAGCAGCACGGATGCACAGCCACGTCGTTCGCGAACGACGTGGCACGGCCGTAGTCGAGTGAAACGAGGCGTTACGGCGTAGCGTCCTTGCGCACAGTGAAGAAACATGTACCCGAGTCACCAGCTCGCGATTAGGAATTCACTGAATCCCCGCATACGCGAGGATGACTGAGGTAATTTAGGCGATTATTTCGGATCATCACTTGCTCTCCACGCAATTCCGAATAATAGACGAAGCGAGTCGGCAAGCGCTTTGCTTTCGATAATGATGGTGATTGGCCGATTCGTGTACGTCAAAACAGACACAAAGTTTCCGTAGATCGCCAAATTCCCACGAAACGTTCCCCACGCTTTGTTTAACACGCGATGCGCGAATTTTGGATTCCAGTTTTTCGGTGTCCCGACATAGAGTGCACGAGCATGCTTCGGTTGCCACTTGTACATGCTTCGCGCTTTCCGAAGTTCCTCGGGCGTAATCCATGCATAAATGTCTTCACCATTTGCGATTTCATCTAAACTCTCCGGACGAATCTTTTCCAAATGCGCAAAGTACCCGTGAACCGCATCAATTCCCTCGTGGATCATGGTTGATGGGTGCGTTCCGCCTTGAAGCGCAGAAAATAACGGCATCGCACGAACCACGTCGTCGATTGTTGCTGATTGTTCAGCGACCTGGGATCGCAAGAGTTCAACAACGCGCTCGGCATCGGCGACGCGATAAATCACCCTCCCCTTTTTGCGCACCGTCCGCACAAGGTTTCGAGTCTTCAGCGATTCGAGCGCTTCAAAGATTGATGTCTTCGAAATACCGCTCCGCTTTACAATTTCTGAAAGCGTTGCGCTCCCAAGCTCCAAGCCCGCAAGATACGCTTTTGATTCAGACGGGGTAAACGTCGCCGCAGTGAGTAACGCGACAAGATCCACAGACATATGAGGAATATGCTACCAGATTCTCATGTCACCCACAGAAACATGTGAACATTCGCGCCATCATTAGCCAACCAACCGCTCGGCATATGTTTAAAGTACTTACCGGCACAAAAGAAAAACCACCTCTTTATGAGGCGGTTTTTCTGGTGACTCCACGGGGAGTCGGCCTCGGCTCTCGGGTCGTCGTCACTCCCCTCGGCCTGGCCACCGCCTCGCGGTTCCGCGTGGTCGCGGAACATCGCTCCGGCGTTCGACACCCCGACGGACATGCCGCGGGGCATGTCCTTGGAGTCACACAATAAAACCCGCAGCAGAAGCTGCGGGTTTTATTGGTGACTCCACGGGGAGTCGAACCCCGGTTACAGGCTTGAAAAGCCCGTGTCCTAACCATTAGACGATGGAGCCGTCTTTTGAACGGGGATAGTGTACCAAAAATTCGAATTTCGTCAAAAGACAGCATCAATCGCCACGAGCCTCTACACCTTTGCTCGCTCAAGAATTCCAGACTTGTACAGCTCGAGTAACACCAGAAATCCTGCAAGAATCGCCGGACCAAGAATGAACCCGATTGGGCCGAATGCGTTCAATCCACCGAGCATCGAGAGTAAAATCAGCAACGCGTGCATTCGCGTTCGGCTACCAACAATAAACGGCTGAATGAAGTTATCGATAAGCCCAACAACACACATCGACCATACCAAAAGGCCGATCGCCTGAGGGACATGTCCAGACAAGAAAAGGTAAATGACGGCAGGAATCATAATCATCGACGTGCCGAGCATTGGAACTTGTGCCGCGATGACGACGAGTCCAGCCCAAATTAACGCGCCCGGAACACCAAAGAGTGTCAGGCCGATGCCGGCAACAATTCCTTGAACAATAGCGACGATCAACGAACCGAACACCACACCGCGCACTGTCGCGACCAAACGATCAGTAATACTTTTATCGATCGCAACTCGCAGTGGACTTAGCGCAATAAGCTCGGCTTTAATTTTGTCGCGATCAACTAAAAAGAAGTACAGCGAGACAAAGAAGATAAACGTTTTAAAGACAATGTCTGCCGAACTCGCGAAAATTGTCCCGATGTTATGAACAATCCAAAGCGCGATATTCCGAAGAATTTCGCCAAGATCGATCAGCGCAATTTGCGAAACAAGAATGCTCGGCAGCGCATTTACCAATGGAAGCGATCGGAAATCAAACGCCTGCACCCATACCGGATTTGCAAGTGTATCCTGCACAATTTCAACTGCCTGATCTGCCGCAACAAGAATGAGTGTCGTTAACGGAATAACCACCGCCGACAACACAAGGAGAATCATGATGAACGCTGAAATCTTTGGATGTCCTGTCCAGTGCCGTACATGACGCTCAAGCGGCGTCACAAGAATCGCAACGATTCCCGCCGTCAGCAACACGATAATAAACGGTTCAAGCACTTTCCAAAACAAAATACTTACTCCGGCAAACAGCATGAGAAAAAACCATTTCGCAATGTGTTGATGGTCGAACGTTGTTTCAATCTTTGGCATGCAAGGAGTATACCAAAACAAAAAGTCTCCCGAAGGAGACTTTTTGGATTCCGCACCAAGTCGCTTTGCGAATTAATCGCGTGGGCGAGCCTGGGAAACGGAGATCGTGCGACCACCGAAATCGGTCTGGTCGAACATCTTCACTGCATTTTCCTGCTCTTCAGGTGTGTTGAATTCGACGAAGCCGAATCCACGCTTGCGGCCAGTTTCCTTCTCGATTGGGAGGAAAACGGAAACCACTGTACCTGCTGCGCTGAAAAGTGCCTTGAGTTCATCTTCGGTAGCTGCATACGGGATGCCGCCGACGAAAACGCGTGCGTTGTCTGCCATAATGGCTTAGTTACTTCTCCAGTGCCGTTTCCCTGCTCCTCACGGAGAAGTAATGACGTCACGGATGCTTAGCGACGATACTATAGCACAAATCCACTTTTCATGCAACCTTCCGCCCGTACTTTCGAAGCCGAAGGGCATTCAAAACCACGGAAATAGAGGAAAACACCATAGCTCCGCCTGCCAACATCGGGCTCAAAAAGCCCAACATCGCCAAGGGAATTCCAATAATATTGTATGCAAAGGCCCAAAAAAGGTTTTGACGGATAATTGCGTATGTCCCCCTTGTTAATCGCAAAGCATCCACAACCGCACCCAAGGCAGAAGGTCCGCCGGAAAGCACCACAACATGCCCAGCCTCGATGGCGATATCCGTCCCCGACCCCATCGCGATCCCTAAATCCGCCTGCGACAGGGCCGGGGCGTCATTGATGCCATCCCCCACAAATGCCACCACCTCCCCCTTTTCCTGTACATTCATCACCACACTTCGCTTCTCCCCTGGCTTTACCTCAGCAACCACATCATCAATCCCAACGCGTTTCGCAATCGCTTTCGCCGCATCTGCATGGTCGCCGGTGACCATCGTCGCAGCGATCCCCATCTTCTTCAGATCAGCAATCGCCTCGATTGCTCCAGCTCGTGGTTCATCACGAAGTGCAATCGCGCCGATACATTCTTTGCCCGCACCAACAAATACCACCGTCTTCCCTTCTGATCGAAGCGCGAACGCTGGCGAGAGATTGGGAAGTTTCATTCCTCGACCACGCAAGAACGATTCTGTGCCAACAGCAACATCGATACCGCTTACAGAACCGAAAATTCCCTCACCTGGAGTGACGAGCACATCGGTCGGATTGATCCTATTGGCCCTATCTCCAACCGCGAGAACGATCGCCGCAGCCAACGGATGTTCTGACAGCGATTCAAGGTCAGCGGCCTTCGCGAGCACGTCATCTTTCGTCGCCGATCCGAACGGCAACACATCGGTAACAACCGGCTTTCCTTCCGTCAGTGTTCCGGTTTTATCGAAGAACACTCTCGTCACTCGCGACGCATGTTCAAGAGCGGTTCCATCCTTCACCAACACACCACGCTCAGCTCCAGCACCAGTTCCCACCAAAACAGCAATCGGCGTCGCAAGACCAAGTGCACACGGACACGCGATGACAAGAATCGACACTGCACGAATCACCGCAGCATCGATCGACGAGCCAGAAACCATCATGCCAACAAGCACGAGAATCGATAATGCGATGACGATCGGTACAAAAACACCGGAAATCCGATCAGCGAGCTTCTCAATTGGCGCTTTTTTCGTCTGCGCATCCTCAACCATCTTCACAATCTGCGCCAAGAGCGATTGATCCGACGTCTTCGTGATCGAGATCCGCAACGCGCCATCGATATTCACTGTTCCGCCAATCACCTCATCGCCCTCAACACGACGCGCCGGAACACTCTCCCCTGTTACCATCGATTCGTCGATCGTGGTAGTTCCTTGAATGATTTTCCCGTCCAAAGGGATCTTTTCACCTGGCTTTACCATCACAATGTCACCGATCTTGAGCGCATCGACTGCAACCTCTTCGACGGCATCGCCGATCACCCGATGCGCAGTCTTTGGTGCGAGTGACAGTAGCTTCGTCATCGCCTCGCTCGCTCGACCGCGGCTCTTTGCCTCAGCCCAACGGCCAAGCAAGATGAACGCCGTAATCACCGACGCGGCTTCGAAATACAGATCACCTCCGCGAAAAAGCTCAAACCAACTCAACCCAAGCGCAGCGACCGTTCCGAGCGACACCAACGTATCCATATTCGCCTTGCCTCGCTTCAACAATTTGAATGTTGTTGCGTGGAATGAGGCGCCAAAAATAGCTACCACAATCGTGGCGAGCACAGCCTCGATGTCGGAGGCTGCCGGAATCGACGAACCGATCATTGCGAGAACCAACACCGGAGCAGCAAACGCCGATGCCCAGAGCGCACGACGTCGTGCAACTGCGAGATCGGAAAAATGATGATGCTCCTCCACCGGCACCGAATACCCAGCATCGGCAACGGCCTTATGCAAGTGCGCCATCGTCGCTTTTGATCCGTCATATTCCACCGTTGCCTTCCCTGTCGCAAAATTCACCCCAGCATCCGTCACTCCAGAAACTTCCTTCAACGAACTCGCAATATTCACCGCACATGACGCGCAATGCATTCCAGAAACTGGAAATGTCGTTTTCATACTATTCGGTAACGATCATCGTTCCGCGAACCATACCCATCGAACAACTGAATGGAAATGTTCCTGTTTTCGTTGGGGTAAATGCAACGGTATTGTCTCCCGCATGAATTGGCGATTGAACGTTAAACGCATTCATCACCAGCGTACTTGCACATCCAAGATTGTTTCCGCCATACACTTCCCAATCCACAGGATATCCCTTTCGAACCGTAATCACATCAGGATTGTATCCAAACGCCGACGCCTCCATCGTCACCAATTGGCGGCCATCAATAAGCACAGGAGCAGCCACAGTTGTTGTGGTTGCACTCGCAAACGAAAATCCTTGCCACCCAAGCAACGTCGCGCCATTACCAACGTTCGCAATTCCGAGCGCAACAACAAACGCGCCAACGCCAAAGGTTAAACGCTCGAGCGCTTTTCCTCGGAATGCCGATGTAGCCGCACCAAATCCGACCAGTGCAGGAAGAGTGCCAATAGCGAATGTGGTCATAATCAAGGCTGCTTGAATCGGCGATCCTGTTGAAAGCGCGTACAACTGCATCGACTGTGTAAACCCGCATGGCAAGAAGAATGTTGCCGCACCAAGAATCGCAGGAGCAAAAGGACTCTTACTTTCAACAATGGCATGAATGCGATGCGACAAGAACTTTGGTGGACGAATGGCGAGCCCAGCAGGAAGAACATTCAAGAGATCTATTCCGATACCGATCATCAAAAGCGCAATCGCCACAATCAATACGCCATTCATTGTGGATGAAAGCGCGAGCTGGCTTCCAATAGCACCAACCAATGCACCAAAGCCCGCAAAGCCGATCAGACGACCGACGTTAAAAGCGAAGTGCGGACGCATTTTCGTTACGAATGATTGCGCCGCGTTGGATTGCGCAGCTTTCGATGATAATGCGACGAGAAATCCACTAACGACCGCAGTACACGACGAGAACGACGCGACGACACCCACAAGCAGCACGGCGATCAAGCCCTTCCCCGTTGCTTCTTCCGGAGCGTAGTTCAGGATTCCTGTAGATGTAAGAAGGTAGTAAATGACGTCGATCGCAACAACCGCAAGAATCAATCGATCCCAAGAGAACGGTCGCGGCGCGGACGATAACGACGAGAACGAATATCCATGCTGTTTCAAAACCTTTGTACATTCTTCAGCGGAGACCGATTTCCCGTCTTGCATCGCGATTTCAACGGTGTTTGCCCCGGCCGAGGCACGAACCTTCACCACACCCGGCAGTTTCTTCAGCTCACGCTCAATAACGATCTCACAACTCGCACAGTGCGTCCCGGCAACAGAAAAATGGAAAGTATTCAACATATTCGATGCACTCATTTTATTCTTCATCGACCATAAAAACAATCCACATAATTATGAAGAGACATGAAGATCGCAATGACGTACAATAGAAGCAATATGTTTTCGAAGAAGCGCGATACCGCTGGCGTGCGTGATGAATTTGATTTCGCGCGCACCGAAGGTCAACTAGCTGTCGATGTGATTGAAACACCGGATCGCGTCATGATTCGCTCGGCAATTGCAGGCGTTTCTGAAGACGATCTTCACATCACCATCAACGAGGACATGGTCACGATTCGCGGCGAACGTGCCATAGCAAAACTCCCCCTCAACGCAACCGTGCATTACGAAGAATGTTTTTGGGGCGCGTTCTCGCGTTCTATCATTCTTCCTTGCCGCATTACTCCAGACGACGCTGATGCAAGTTTAAAAAACGGCATTCTCACCATTACCCTCAACAAAGCTCGTGGAGACGTTCACCTCCCAGTCCGCAATGAATTGATTGTATGAAAAAAGTCCACGCAGCGCTCTTGATTGCCCTCGTTATTCTTCTTGCGGGAACGCTTACCACGGCCGCATTTGCTATAAACGCCCACACCGCATTCACCAATCGCGTTGTCGCACACGTTCGAGTTGCCGGCATCGACCTTTCCGGCATGGATGCGCTTGCCGCAACCTCAACACTCCAGCGCGCCTATGACGCCATGATCAGCGCCGGGCTTCCGGTAACTGTTGGCGACGAAACACAAAAAATCGATCTTTTTGCGTCAAATGGAAGCGACGTTGCATACAACCTTCTTGATTGGGACCCAAACGCCGCAGCGCAAGAGGCGCTAGCCACCGGCCACAGTCAAAACGCGTTTGTTGATAGCATTTTCACGCTGTATTACGAAATTCTTGGAAGCAAATCCTATACCGCACACGTTACCGTCAATACCGATCGTCTGGGCGAAGCGCTTCTTGCGGCATTCCCAACAGCGCAAATTGCCGCAACACCAACCGATTTTTCCGTATCATTTCCTCGTGGAATGGATCCTGTTATCACTATTGCTGAAGGCACAAACGGTCAAACACTCAATCTCGATCCTGCAATGGCATCAATCGCCACTGACGCAAAAGACCTCAAACTCCAATCAATTGCCATCGCAACGATGCCCGTAACGCCCTTCATGACAACAACAGATGCCGAGGCGCTTATTCCAAAAGCAAACGCAGCCATTCTTGCGGCACCGTACACAATTACTGGAACAAATGTGTCTGGGGAAAGCGAGACATGGACAGTCAGTCAGAAGACAATTGCCGACTGGATTTTACCAATGCAAAACATTGAGCACGGACCTGTTGTCGATCTTGAACCAGAAAAAATGGTTGATTTCCTCACCGAACTCCACACCGCGATCGACATCAGCGCAAAAAATGCTCGCTTCACCATCGACGGAGGGAAGGTTAGCGAGTTCCAAGGGAGCAAAGACGGTACCGTCGTTGACGACGACGCATTCTTTGCAGCATTCGTGGCTGGACTTGGAGCAAACGAGAGCATTTCGATTCCGACACGAGTCGATATTGCGAGCGTTACGACGGAAAATGTAAACACGCTCGGCATCTCGGAGATTATTGGCGAGGCAACCACGACGTACACAACATCAACGGCAAATCGTCGAGCAAACATTAAACACGGCGCAGAAAAGTTAAACGGTCTCCTTATCGCTCCGGGCGAAACCGTGTCACTCCTCTCGCAGCTGCGACCATTCACTATTGAAGACGGCTATTTCCCTGAGCTCGTCATTAAGGGCGATGAAATTAAACCGGAAGTCGCCGGCGGCTTGTGCCAGATTGGTACCACAACCTTCCGCGCCGTTATGCACGCTGGACTTGAGGTTGTTGAACGCCGAAACCACTCTCTTGCAGTGTCGTACTATAACGATCCATCGAACGGCAATCCAGGAACCGATGCGACGATTTACGATCCGGCACCAGACTTCAAATTTAGAAACGACATGCCGACGTACGTGCTACTCGCCACAAATGCTGACAGCGAAAAAGGAGAAGTTACGTTTACGTTCTGGGGAACAAAAGACGGTCGCTCCGGAAGCTACACTCCCCCAACCGTACTTTCTCGCTCACCAATGGGAACAAAAGTTATTAAAGAAACCGACACCCTCGCTCCAGGCGTTGAACAATGCCAACACGGCTTCCCCGGCGCCGTCGCCACGTTTGACTACACCGTCACATACGGCGACGGAACGTCGAAAACCACAAACTATCTCTCAACCTACCGCCCGCTCCCAGAAACGTGCTTAGTCGGCAAAGCCACCAGCGTCGCCGAGCCAACGGATGAAGTGATCGCGCAGTAGCTTTTACACTGATAGGAGGATTTTATTTATAACTAAAATCCTCCCACACTTTATTCTGCGGTCAAGAAGATAAAAGTATTGAAACAGTTCAGCCGAAGCCAAAGTGCTCAAAGATCTTGTATCCCCATGCTTGTCGTGACCGCAGGAGAAAGGGTGAGAGGAAGTGAATTTGTACCTTTTAGGCGATGACCTTGTCAATAAGCCCATATTTTTGGGCCTCTTTCGCAGTCATGAAGTTATCGCGTTCGGTATCTTCCGCGACGACTTTCATTGGTTTTCCCGTGTGTTTTGAGAGAATTTCGTTCAAACTGTCGCGAACCGCCAAAATACGATCGGCATGGATCTTGATATCCGTTGCCTGGCCCTTCACGCCGCCAAGCACCTGATGAATCATCACTTCAGCATTTGGGAGCGCAAAACGCTTCCCAGGGGCTCCAGCGGCCAACAGCACAGCGCCCATGCTCGCCGCCATACCGATACAGATCGTCGAAACCTTCGGCTGAATGTATTGCATGGTGTCGTAAATCGCCAAACCCGCCGTCACCGACCCTCCTGGAGAGTTAATGTAGAGCGTAATCTCCTTCTCCTTATCCTGGCTTTCCAGGAATAAAAGCTGCGCAATAACGGCGTTTGCTACACCGTCGTCAATCTCCGTTCCAAGAAAGACGATCCGATCTTTGAGCAAACGAGAATAGATATCATACGACCGTTCACCATTCGCCGTTTTCTCGATCACGGAAGGGATAAGGTAGTTGGATTGGATATCAGACATAGTAAAACAATAATACCAACTTAGCAGTCTCTTGCCAAGAGTGCTAACCTCATCGAAACTTCACAAATTTTACAGCTCCAAAATCCGCTCTGGTTTCAATGCATCCGCAAACGCATCAGAATGCGTAACGACGACGAAGCCGGTTCCAGATGATCGGAGCTTCGCGATTGCGGATGCGGCGATTGCGCAGGAGGCGGAATCGAGACCGGAGTCGATTTCGTCGAGCAAGGCGAATTTTGGTTTTAAAAGCACAAGTTGAAAAAGTTCGGCGCGCTTCTTCTCGCCACCCGACATCGAAGAGTGAAGCGTCTTATGTGCGAAGTCTTCGGGCAATCCTAGTTCGGCGAGGGTTTCACGAATGCGACGCTGTGCCTCGGGGACTTCGGTAACTCCGCACATGGTTTCGAGTGCGGCACGAGCAACGACGCCGAGAGACACGCCGTCGATGGCTGGTGGTTCTTGGTGTGCAAGGAACAGTCCGGCGCGAGCGATTTCATACGTCTTATGAGACCGATAGGATACGTCATCGATTTTGAAATCCCCCGAAACAATCTCAACACCAGACAACGCCATCAACGCAGAAAACAGCGAGCTCTTCCCTGCTCCATTCTTTCCACGAATCACGACGAGTTCACCAGGAGCGCAAACAAAAGAAATATCGGAAAGAATTTCTTTCCCGTTTCGCAAAATTGAAAGATGCTCAACAACAAGGCTCATAGCTTGGAAATGGCATCTTGCAACGCCTTCAACGGTGTCGTCAAACAACGCTCGCGAAGTGGACTAACGGCAACGCCAAGAAGTGATCGGATGCTATTCCCATTCGTAAGTCCTATTTGACCAATAGGACCAATAACCGCATCAGCAATCGCCGCGGCTGATGCTCGGCTGATGACACAACCTTTCGCATCGAATGTAACATCAGCGATCGCACCATCGACGACCTTCAGCCAAACGGTGCATTCATCGCCACACGACGCGTTTACCGCAGTCGCTGAAACCGAAGAATCGACCATCGGACCTCGACGACTCTGCCGGTTCGCAAGCGCAAGAAGATTTTCGTATTCGAGAAGCATAGTTACGCTTTCGCCTTTTTAACAATCTCCTTCAAATTACTCACAAGCGCTTCAATATCACGTTCGTCGGTGTATATCGCCAAACTTGCACGCAGTGTTCCCGTCGTCGAAAGCTTCTCGACAAGTGGTGCTGCGCAATGATTGCCGGCGCGAACGCAAACACCGCGAGCACCGAGCATGTCGGCAACATCATGCGGATGCATACCGTCAATAGTGAAGGAGACGATTCCGATCGCGCCCGGAGGATCGAAAACTGTAACGCCTGAGATCGATTGAAGATCGGAGACCAGCCGTTGGCGTAAGACCTCCCCCCGACCCCCTCCTTCGTAAGGAGGGGGAGCTATCAAACTAAGTGCTGCGGCGAAACCGATTGCGGCTTCGACGTTTGGGGAGCCGCCTTCAAATTTTTCGATTCCTTGTCGCCACGTTGCACCGTCGGTCGTGACGTGATCGACCATTCCCCCACCAACAATCATCGGCTCCATGGAATCGATGAGGTCGAGCGAAAGAATCATCGCTGCGATTCCTGCCGGGCCGTAGCACTTGTGCGATCCAAAAACGAGTGCATCAACCCCAAGATCGACGACGTCAATCGGGAGATGCGCGGCAGCCTGTGCAGCATCGACAACAATGAGAGCACCGACACGATGTGCAGCATCGGCGAGATCGGCAATCGGCAAAACCGTTCCGAGAACGTTCGACACCATCGTGACAGCGACAATCTTTGTTCGCTCATTCATCATCGCTTTTGCGCGATCGAGGTTTAGCGTAAAATCCGCCAACATTGGCATCGTTTTCACAATCGCGCCGCGCTCTTTCGCGATGCGTCGCCACGGTAAAAGATTCGCATGGTGTTCGAATGCAGAAACAAGAATCTCGTCGCCAGCCTGCAACCGTTCGCGCAGTCCAAATGCAATCGCGTTCAAACCCTCTGTCACACTTTTAGTAAACACACATCGTCCAGCATCAACTCCAACGAAATTCGCAACCGTCGACCGTGCGGCGTCGTACTTTTTCATCGTCTCCTCCGCAATTGGATACAATCCGCGACCGACGTTCGACCGTCCACCGGTAATATACGCATTCATCGCATCGATTGCGGACTGACACATCTGTGTTGTTGCCGCGTTATCCAAATACGCCACGTCTCGCCGAAGACCTTGGAATTGAGCGCGAAGGTCAAAGTCCGACTTTGACTGACTATTTTTTAAAAAAGTTTTCATAATTGAATTATCGACGTTCAACGTCGAACGTTGTCTCAGCCGATCCCGCCGGGCATAGCAGTCCGTCCGCAATCATCGACATCGCGCTCTCTCGATCAATTCCCCGTGAGGCGCAGTATGCCAATGCCGAAGCACTTGGTCGAGCAATACTCACTGCATGTTTCGCGTTCACCATGTTCGTCGCAATGTCGAGTTCAGGAATCGCGCGAATACTTGCCGATTCACCAAGAAGCATCCCACGAATTGTCGTTGCAATGCTTCCGCTGTTTACCGATTGACGAACAGTAACTCGTTCGCGAACGACGGCACGAGACGAACCATGTGCAACAATACGGTTATCAATAACGCATCGAGAATCGTCTGCTGCAATATTCACATCGTCGGAAATATGGCATCGCACGTTTCCCTGTGATCGAATTGACGACAAAAGCTCGACAGATGCAGAGTCGCCGATCACTGACACCGCACGATCGATGACGCAATCGGATTCGAGGTCACCGACAATGAAAATCGAAAGCGATGCGTTGTCATGAACACGCGCAACGATTGAGATCGAGGAACGCGACTCGAGATCGATACGATGCGAAACACTCGTTCCAGATAACACATCGATGACCAAAACAAAATCCGAAATCGCCGATGGAATGATCGATGATTCGGAAAGAGGTTTTGCGCGATCGAGAACCATACTTTTCTGCTAAAGCTTAGCTTTGACATTCCTGAAATGGACGAATGTGCCTTATATTCTTCAGTTCTTGATGTTAAAGCTTAGCTTTGTCATAGACTTCCCTCCATTTCTAATCCGACGAGCTCGAGAAATTCGACTGCATACTCGAGCGGCAGTTGTTGCACGATTGGGTCGAAAAATCCGTTCACAATTGCACGACGAGCCGCTTCAGGATTCAATCCACGGGTTGCAAGATATGCAAGCTGATCGTCGCCAAGTTTCCCTACCGTTGCCTCGTGCGTCACCAAGAAATCTGGCGCAGTATCGTCAATGATCGGAATCGTCATTGCGCGGGACTCACCGTCGAGCATCATCGTGTCGCACGTAATAGTCGCCGATGATCCAACTGCGCCTTTTGTTGCCTTCACTAAACCGCGATACGTCGAAACTCCCCCACCAACCGCAATACTTTTCGATCGCACATTCGCCGACGTTTCCGGCGCGACCAACGCAACCTTGTGCCCCGTATCCTGATTCTGCCCTGGGCCAGCAAATGCAACACCAAGGAAATCGCTTTTCGCTCGTGCACCGCGTAACACACTCATCGGATACAGCATCGTGACGCCACTACCCATGTTTCCATTCACCCACACGATCGTTCCGTCGTCATCGACCAATGCACGTTTCGTATTGAGGTTAAATGTATTCTTGCTCCAATTCTCAATCGACGTGTAGCGAACCGTCGCGCCCTTCTTCACATGAATCTCAACACATCCCGCATGCAGCGCCGCAGAGTCATACTTCGGTGCCGAACAGCCTTCGATGTAATGGATCTCACTCCCTTCGTCGGCAATGATGAGTGTATGCTCAAATTGTCCTCCTCGCTCGGCATTCATACGGAAATACGCCTGCAGCGGAATTGTCACCTTCACACCTTTCGGGACATAAATGAATGTTCCACCACTCCACACCGCAGCATGAAGCGCCGCGAAGTAATGATCGTGAACCGGCACACAGCTCGTCATGAAATACTCACGAACGAGTTCTGGATGCTCATGAATCGCGACGTCCATGTTTAAAAAGACCACACCTTGATCTGCAAGATCCTTCTGCAAATTGTGATAGACAATCTCCGAATCATACTGCGCACCCACACCAGCCAAACCGTTTCGCTCCGATTCTGGAATGCCAAGTTTCTCGAACGTCGACCGAATCTCTTCTGGCACGTCATTCCAGGTTCGATGCTCTTTTGAATCCGGCTGGACGAAATACGAAATCGATTCCAAATCGAGTCTGTCCAATGCTGGACCAAAGCTTGGCATCGGCTTTTCGAAGAGAAAATCGAGAGCCTTCAATCGCTTCGTCGTCATCCACTCCGGCTCATTCTTTGACTCCGAAATACACAAAACAACCTCACGTGAAAGGCCAAGTGGTGCAGTATATTTTGGAGCATGCGAACTCGCAGTCTCGAGAGCCTCGCGCAGGGCATCCATAGATCGCCACTGTACGAAAAAAAGGAAAGATAATCAACGAATGCTAGCTTGCGAGAACAATCGCGAGAAAACCCATAAGGAGCACCAGAAAAGCAAGCACAACACCAATCTCGAGAATGGTAATGCGTGGAATTTTCAGTTTTGTTGCGCGTCGCGCTGCCATAGATTGTTCAAAGTATATCACGTCGTTCGCGAACGACGTGATATACATCACCCGTGCCAGAATGTTTTTCGATGAATTGGTGATAGCCCGATTGAATGAATTGCAGCTTGATGCACCTTGGTTCCGTAGCCTTTGTGCGACGAGAAATCGTATCCCGGTAATTCGGCGTCAAACTTTTCCATAAGCGTATCGCGATACTCTTTTGCAATAATCGATGCTGCAGCAATCGAAAAGATACGGTTGTCACCGCCGATGATCGTCTCTTGCGCGATCGAGAGATTGGGAATGCGCTGATTACCGTCGACGAGAACAATTCCCGATCTCGCCAACCCCTCGACCGCAATTTTCATCGCCTTTAGCGTCGCCTGGAGGATATTGATCTCGTCGATTTCCTTCGCATCAATCTCGGCAACACCAACCGCGAGCGCGACATTTCGAATCGCTTCCGCGGTGGATCGGCGACGCTCACGAGATAGTGTTTTGCTATCACGAATCACGAATTCCTCTGCAAGTTTACGGATCTCATCCATCTTCGACCAATCAAACATCACCGCACCGGCAACAACAGGGCCAGCAAGGCAACCGCGGCCGACCTCGTCGACACCAACACTGAATAGGCCTGATGTATTCCAAAGGTTGAGCTCATAATCAAAGGGAAGTGACTGCATATTAGAAATTTTATGAGATTCAACCCTAAGGATTGGGCAACGCTAAGGGTTGCCAACTTCACGGTATCGAAAGCAATCTTCTGTATGATCGTTGATCAACCCCGTCGCCTGAAGATGCGCATAGCACACCGTCGATCCGAGAAATGAAAATCCGCGCTTCTTTAAATCTTTTGCGAGCGCATCCGATATATTCGAGTGCGATGGCAAATCCTTTATCATCTTCCGTTTTCCATCGATAACTTCCTCATTCACGAATCCCCAAATGTACTTTTCAAATGTTCCAAACTCTTTCTGAACCTTCAAAAACGCCTTCGCATTCTGTATCGTCGCTTTCACCTTTGCTCGATTGCGAATGATGCCGACATCAAGAAGTAACGATTCAATTTTCGCGTCATCAAACTTGGCGACACGCTCAGGATCGAACCCAGCGAACAATCGTCGATAGTTCTCACGCTTGTTCAATACCGTTTTCCAGCTTAATCCCGCCTGCGCACTTTCAAGAACAAGGAACTCGAACATCACCCGATCGTTGTGCACCGGCACTCCCCACTCTTCGTCGTGATATTTGGCATAAAGCTCATCACCAGCAGGAACCCATGCGCAACGAATGCGGTCGGACATATACCAAGATTCTATCATTGAAACAAAAAAGAACCCTTACGGATTCTCTTTTGGTCGGGCCAGAGGGGCTCGAACCCTCGACCTCCTGGTCCCAAACCAGGCGCGCTACCAACTGCGCTATAGCCCGATGAAACAATCGAACGGTGGAAGGATACTGAAAAACAACCGAGATGTAAAGCGGTGAGGATAACAAAAACTCCGTCTTGCGACGGAATTCTTGTGGTGCCTGGGGTCAGAATCGAACTGACGACACAGGGTTCTTCAGACCCTTGCTCTACCACTGAGCTACCCAGGCCTGGTGGGTGTGGATGGATTCGAACCATCGACCTCTTCCTTATCAGAGAAGCGCTCTAACCAACTGAGCTACACACCCAAAATGTAGTGGAAAAGCGGGGGTATTGTATGACGGACGAGCTCGAACCGTCAAGGAATGCGTAGATGCAGGGATTCTAGAATATTCCGTATCGCACGTCCCAGCCGGCCTGAAGGAGAGAGTTTAAAACAGGATTACGAATTTCGCTTGTTTTAAAGTGATAGTTATAAATAACTCCAGGCCGAAAACATTCGGTGATTCCCCAAGCTTTCCCTATCTCCACATCGAGACTGACCCCACGAAATGCGAAAAAACTGAACCGAAGAAAATCAAGGCCCTTGCCCCACAATATTGAACGCTTTATATCCGTCAACGTTGCAAGATGTCTTTTCTCGTCAAAGGCGACCCGAAGCGTATACGACTCAGTAATGCCGTGTTTTGAAATGATTTCATACCATTTCGCATCAAGATATTTCCATGTGATGCGTAAGACCCCCTTCTTTTCTGTAACCTGTACTGGAATATCTGGATGATCAATATCCTTTATCATCAACTTCACCTCTTCAAGAGTCTTTGGATTTGTAACGGAAGACTTCCAATAAAACGCCCACTTACCCATGACATCGAGCGCAAATGGAAAAGTCGCGAACATCGCAAGAAACACAACGAGGAACTCTCCTTCTGAAGGATCGGGATGGTACTGAAGCCATACAACAAGACCGACCGCGAGGAGCCCCATGTACAAAAAAAGAAGTCCTACAGCTTTCAAAAAGCGTTCAAGCATAAAGAAAAATCATACATTGATTCTATCATGAAATACAAAAACGCCTCATCGGCGCTTGTATATACGAACAACCTTTACACCAAATAATCGACAACTTTGTGATTACAACGTCCTACACTTCTTTCGAAATGCATCGACCAATCAAAGTTTCCTTTGAAAGGAGGTGATCCATCCACAGCTTCCGCTACGGATGCCTTGTTACGACTTCGTCCCTATTGCTAGTCCCACCTTCCGCCGGCAAACGCCGACGTTCGGGTGTTACCAACTCTCTTGACGTGACGGGCGGTGAGTACAAGACCCGAGAACGTATTCAAGGCGGCGTGATGATCCGCCTTTACTAGCGATTCCGGCTTCATGGGGTCGAGTTGCAGACCCCAATCCGAACTGGGGGCGGTTTTCTGGGATTGGCTCCATCTTGCGATTTGGCTTCCCTCTGTACCGCCCATTGTATCATGCGTGTAGCCCTGGACGTAAGGGCCATGCTGATTTGACGTCATCCCTTCCTTCCTCTCCCTTGCGGAAGCAGTCTTCTGCGAAAGTATAACGCAGAACAGGGGTTGCGCTCGTTACTCCACTTAAGGGTACACCTCACGGCACGAGCTGACGACAACCATGCAGCACCTACATAGCACCCTCGAAGGAGTCTCCTTTTCGAGAGATTTGCAGCTATATTTCAAGCCCAGGTGAGGTTTCTCGCGTTGCATCGAATTAAACCGCATGATCCACCGCTTGTGCGGGTCCCCGTCTATTCCTTTGAGTTTTAGTCTTGCGACCGTACTTCCCAGGCGGACAACTTAACGCGTTAGCTTGGTTTGTCGTCTCTGGGAGGGTCGATACTCCCAAAAACTAGTTGTCATAGTTTACGGCGTGGACTACAGGGGTATCTAATCCCTTTCGCTACCCACGCTTTCGTTCACTGAGCGTCAGTAATGTTCCAGTAAGCTGCCTTCGCATTTGGTGTTCTACCCGATATTAACGCATTTTACCGCTACACCGGGCATTCCGCTTACCTCTCCCATACTCTAGTCTCACAGTATCACCCGCAGGCTCCATGTTAAGCATGAAGATTTAACAGATGACTTACGAAACCGCCTACGAACGCTTTACGCCCAATAAATCCGGATAATGCTTGGGGTCTCTGTATTACCGCTGCTGCTGGCACAGAGTTAGCAACCCCTTATTCCTCAGGTACCGTCAAAATTCGTCCCTGAGAAAAGTCATTTACGACCCGAAGGCCTTCTTTTGACACGCGGCGTCGCTCCATCACACTTTCGTGCATTGTGGAATATTCTCGACTGCAGCCACCCGTAGGTGTTTGGACAGTGTCTCAGTTCCAATGAGCCAGGTCACGCTCTCGCGCCTGGTATCTGTCATAGCCTTGGTGGGCCGTTACCCCGCCAACTAGCTGATAGACCATAGGCCCCTCCCAGACCGAAAAACTTTCAATGAGAATGACTTGCGTCCCCTCATCAATATCGTGTATTAGCGGTCGTTTCCAACCGTTATCCACGAGTCTGGGGTAGGTTACCAATGTGTTACGCTCCCGTTTGCCACTATCGCCTCCAAGTATTGCTACCGGGTTGCGACCGTTCGACTTGCATGCCTTAGACACGCCGCCAGCATTCATCCTGAGCCAGGATCAAACTCTCAGTTATAATCCACACTCTTGCGAATGAGGTTCTGTTTAGTGACCGTTCTTTCGAACGGTATCAATTTGTGGACGTTGTAATCACGTAATTGTTCATTACATGATGCTTGGTTGTTGCTCTTCAGTTGTGAAGATACGACGCCCGCAAAGGCGTAAAAGCCAGTGCGAATGTGGCAGTAGAGTAATGGAACGCCAAAAGGCTGTCAAGGACGTCCAGCACAATAAAATGTGGATGGTTTTACGATGTTCACCGTTTCTTCGATTCCTCCGCCCGCCAAGCCGCAATTGCCTTATGATTTCCGCTCAAGAGAACCGACGGAACTGCCAAATCAACAACAGCGCTTTTTCCCACAGAATGCTTGTAAATCTCAGGCTTTGTGTATTGCGGATACTCCAAGAATCCCTCACGATCATGCGATTCCTCTGACAGCGTTTCCACATTTCCTAAAACGCCCGGAACCTGACGCGCAATAGCATCCGTCATCACCAACGCCGGCAATTCCCCACCAGTTAACACGAAGTCACCAATCGACAACGCCTCGTCCGCAATCACTTCTTCAACACGATGATCGATCCCCTCGTACCTTCCACAAATAAAAATCAATTGATCATACGCCGCCAATCGTTTCGCATCGGCTTGTGTAAATCGTTTCCCACTTGCAGACGTCACGATAACTCGCACTGTTGGTACCGCCTTGCGCAAAAACTTTTTTCGCAAACGAATCGCCTCCACCGCGTTATCAATCGGCTGCACCGTCATCACCATTCCCGCTCCCCCACCATACGGCGTGTCATCAACCTTCCGATGCTTATCCTTCGAAAACTTTCGCAAATCATGCCCAGCGATCTTGATCAACTTTTCCTTCTGCGCCCTGCCTAAAATCGACGCATTCGCATACGGCGCAACGACTTCTGGAAAAATAGTAATGATGTCGAAATGGATCACAAAGTTTTTTCGCCAAATATATACGTACACCCTTCATCCCCCATCCTTACGGTATGCGAAACGTGTGCAGGAATGTCGAATCGATCGCCAGGACGATATTCTTTTTCCTCACCGTCGATTGTAATAAATATCGATCCTCCAACAATAATATGCGCGGTGTCGCCATCGTGCTCGTGGGCCGGATAAATCACACTTGGGCCGTCGTGCCACTCATCAATATCGGTGTAACCATCGGTCATTAATGCCGAACGCGCGTCGTCGATTGTCATAAAATAAAACTACCGTGCCCAATTATGGTACCACGGTAATTCTTTGATGAACTCTTAAAATGTGAGGCTATCCACGGAATCTGCGTCTTCATCCTTTTGAATTTCTGCGACTGGCGCCATCGATCCAGTTTCGTCTCCAGCCGCTGCACGGCGGGTTGATGATGCCGGAGCGTCGATACGGAACGACACGCGCATGTTTGCTTTTGCACCGATGGTTGCGAGCAATGTGCGGATTGCGACCGCCGTCTTTCCGCTCTTTCCAATGACGTATCCCGTGTCCTCCGGACTGGTGTGAACGGTAATTAACACACCCTGCTCATCGACCTTACGATCTGAACGAACTTCCTCCGGCTTGTTTACCAGTGCCTTCACGATGAATTCCACGAACTGCTGATCGAACTCCATAAAAACAGGATTTACTTTTCGAATGCTCCAATAATACAAAAGACGCCGTCTCAATGAAACAGCGTCCTGTGTATGACTTACGCGGTAGCCTTCGCTTTCTTGTCGGCAATGGTCTTTGCGCGAGCCTTTGTGATGGTGATCTTGTTCTCCTTCTTGCCCTTCATAAGGCCAAGGTCGATGAACAAGTTCTTCACGGTTGCTGATGGCTGCGCGCCAACGCTCAACCAGTATTCTGCGCGCTCCTTATTGACGACGGTGTCCTTGCGGTCTGCGCGTGGATCGAGGTTACCGATGATTTCGATTGCTGGTGACCAAGGATCTTTGGTGCCATCCTGCACAACAATGCGGTAATAAGGCTGTTTGCGCTTTCCGGTACGTGAGAGACGGATGGTTGTCATAGGGAAATAAACGAATGATGCCAGCAGAATGCTCCCAGCCTCATAATTTGTCAAGACCTGTAGGGGCAGAAGTGATACTGCGTTTTTCGATTCTTGCAGCAAATTTTGTTATACTTTTCTCATCTATGACCATCGACGACGTACGAGCACTTGCAACAAAGGTTCGCGAGAAAACTGCGACTCCGGAAGAAGAAACGGCATTTTACAAAGCGCTCGATGTATTTATGCAAAAAACTGAGATTCTTCTTTCTCTGCATCAATCAGCCTCGTAATATGGAAAACATTGAAAAAGACTTACAAAAGACATCAGAAAGTCTAGATGTCGCATACGCCGTCGCTGCAAATCAGCGCGAGGCGATCAATAGCGCGTGGAGCGATTTTTCTGAGAGCATCGAGGCAAAAGAAGCTGGGCTCGCCAAACTCGAATCCGCACTGACCGAAACGCTTGCCACAATCGATCGCCTAAACGCAAAGCTTTCTGTTCTGCAGCGAGAGCGCGAGGCGACTTTGCAGCAAGAAGCCTCAATCGAAAACGCGCCAGAAATCGCAGATCTCCGAAGCATTCTCGAAGTATTCGTCGGCGAGAAGACGTCGTCATTCATGGAGCTCCTTGCTCGCGTCACCGGAACCTTAAAAAATCGATCCGTCGAACTCGCAAACGCGAAGGAATAAAATCCTCTGTTATACTCTCTTCATATGATCCCCGCTGGAATAATCCTCTTGGTTCTCGGCCTCGGCCTCTTCATCGGTGCTGGCATCAAACTCGACGACTATCCTGGTATTGAGCGTAATCACATCGTCGTGATGCTCGCCGGCTTAACCTGCATCATCGTTGGTGGAATCCTGCTCTACGCGAAGGTGTTTGGAGGATAATTACATCTTCCTTCCCCGAATCGCCAGGAACATTGGCACTTCTCGACGTACGCGATTCTCGGCTTTAGCGCGAGGGCCGGATGTACTTTCTTTATGCGAAATCCATTCCTCCATCGCGTCCACCGCGAATCCGGCAGCAGATAATGCGGTGATGTACGACGAAATTGGGCGATGAAACGACGTAGTATTGATAGTCGGTGCATCGCCTGGATGCATTTGCATTGGAATAGCGTTCTCGCTCATGTAACTATCAACGCGGCGATACATCATCTTCCGGTCATCCTCGAATCCCCAACTACTTTGACGAGGAATGCGGAACGCTGGATGGTTAAGAACAATAACGAATGGCGCGTTCTTGTTGAGCATCCGCGATACGCTCGCAAACACTGCCGGCATGTCGCTGATGTTTTGAAGTGCAAGAACGAGCGCTGCACCATCGAACTTTCTGTCACGAAGATTGCGATCTGCGTTTGCGGCATCACCAACAAGAAACTCTGAGTTTCGGATATGTTTATTCTGGGCCTGACGAATCAGTGTTGGCGCTGCGTCGATACCAACAACTTCTCCCCCTTGTTTTACAATAAGGTTCGCAAACGATCCTTCGCCGCAAGCAACGTCGAGGAACGTCTTTCCTGGGCCAACGCCAAGCATGCGCAGCGCGCCTGGCCAAACGACTTCGGACTGGTACGTTCCTGGTGCAGAAAGATGCGTGCCGTACCACTCTGCGACATTCTCCCAACTTGTTGCGGCTGCAGCCCGTGGCCCAGCTTTTCGCTGATCAAACTTTGGCCGGCCTTCAGCGCGACTGATCGCCTGCGGTGATCGCTCGCCATATGGAACGGTTCGCGCTGCTCGTCGTCCGTCCTTCATAAACGGTGGCCGGACGCTTGGACGAGGAGATTCACCAAAACGGGGCTCGCTCCGAGAGTCTCGTGGCGCGCGATCGGTCCGCTGCGCTCCTTGCGTCCTATCGCCATGCTGCGTGCCTCGCGTTCCTTTTCCGCGACGAGCAAATGCCGGTCCGCGACGTGAAGATGTGTGTTCCATAGAAATATTTATCGTCGCGCAGTCTCTTCACTGACGTAATCTTCGAGCTTCACGCTCAGGAGTTTACTCACGCCATCGTCCCCCATGGTGACGCCATACAAGACATCCGCTTTTTCCATCGTAGCACGATTGTGGGTAATAACGATAAATTGCGTCAGTTTTCGCAGCTCGTTGATGATATTCGCAAATCGCACGGTGTTCGCCTCATCAAGCGCAGCATCAACCTCGTCGAGAACAACGAATGGCGCAGGATTCGTTGCCATGATCGCGGAAACCAATGCAATCGACGTCAGCGCGCGCTCACCTCCCGACAACAGATTCAACGCCTTCAATCGCTTTCCTGGCGGCGTCGCCTGAATATCGATTCCGACGACGGAATCTTTGCGTTCCTGCACTCTCTTCGCAATCGATTCGAGCGTGTCCACATTATCGTGATGAACAAGCTCCGCCGAACTGTCTGGATCCCCACCTTCGCGGGGATGACCGGATTCATCGGTATCGAGCTCTTCTTTGGTCAACTTCACCAACGAACATCGCCCTCCTCCAAACAAAATCGCAAAATATTTCTGGAATTCCGTCGCAATATTCTTGAACGCAACATCCGACTGCGCGCGAATCTGTTCGTCGAGCTCATCGATCACCTTTTCTGTGGACGAAATTGCCGACCGGAGATCGGAGACTTGCGTAGTCAAGAACGTCGATCGTTCCTCGGCCTCAGCAAACTCTTTCATGACCGATTCATCGATTCCGCCAATGAGTTCGAGTTGATGACGCAAACGCAAAATCCGATCATGCGTTGGACCAATGTCGACGATACGATCGACTGGCGCAACGTTCATGATCGATTCCGCACTCTCCAATGTCGCATCTTCGATCTCCTTCTTCAGTCCTTCGAGTCGTGTTTCGACACGTGCAAGATCGATCGCGATCGTGTTCGCCTGTCCCTCGAGTCCCGATAATTCCTGCTGCAATCGCCTCACATCTTTCTGCACCGCGAACACTTCCGACGTCGCCGTTACAGAAGCCTTCGCCTTTGCGTCCATGGAAACTTCTGCGCGCTTCACCGAATCCTCGGCAGTCTTTACCGCCATCAGCGCATTCGCGATTGCGGAAATCGATTCCGCGCTCTGCACAAAATCTTCAGGGTTCGGTCGAGTAAGTCGATCGCGCAACTTCTTCGATCGCGCAGCGATTCCATCAAGATCAGCAATGATTGGCGCAAGATCAGCGATATTCATTACGGATTTCAATCGACCAAGCAATGATTCGTGCGCAACAGAAACATCTTTCACCTCCGCAATAATGTCAGGAAGCGGCAACGGCGCCCACGTGGATTGTGATTTTACTTTCGCAAGCTCAAGCTCGCGCTCCAATGTAAAATGCGCCCGTCGAGCATCAGCTAAATCCTGCTGCGCTTTTTTATACTCGGCCTGTAGCGTCTGCATTGAATCCGCATCAGACGACGATGATGGAACCTGTGCTTTTTCGAGCGCAACAAGTTCGGTATCACGCGCATCGAGTTCAGCCTTCTTTGCAACAACAAGCGCCAATGCAGATTTCTGCCGAGCCTCAACCGCCGAACGTTCATCAATCCCATTCCACCACATCGTTCCGTAATACGCCGCCGACAATGCCTTGAGCTCACTCGCGACAACTTCACGATCGTTCAAACGTTTTACCTGTCTTCGTAACAATGATAATCGAGGTTCGAGTTCGCGCAACACCATTTCCACGTCCGCAAGATTCTCTGCCGACTTCTGTAACTTCAACAATGCTTGATGTCGTTTAATCTGCAGACCACGAACACCTGTCGCGTCGTCAAAAAAAATCTTTCGCTCTTCCGGGGTCGCCGACAAAACCTGGTCGATCATTCCCTGACCAATCACTGAGTACGAACGCTGACCAACACCAGCCTCGGCGAGAAGTAATTGAATATCAGCAAGGCGAACCGTTTGACCATTCAAAAGATACTCCGATTCCCCGTCGCGATAGAGCCGACGAGTAATAACGACTTCATTGAAAGAAACATTCAACGACTTGTCAGAGTTATCAAATGTAAGGCTCACCTCAGCAAAACCGGAACGACCGCGACCTTCCGAACCGGAGAAAATCACATCTTGCGCCGACTTGCCTCGAAGCAGTTTCATCGACTGCTCACCCAAACACCACCGAATCGCGTCGGCAATATTGCTCTTTCCGCTTCCGTTTGGTCCAACCACCACGGTCACCGCGTGATCGCCGGTTTTCGGCCCCGGAAACACAAGCGAGGTCTTCTGAGCAAACGTCTTAAATCCCTGAATTTCCATCGCCGACAGGTACATAGTGAGGAAAGTGTAGCAGAATGAGGTTTTATGGTCGAAGACTGTACAAATTGGCTAATATTTGCTATATTATAGTTCCACCTGGAAACCAAATGTCTGCCATCATCTGGCTCCCTAAGAGCCCAGGAAGAGCATGCCCCTTCACCAAGGAGGAGCTCTCCGCACTCAATGACGTCGCTCAGCGATGCATTAAGGAAGGCGTCCTCATCATGGAGACCGTCCTCGACTACCCCGTCATCGCACGACGGACGAAAGACGAGGGCGAGTACCGGAAATGCACAATGTTGATAAAGAAAAACGGCGCTCTCGAAGTCATGGAGGCGCTTGAGCACACAGCGAGAGGCCGGGATGTGGTCATCTTCGATAAAACCGAGACAAACAACTGATCATCACGCGACGACGCCCCACGGAGGCGTCGTTCTCGTTTTTTTTGCCTAAGGTCATTGATTTTTTCGCACTCTCTGCTACCATCCTTGCGCACCGAGGTCTCTCAATGTCCGAACCGCTCACATTCCCGATCCCGACCCGTACCCCCATCAACGTCCTCTGGGCAGACCCGCTGAGTCTCCTCGGCGCGACGATCGATTCGTGCCCGCAAGATCTCCGGCCGATCCGCGATCTCTGTCTTGCGTTCACGCGATACTACGACCGGCTGAACCTCAAACTGCAATTCTGGATGCTTGGAGCGCTGACGCAAACAGAACTCGAGGGTCTTATCGCGAAAGCAGGATTCTCCGACCACAGCTGGTCGATCCTCAGCGAAGTCATGCAGCGGTTTGAACTACGCAACGGGGTAAACGCCGGACAGTGGGAAAGGCTCAAGGAAGGCGTCCTCGCGCAAGCTCGAAGCGGTGCAACAACATGGGAAGCCCTTCAGGAGCTGCATCTTGCAAACTACGAGGATCAGAACCCGTGGCGCGCCCGCCTGAATCGTGCCGGGCTGCCAGGATCCCTGGACGCCCGCGACATCTTCATCCACGAGATGCCCGATGAATTCCTCAAGTTCATGTACCAGCCCGCGCCTTCCGAGGCCTCCGCGCTTGGAGCCACAATGTTCGAGGTCTGCCTCGCGCTTCCGAACATCGGACGCCCCACGGAGGAACTCGTGAAACTGCGCAAGGAAATCGAGCATCAGATCGGCCCCCTGCCGCTCATGCTCACCCTAGAGCAATGCGAAACGCTCCGAGGGTACTGATCAACAATCCCCCACGCACGCCGACGGCGCTCCTCACGGGGCGCCGTTCGTTGTTGAAATGAGTGACAAAACCCCAAAGGCACGCTACACTTACCCTCTGGTATGAACACCATTCTTGCCCAACACGTCATGGAACATATTGCCCGCGCAGAGCATATTCTTTTGCTGACCGACGAACGCATTGACGGCGATACTCTCGGATCCACCATGGGGCTTTTTCATACGCTCACGAATCTTGGCAAGCGCGTCGACGTCTTTTCACCAAAGCCGCTTCCGAAAACATTTTCCTATCTTCCAATGATCGACATCATTCGCCGAGACGTCGATGTTCTCGCGCAGCCATCCATCGACCTCGCCATTGTGTGCGATTGTTCCGACGGCGCGTACCTCCCCCCAGTCCTCGCAAAAATGGCGCACAAAGTTCCACTGATATCCTTCGATCACCATCTCACGAATCCGAACTACGGAACCATCAACGTCATCGAACCAACCGCGGCAAGTACCGCTGACGTCGTGTGGCGATTTGTGAAGATTGCTGAATACCCAATTGCGCCGAATGCTGCGCAATGTTTTCTCACCGGAATTATTACCGACACGCAAGTATTCTTTTCCGCCAACACCACGAACGCTGCAATCAAAGCCGCGGCTGAACTTGTACGACACGGCGCAAAACTCCAGGAAATTATTCGTGCAAACTACGTAAACAAATCCACAAACTTTTTGCGCATTTGGGGCATTGCACTTGAACGACTTTTCGCTGATGCGAATTTTGGCGGCATCGCCACTGTCGTCACACAAAAAGACATTACGGACATTGGCGCTACTCCGGAAGAAATCGAAAGCATCGCCGGCGTTGTCTCAGAATTCCTCAATGCCGTTCTCGACGAAACGCACGACGTCATTGTGGTGTATCGGGAAACTGAAGATGGTGCCGTGAAAGGCAGCGCCCGTGCACGAACAAAGAACGTGGCCGAGATTGCCGAGCGTCTTTATGGCGGAGGCGGACACAAATTTGCCGCCGGTTTTAAAGTACCAAATGCAAAAATGCAAAAAGCGACAGACGGAACATGGTCAATCATTGGCACTCTTGCCAAAGGTGTATAGAGTCATTGCGCTTCCCCGGCTTCAAGACTATGGTCAAGGTCTGATTCTTTATATTTTTCATATGGAAGATCAGACCTGTTCCGTGTGTGGCATGGCACTGAAGGACGGAAAGTGCAGCGGATGCCAAAAAGCACCCGCAGAGTGCGCCTGCCCCAAGAAAGCGTAGGATACAAAGAACCGCCTCAGGCGGTTCTTTTCAAACTCCAGACACTTTGATACACTTGCACACGTTCCAGTTCGACAGTTCTGCGGGTATCGTATAGCGGTTATTATTCTAGTTTTCCAAACTCGAGATAAGGGTTCGACTCCCTTTACCCGCTCCACAAAGATCGTCTTCGTTTGAAGGCGATTTTTGTTTTGTAGTCGACAATTTTCCATATTTCATCTATAGATATTTCGTCACTCAGGAGAGGCTGTGATCACTGTTTACGCCATCTGTTTGGACGTCCATTTTCACCGCATGACCGCAACTGCCAAGGCGGCAATCCCAGACGATGTCGTCATCGACCTCACCTTCCACGACAACCACGGCACGTGGTTCCCCGCATACATACTGATGGCCGAGCGAGGAGGGTCAAGGGACATCCGCCTCATGCGCATCGACGACGAACGACTCTTCACACTCGAAGACGGTCATCGCGCCAACGAATCGCGCACTCAAGCAGACCTCAAAACAGCGCTTGTGCAGCTCGCGCGCCAAGATCCGCAGCCACGTCATGTTCTCCTCGTCACTCACGCGCCGCATCCTGGGCTACAGGCTGTAGAAAATGGACTCGCCCACCAGGTTCGGCCTGGTGACGCCGTGATTCACTACATCGAATTGGCCAACGGAACGGCGGAACATGCAATTCACTACGTCCCATGTCCGCTCCGTATGCCCGGGTAACGCCACGGCCCCGCGCTCTCACCACGAGAGAGCCGGGGCCGTTCGCATTTATGACCGAAAGATAACTTTCACCTCACCCTCCACCGCATCGACGCCGATGAGATCGCCATCGTGAATTGATTCGAGCAGTCCTTTCACATTCGTTACACACGGCTTTTTGAGTTCTCGGCACACAATCGCCGCATGGCTCAAAATACCACCCCAGGCCGTTACCACCCCACCAGCCTTCATCATCAACGGCAAAAAATCCGGCGTCGTCATATCAGTGACGAGAATCTCGCCGAGTTCGATATCGGCACCAGCGACATCGACGACCCGAATGACGCGGGCTCGGCCGGTGACGGAACCGCGGGAACCAATGTGGCCACGAAGAGCTCCAACCACCCCAGACCCCTCCTTGGGAAGGAGGGGGTTTTTCGTTTCTGAGTACACATCACCGAGCAAACGATTCCAGTCGATGAACCAGGTTCCGAATTGTTTTGATGACGCGGTTTCGAAGTAGCCGCAGAGATATTCGCCGAAGAACTTCGCGCCGAATTCGGCAACAAGTTTTTCACGAACAGCGGGATCGATGACGCGCAATAATGCGAACACATCGAGAAGATGATTCTTGGCATCAATATTCTTTGGATTCGTTTCGATCGATGAGCCATTCCACGAAAACGTAATCGGCTCCGTTCCCACGTCGTAAAATCCTTGCGTCAGTTGATTGTGCGAACCCGCAACAATCTGACCAAACGCACCATGCTGATTGATAACAAAAATCGTGCTCCACACATGATCCGCCGGATGCGGAACGAAGTCTGCTTTGTATTTCTCGGGATCGATCTCTTGCAACGCAAACCACTTCATCGACTCCGTGATCGACGCACCGCGTGTTCGCAACTTCGGCAGCGAAGGATCAATCGGAATTAATCGCAACGCACAAAGCTCGCTTCCACGACTTTGCAAAAACTCCTCAAACCTTGGCGACGAATTCACTAACTCACTCGCCGGAAATTGCGTTGGCCTATCGAACGGTAAACCAAAATATTCGTTCAGCACCGCAAGCCTCTCGCGCTTCTCATTATCCTCCTTCCGATGCGCCTCCGAATTCGCCAATCCCATTCTCTGAAACCATTCCGTTAATGAGATCTGTGTCTTGTACAGCGTCGAGAGGTCCATAGAATTACAACGTCGTAATTGGTCGAGACTGAACAATGTAAAACTCCCCCGATTGCATAGCCCATTCGATGTCGCACGGAAAACCGTAGTGTTTTTCAATGGCGATACAAATACTGCCGATGGATTCGATTTGCTTTGCATTCAATTTCGCCGCTTCGCGCTTATCCAACGGAACATCGACAGTGACGTTTCCATATTCCCCACGAATCAACATCTTGTCTTGCTCCGACGTGTAAGTTTCGATGATGCTGTTCGTCTGCTTACTGACGATGTACGAATCCGGTGTGACGATTCCGCCGACGATGAACTCGCCGAGTCCCCAGCATGCTTCGATAATCATCTGATCGTGATCTTTCGTCACCGGATGCACCGTGAAGGCAATTCCGGCAACATCCGACTGCACCATTTTTTGAATGACGACCGCGACCGATACGTGAGTGTCTCGCATTCCCTTAGACATGCGATAGACGATCGCTCTCGGCGTAAAAAGCGATGCCCAACACTTCTTCACGTTCCCGAGCAAATTCTTCTCCGTCGTATTCAAAAAACTCTCAAGCTCCCCCGCCCAACTCGCGGTCGATGAATCCTCTGCGGTTGCCGACGACCGCACTGCGACAAATTCGGAATCAAGCGCGGCGAACGATACGAGAATCTCTTCCTCAAGATCTTTTGGGAATCTCGCGTCATGAATGAGGTCATGCAACGCTCTTGATGCTCGCTCGACACTCGCGACGTCCTCGTAATTCACTTTGTCGAGCTGCGCCTCAACCTCCGCCTTCAGCACAGTCTCCTCGAGGAACCGATCAAACGCGTCGCGCAACACCACAAACCCTGGCGGCACCGGAATCCCCGCCTGCGTCATTTCCCCAAGGCTCGCGCCCTTTCCTCCGGCCAGATGCACGTCGTTTTTACTAAGCTCCTGAAATGGCCTGGTGAATTGCATATGGAACGATGGTACTACAATTTTTTGAAGGGGTCAGGTCTTGATTTTGAGCATTTTGTTTCCAAAATGCACATTTACAAACAATTTTTCTCGAAAATTATTTTTATTATCACAAAAGTGTCATTTTTCCAGACTTCCACAATGTCTTTATCCAAATATTCTTACGCTTTTGAATTGATCTATACCTAAAATGCTCAAAATCAAGACCTGACCCCTTCCGGATAAAACGAAAGACGAGGCCCCGCGCCGTTGCGCAGGAACCTCGTCGTGCTCGTGTAATCGCGGCTAGCCGCCTTCGTTCTCGCCTTCGGCAGCTCGGTCTTCCTCAGCCGCGAACATCTCCTCGGCCGCGACCTGAATTCGCGCGAGAAGCGCATGGTCCTCCACGGGCTCGAACGTATCAGTCTCGTCTTCGTTCATCGTGTAGTAGTAGGCGTAGACGTTCGTGGACTCCGCGTTAACATCGAACTCGTCGACCGGACACAGGAGCGCGAACTGCTCATTGTCCAGCTCCACAAGGCCGAGCCAGACGTGGTCGACCTCCGTCCCGTCCTCACCGATCAGGGTGACGATCTCGTCTTCCCCCGACTGATCGCTGCCACTATCGTCGCCTTCCTGCCCTTCGTTGCTCGACATGGATCCCTCCGTGCCTTGGGGTTGGTGGATCTCCCCACGCGGCAGGCACGGTACAAGAAACCGTAAAATATGGCAAATGTAAGCGAAGATTGTTACGTGTTGAATGAATACAGCTCCAACGTGTGCCGTGCATTCGGCTCAATCGGCAGCTCGGTTAATGCCTGTTTCACCGGCATCCAAATATAATCTTGGGCTTCTTCGTTCAAAACAACACGACGAGAGTCGACGCGGACGACGTTGTCGACGAAAAGGTGTTGGGTGCTTGTGTTATAGTAGCCGGAATTTCGGATTTGATCGAAGGTACAAATATGTTTGCCAACGAGGCCGTCGAGGCCCGTCTCTTCTTTTACCTCCCGCCGAAGCGCATCATTCACTCGTTCACGTCGGCGAACTTTTCCACCAACAATCGAAAACCGATGACCCCACTTGTGCGTTTTCACCAAAAGAACCTCACGTTCGTTGCCTCGAGGATCCGCGTACTCGATAATTGCTCCCGCCGTCACTACTGATCCTGGAATCATCAGCTGTTTCCAAAGTCGATCGAGCTTTGAATCGATCATCGATATCATCGCTGGGAACCTTCCGTGTTTCACGATGTATTCTGCAAGGTTCGCCGCACTCCACACTGCGTTCTCACCGATGTACGCCGGGTGATCGACAGGTTTCGATGAAAAGAAACACGGAACATTTGTCGCCTGAGCAATACCGAGTTCATACGACGCACTCTTCCCAATGTATCCGCCAGGATTCACAAAATAACTAAACCCGTTCTCGCCGAGGTTACGTAGATTCTGCAGATACATGAGCTCGATCAATCGCGGATCGAACTGTTCCTCGCCTTTAAAAAACAAAAACCCGTCTTCCTCCTTCACAATTCCGCTCATCTGCGGTGCCAACACCTCAATTCCTGCGCTCTGAAAAAACTCCATCGCCTCCCCCATTTCGCGAAGATGTTTGCGCAGCGATCCATGAATTACACAGCGAAATCGATGAGCCATATACACCACATTTACATCCACCGAATCTCATTGGCAATCCATTCCTGAATCTCCTCCTTCGTCTTCCCTTCATCATCCCTCAACCGATCTGCCTCGCGAATAATCTCCCCCATCTTCGGCCCTGGTTCGATTCCGAGTGCGACGAGCTCAGCGCCGGTGATGGCATGCGGTGCTGGCCCAGTGAGAACATCAAGCTTCGATGCACGGTCGAGCAGCCATTGGCGCTCGGGATATTCTCGCCTTTCACCGTGCCGCCATTGTCCACGACCAAAATAATCGGCCTCCGCAACAAGCAATAATTCATTCATCGTCGCCGGCGCAATACGAGCCGCGAGCTTACGAATCGCACCATCGGTGATCGGCTGATTCTTCTCCGTCTCCTGCAAGTAGTAATTCGTTGGCTTCAAATGATCTTTCACGATACCGACAATCTTCTCAACCACCGTCGATGAAACGCCAACCGTTTTCAAAAACAATCTCGCCGGTGCCTCGCCTGCCTCTTCGTGACCGATCGACCGAATCTTTCCATCGATGACTCGCGTACACAGCGCCTTGCCGAGGTCGTGCACCAATGCTCCGAGCATAATCGTAAAACTCGATTCTTCATCAATCCCTTCTCGACGCATAATCGCAGCAGCTTCATCAACAACCATTAGCGTATGAATCCATACATCGCCTTCCGAATGCCATTCTGGGTTCTGCGAAGTCGCCTTCAAGATCGACAGCTCGGGATGCAATACATCAAACACACCAAGATCGAATCCAAGCTGAAGACCGATTGATGGCTTCCCTGCGAGCACCAAAAGTTTTCGCCATTCGTCGCGCAATCGTTCCGGTGAAAGCTCTTTCAATCGCGACACCGTCGCCTTCATGGCATTCATCGATTCTGAATCGACGACGAGTTCGAAACGCGCCGCAAACTGCAGCGCACGCAAAACGCGCAACGGATCGTCGCCGAATAATTCGGAATCGACCACGCGCAGAATCTTCTTCTCAAGATCAGCAACGCCGCCAGCTGGATCGATAACTTCATCCGTTAACGGATCCATCATGATGGCATTGATCGTGAAGTCTCGGCGGTGAACCGCATCATTCGGACTCATCGATGGGTCAACGTGCACGTCGAATCCTTTGTGACCATCGGCGACTTTCGAATCGGAACGTGGGATACCGAGATCGATTTCGAAATCACCAACTCGCAGCTTCAAAATCCCAAATGCTCTTCCTACTTCGATTACTTCTCCAAACGTCTTTGCGAGCTCGGTAAGTTTTTCTGGCGCCAAGCCATACACTTCAATATCAAAATCCTTCGGCTCGACGTTGAGCAATATGTCGCGCACACATCCACCCACCAAAAGCGCTCGACCGCCGGCGTCGCGGATAGATTCAGAAAGGGTTGTAATAATTGGAGGGATATTCTTGGTCATAATTATTTCACCGCGCCGCACCAAGCAATCGCGAGAGCATCGGCCGCGTCGTCGATTTTCGGTGCTTTCTTGAGGTCGAAAACTACCTTCACCATATCCTGCATCTGCCGCTTATCCGCCTTCCCGTATCCCGTCAACGCTAACTTTACCGCATTTGGCTTCACCTCGACTACTTCGAGACCAGCTTCGGCGCCAAGGAGGAAAATTACGCCTCGCACCTCGGCCACCTTCAGCGCCGTCGTCGTGCTCTTCGCAAAGAAGAGCTCTTCGATCACCAACCTCACCGGTTTATACTTTCCAATTACTCCGCGAACATCAGCCGCAATTTCCAAAAGTCGCTCTGGCATACTCAACCCCTTCTCTGTCGTAATCACTCCATACGTCACCGCTATCGGTTTCCCTCGCACAACATCAATAATCGCATACCCGAGTCTGCCGTAACCTGGATCGATGCCGAGGATTCGCATATCGAGGCTATGGTAACATGCCAACATCGCTATGAACCCTTTTGAAAAACCTCCAAGAAAAGTATTGCCATTTTCAAGGAAAGAATCTGCTCCTCAAGAGCCCGATACTCCTCCAGTCGATCATGAAGAGTTGATTGATTTTGCCGCTGCGAAAACACAAAGAGCACCGAACCAAAACAATCCCATCCTCGAGCACCTTTCGGATCGTTACGTTGATCACCGCAGCTGCCCTGAAGACTTTGCGCTATACCTTGAACAGCCAAAATCGCCGCTTCCCGAATGCACCCAGTACATTCGCGGCGTACTCATTGAGAGAAAGAGCGCATCGCAACACATTTCTCTCGCAACCGCGGCACAGGAGCTTGATACAGAGCTTCTCACAGACTGCGCGCTCTCAGGCATGACGAAAGATGATTTCCATCTCCTGAAAAAGCTTCCAAAAGCTGAGGCCGATGCATGCCTAGAGAAAGCCTACGCAAAAGCGATGGCACAATACGGGTCACAATTTCCATTCGCGAGTCCAACCCTGTTCCACGCATTCATAGAGCTTGATGCACTCTTCGCAAAGCAGCAAGTTCCAGCAGCACCCGCGTCTCAAAAATTCTCACTCCAATCACTCGCGACATTCTTCAAGAACCTTTTCTCCTAACAAAAAACCCGAGGCGTGAGCCCCGGGTTTTTTTGGAGAACTATTCTCCTGCTGCTTCTGCTTTTTCTTCTGCGCTTGCTTCCTTACCCATGGCCGGGCCGGTTGCTGCGATTTCTGCCTCAAGTTCAGAGGTAACCGTTGGCGTTGCCATCGCGACTTCTTCAAAGCTTTCCATTTCCGGCAAAGCGTCTTCAAGTCCGAATCCTGTTCCCGCTGGAATAAGGCGACCGATGATGACGTTTTCTTTAAGTCCCTGAAGTTCGTCGATCTTTCCAGTGACTGCTGCGCCAATAAGCACACGAGCCGTCTCCTGGAAGGATGCGCTCGAGAGCCAGCTTTCGGTCGAAAGCGAGACCTTCGTCACACCAAGGAGCAAGTCTTCGTATTCTGCAAGCTTGCCGTCCTTTGCAAAGGCCTTGTCCTGTTCATCGAGGAGTGTTGCACGTTCGATGACTTCACCTGGCAACAAATCGGTATCGTTCGGGTTCAACACGCGAACGCGGCTGAACATCTGGCGAACAATAACCTCGATGTGCTTGTTGTTGAGCTTCTGTCCTTGCGAAGCGTAGATGAATTGGATTTCCTTTGAGAGGTAACGCTGCACGGCGTCGCGTCCCTTTGCTGCAAAGAGCGCTTGCAAGTCCAAGTGACCATCGGTAAGCGCATCTCCAGCCGTGACTTCATCACCATCCTTAATGTACATGGTGTAACCCTGCGGAATGATGTACTCGCGGATCTTTTCACCTTCGTGGACAACGGTAACCGACGTCTTTCCGACAGCCTTCACCACACCCTTCACGTCAGATGTGATCTTTTCGCCGTCGACCTTTGCGCCAAGCACGTCGCCTTCACGAACGTTGTCACCTTCTACAACCTTCATCTTGGCACCACGACCGAGCATGAAGACCTTTTCATCGACCGCAAGGTGACGAACCTTCACAATCTTCTGTCCTGGCATTGCGTCCATCATCTTCTTTCCGGTTCCCGCCTGGACAATGGTGCGTTCTGCTTTTTCAATTTCTACCTTACCCGCAACTTCGGTCATGATTGCCTTTCGTTTTGGCAAACGTGCCTCAAACAATTCTTCGACACGTGGCAAACCTTGCGTAATGTCTTTTCCTGCCACACCTCCAGTGTGGAACGTACGCATGGTGAGCTGTGTTCCAGGTTCACCAATGGACTGCGCGGCCATAATACCGACTGCAACACCTGGCTTTACCATCTTGTTGTGCGCCAAGTCGTATCCGTAACACTTCATACAGACACCGCGGCGAACGCGGCAGGTCATAACAGAGCGTACGTGCGCCTCGAGCAATTCTTTGCCGGTCGCCTTAATAGCACGAGTGTGAACCTCAGTAATAAGGTCGCCTGCCTTCACAACAGCCTTCTTCTCGCCAGGAACCTTAATGTCAGAGAGTGCGACACGACCCAAGATACGAATCAAGAGTGGCTCGCCAATTTCGTCGGATTCTTCCTTTGTCAGCAACACACCCTTATCGTCGCCACAGTCTTCCTCGCGAACAACAACATCCTGTGCCACGTCGACCAAACGACGGGTGAGGTATCCAGCGTTAGCGGTACGAAGAGCGGTGTCGGTCAAACCCTTACGTGTACCGTGTGACGAGATGAAGAACTCAAGCACCGAGACTCCTTCTTTGAACGAAGACTTCACCGGAAGTTCGATAATGTCTCCAGAAGGTGACGATTTCAAACCAATCATACCGATCATCTGCGTGAGCTGGCCCCATGCACCACGAGCACCAGATTCAATCATGGTGTACGCAGAGCTTTCGTGTGGAAGCGAGTCCTTACTGATGTCCGCGATGCGGTCCTTAATTTCGGTCCAGATCTTAATGATTTGTGTGTGACGCTCGCTCTGGGTGAGCAAACCTTGGCCGAAGTAATCTTCAACCTCACGCACACGCTTATCGCCTTCCGCAACCAATGCCGGTTTTTCCTTAAGAGTTGGCAAACCTGCCATTGCCCAAGAGTATCCAGAGAGCGTTGCGTACTTGAATCCGAGATCCTTCAGGTTGTCCAAGATTCCTGCAGTGAATTCCTGACCGTGGAACTCCAACGTGTCGCGAATGATGTTTGCGAGCTGTTTCTTTCCGAGAATTTCGTTCTGGAAACCGATGCTCGATGGGAACTGCTGGTTGATGAGAATACGTCCTGGAGTCGTGACCAGCATCTTGCCATCTTTACGAATACGGATCCATGTTTGTGGCGTGATCTTTCCTTCGCCCATGGCGTACAACACTTCGTCGTCGTCCACGAATGTTTTCAACGTCTTCTCATCTGGTTCAGTATCGACGCTCGTCAAATAGAATGACGCCCATGCGATATCTTTTCCTGGCGTTGCCACAGGTCCTCCGAATGAAGGCTTCAGCAAGTTACGAATAGAGAGCATGAGTTCTTCAGCTTCCTTCTTTGCCTCAGTGGTGAGTGGCACGTGAACTGCCATCTGGTCTCCGTCGAAGTCAGCGTTATACGCGTCACAGACGAGTGGATGGATTTGAATTGCCTTTCCTTCAATGAGCGTTGGACGGAACGCCTGAATACCCAAACGGTGAAGTGTTGGAGCACGGTTCAACAAGACGTACGAGTCTGCAACAACTTCTTCCAAGATATCCCAAACTTCTGGGCGATCAGATTCCAAGAAACGGTTTGCAGAACGAATGTTGTGCACGTATTCGCGAGCAATAAGCTTACTAATCACGAATGGACGGAACAACTCGAGCGCCATCTTCTTTGGAATACCGCACTGATGAAGCTTGAGGTGCGGACCGACGACAATAACCGAACGACCAGAATAGTCGATACGCTTACCGAGCAAGTTCTGACGGAAACGACCTTGCTTACCCTTCAAAATATCGGCGAGCGACTTCAACTGACGCTTCTTTCCAGTTGCGGCAATAACCGTTTTGCTCTGACGTGCGCTGTTGTCGATGAGTGCGTCGACCGCCTCCTGCAACATGCGCTTTTCGTTACGCGTAATAACTTCTGGAGCGTTCAGCGCATACAAACGGCGCAAGCGATTGTTGCGGTTAATAACGCGGCGGTACAAGTCGTTCAAGTCTGACGTTGCAAAACGACCACCATCAAGTGGCACCATTGGACGCAAGTCTGGCGGGATCACTGGAAGCGTACGCAAGACCATCCACTGTGGAGCAATCGTGTTCTTCTCAAGGCTCTTAAAGAGCTTCAACCGACGCATGATGCGCTCATATTTTGCGCTCGATGTTGTTGCAGCAAGCTCTTCCGTCAACTTCACCACCGTTTCACTGATGTTGATGCGTTCAAGCAACTTCATCAAAGCCTCTGCACCAATGCCAGCATCAAAGATGTGGCCGTAGCGCATAGACCAATCGTGATAGGTCGCTTCAGAAATAACGCGAAGTGGCGTGAGCTCCTTCAAGTCTTTGTCGACTTGCAAGAAGTCTTCCTCAAGCTCTGCCAAGCGATCTTCAGCTGCCTTTTCGATGCGTTCAATTTCTGCCTTCACCATTTTCTTGTCTGCGCCTTCCTTTTCCTCGGCACGCTGAATATCACGTTTCGTCTCTCCTTCAATCATCTTCTTCTTTGCGCGGTATTCCTCCTTCACCTGCTCGATCGTCATCTGACGAGCATCTTCGTTCACGTCGGTAATGATGAAGCTCGCGAAGTACACCACCTTTTCCAAGGTCTGCACGCCCATGTCGAGCATGGTTCCAATTTTCGACGGCACGCCGCGCAAGAACCAGATATGCGTGACCGGCGATGCAAGTTCAATGTGACCCATGCGCTCGCGTCGAACGCTTGCCTGAGTTACTTCGACGTTACATTTGTCACAGACGATTCCCTTATAGCGAATCTTTTTATACTTTCCACAGTAACACTCCCAATCTTTCGATGGTCCGAAAATTTCTTCCGCAAACAAGCCCTGCTTTTCTGGCTTTTGCGTGCGGTAGTTAATGGTTTCTGGTTTGCTCACTTCACCGTAGCTCCAGCCGCGGATCACTTCTGGTGAAGCGACCTTCAAACGAATGGAATCGAAGTCGGTGGACTTTAATGTGTCGAATTTCATTGCCATATAGAATTCGCTTTACGCGCGGCGTGCGTTACGGTCCTCACCAACCTCGAGCCTCTTTCCGTTTTTCAACAGCTCGACGTCCAAACCAAGACCCTTCAATTCACGAGTTAACACGTTGAAGGACTCTGGAATGTTTACCTTTGTAATGGTGTCTCCCTTAATAATTGCTTCGTACGCCTTTGCGCGTCCTGGAACGTCATCGGACTTAATGGTGAGAATCTCTTGCAACGTGTGCGCTGCACCGTATGCCTCGAGCGCCCACACTTCCATTTCTCCGAAACGCTGTCCTCCGAACTGTGCCTTTCCACCGAGTGGCTGCTGAGTAATGAGTGAGTATGGACCAATGGAACGCTGGTGCATTTTGTCTTCCACCATGTGGTTCAGCTTAATCATGTACATGATTCCCACCGTTACTTTGTGGTGGAATGCTTCACCGGAACGACCATCGTACAAGTAGAGCTGTCCGTCATCTGGATAACCTGCCTTCTTCAGCTCGTCCTTAATGTCCTGATCCTTCACACCAGCCAACACTGGAACAGCAACCTTGTATCCGAGTGTTGATGCAGCGAGTCCGAGGTGAACTTCAAGAATCTGACCGAGGTTCATACGAGAAACGACACCAAGTGGAGTGAGGAGCACGTCCACTGGCTTACCGTCTTCCGTAAATGGCATGTCGGCGATTGCCACAACTTTTGAGATGACACCTTTGTTTCCGTGACGACCTGCGACCTTATCTCCAACTTGGAGCTTACGGAGATCTGCAATCGTTACCTGAATCGATGTGATAACTCCTGGTGGCAAGTTGTCGCCAGCTTCACGGCTAAAGATGGTAATATCAACCACCTTTCCTTTGCGGCCGTGTTCCAAGTACAACGACGAGTCGCGTACATCGCGAGCTTTGTCTCCGAAAATTGCACGAAGCAATTTTTCTTCAGCCGACAATTCTGTTTCACCTTTTGGTGTAATTTTTCCAACAAGAATGTCGCCAGATTTTACCTCGGCGCCAATACGAATGATTCCTTCCGCGTCTAAGTTTTTCAACTTTTCTTCTGACACGTTTGGAATATCACTGGTCACAAGTTCTGGTCCAAGTTTGGTATCGCGAACATCAAGCGTGAGGTGCTCCAAGTGAATCGTTGTAAAACGATCGTCCTGAACAACGCGCTCTGAAACAATGACAGCGTCTTCATAGTTGTAACCACCCCAGCTCATGAAGGCGACACGCATGTTCTGACCAAGTGCAAGTTCGCCATTCTCAACTGATGGACCGTCAGCAAGTACATCGCCCTTCTTCACCTTAATGCCCGGCAACACCACTGGGTGCTGCGTGATTGCAGTGGAGTTGTTTGAACGCAAGTACTTGTTCAACACGTATGTCTTCTCGCCGGCTTTCTTGTAGTTCATAGTGATTTTTGCACCATCAACCGATGTCACCTCACCATCTTCTTCCGCAGCAAGAACGTGACCAGAATCAAGCGCAGCGCGGCGCTCCATGCCAGTACCAATGATTGGTGACTGTGGTTTTACTGGTGGAACTGCCTGACGCATCATGTTCGTTCCCATGAGTGCGCGCGTTGCGTCGTCATGCTCAAGGAAAGGAATAAGCGCGGTTCCGACGGAAACGATCTGCGTGCTCGAGACATCCATGAAATTGATGTCTGTTGCAGGAACCAAACGAGGATCAGAGAACTTACGAGCCTCGACGTATTCCGCGATGATGTATCCGTCTTTATCGAGCGGAACGGTTGCAGGACACGTTGTTGATTTTTCTTCAAGGAACGCGTTGACGTACACAATTTCGTCGGTCACGCGTGAACGACCCTTTTCCTGAACAACTTTTCGGTACGGCGTTTCAATGAATCCGTATGCGTTCACTCGAGCATAGCTCGCCAAGTGACCGACAAGACCGATGTTTGGTCCTTCTGGTGTTGCAATCGGACAAATACGGCCGTAGTGCGTTGGGTGAACGTCGCGAACTTCGAAACCAGCACGCTCACGTGTAAGTCCGCCAGGTCCCATCGCTGAAATACGGCGCTTGTGTTCAAGCTCCGCAAGCGGGTTCGTCTGATCCATGAACTGCGAGAGCTGCGACGACATGAAGAACTCACGCACCGCACCAATCACTGGGCGTGCGTTAATAAGTTTTCCTGGCGTAAGCGAATCGATTTCCGTGGTGCTCATGCGGTCGCGCACAATGCGCTCCATACGGGCCATACCCACGCGGAAACGCGACTGGAGCAATTCGCCAACAGCACGCACGCGGCGATTTCCCAAGTGATCGACGTCGTCGGCTTCTTCCTGGCTGTTGTTGAGGCGAATAATTTCGCGAATAATCGCGACCAAGTCTTCCTTGGTCAAAATGCGATTCTCTTCTTTCGCAACTTCTTCATCTGTTCCTTCCAAACCGAAGCGCAAATTGAACTTGTAGCGTCCAACAGCACCGAGGTCGTAGCGCTCGTACTTAAAGAACATTGCGTGAATAAGGCTGCGGGCGTTGTCGGCCGTTGCCAAATCCCCCGGACGAATGCGCTTGTACACTTCTTTCAATCCTTCTTCTTCGTTACTTGCAGCATCCTTTGCAAGCGTGTTCTCGATGTAACGGATGCTTGGATGAATATCGATGTCGGCGAACAATGGAAGAATTTCCTCGTTTGTAGAGAATCCGAACGCACGAAGGAGCGATGTCACCGCAACCTTGCGCTTGCGATCGATCTTTACCCAAATAACATTTTTTGGATCGGTTTCAAACTCGAGCCATGCGCCACGGTTCGGAATAATTTTTGCACCGTAGTGACGACGTGCGCGAATGACTTCTGCAGTAAAGAATGCTCCAGCAGAACGAACGAGCTGCGACACCACGACGCGCTCAACACCGTTAATGATGAACGTTCCTCGTGGAGTAACGACCGGAAGATCGCCCAAATAAATTTCCTGCTCCTTCACCGCTTCGGTGCGAAGGTTCTTCAGGCGCGTCTTCACACGAAGTGGCGCTTCGTATGTGACGTTCTTTGCGCGCGACGTCACTTCGTCGAACTTTGGTTCGTCGAGGTAATAGTCGCCAAGAGTCAACTCAAGATCGCGGCCCATGGAGTCGCGAATTGGAGTGACTTCGTCGAACAGTTCACGGATGCCGTGTTCCAAGAACCATGCGTATGCGGACTTCTGCACCTCGATGAGGTCTGGAAGATCCATCGCATCGCGCAATGGCGTAAAGTACTTGCGTTGAAGCATAACGAAAAAATCGCCGCAAATGCGACGGTATTTAGGATTTCTTCTGATTCGTGACGGTGCGGCCCGGGGTTGGCATGCACTGACGATGAAGAATTTGGTGAGCGTTGTTAGCGGTCAGGGGTCAATTCCGCCTTCGCTCAACATCGTTGAGCTTCGGAGGATGCCCGGAGACGACACAACAGCGGTTCCCAAGTGGCGCGAGGATATCACGAGTCGGAAACGTCGTCAACCGAAAACCCGTGGACAACTTCCCTGTTCCACCGCGAACGTTGGCGGAGAAATGAAAAAGATCCATTGACGCCATAAAAACACCATGGCTCAATGCATCCGTTCAGGGGACACCATGCACAGACATCTTTTCACCGTTCGTTTCGCAAATGAAATGGGAGCACAGGACGCTCGGAAGCAGATCAGGCACCTTCAGCTCTCAGAGGGCCGAATCGAGTCGGTCACACTGAGGGACCGCGGGAATGACGGTGCCGAGATCCAATTCCATTTGGTCCGAGAAAAATCGCGCAGCAGAGCAGTAGGGATCAACGTCAGCGACCTCCTCAAGATCATGACGTTCGTCGACCAATGCGGCGGATCCATTGACGGAATAGTTCGAAAGTAACGCCAACACGCACTCCACGCCGCCGCCGGCACGAAGCCCTAGCTTCGACTGGCGGCTTTCGTTTTAGCGCGAACATTAGCGGAGAATTCGAAAACTCGATATTTCACTCAATAGAACCGTTGCCCAACGAAAAGTAGACAATTCCGCTGAATTGTGCTATTTTTCCGGCGCGATCCCGCACCTTCCCCATGGAGTTCACGTGTTCCGATCTCTGCCCCGATTCCAAGAAGAAGATGAAGCCCTGCCTCAGGGCGGCTCCACCGGCCTCGACCACGCCGGAACCGGCGCCTGCCAGTTCCACCCGAGCACGATCGACATCGACGGCAAGTCCTGTCCGCAGTGCCACCCGGAATTCGCCACGACGGCCGCCGCCCTTACGAGCCTGCCCCCGGCGCGAACGGCCGCGACGAAAGTTCCCGTCGAGTCCCTCTCGACCGCGACGCTCCTCGAGAGCCTCATCATGGGGCAGCGACCACATGGCGGGCATCAAGATGCCGCCGGATACATCTGAGAGATCAGCATGATCTGCATCACCTGCAACAGCCCGATCGAAGCGAACGGCAGCTGCAAGACCTGCACACCAGAGCCGCCGAAGCCGACGCCCGCGCGGCGAGGCGACGAATTCGATGATGACGACGCCCCTCCTCGAGGCAGTAGAGGCCTCTGGGGGAACCGTCCGCTCCCGTCGAATCTCCAGGGCTTCGCCGCCACCATCGACGTCGCGTACCTCTGAACGACACCCCGCACGATGTGCTGAGACCCCCGCTGGTCTCGCGATCGGCGGGGTGTTTCAATTCCACAAAAACACTCCGAATGTTCGGAGTGTTTTGTTCAATCAAGATGCAGGAAGAGAACGAGCGAAAATAGATCTGCACCCGCACAAACGAAGGAGAGTCATCTTGCGCCGTTTGCACAAGGCCGATCGTGGAAGTGCAGAATGATGCCTGTCTCGTCCCGCAACTCAAGAACGCAATGTCCTGTGATTCCGTTCACATGCACTATAGGCGCTTTATACTTCTTCTGCAACCGCATCTTTATCTTCAGGATTTGATGTTGGACGTGACGCAAATCCTTCGCTCTTTAATGCCGCAGTAGTCGTCGACTTTCGCATTTCTGCTAAAGTTTTTGGATGTTCGCGCAAATACTGCTTCGCGACTTCGCGACCGACGCCAAGCTTTTCCTCGCCGAAAATATAACTATTTCCGCGCTTCTCAAGCGAGCCGACTTCAACGCCCAAGTCCAACATATCGCCAGCGATCGAAATACCTTCGTTGTACATAATATCGAACTCGCATGCTCGGAATGGTGGCGCAACTTTGTTCTTTACGATTTTTACTTTTACGCGGTTTCCAACAATCTTCTCGCCTTGTTTAATTTGCGCAGCACGACGAATTTCCATACGCACCGATGCGTAAAACTTTAACGCGTTTCCGCCAGGCGTTGTTTCAGGGTTGCCAAACATCACACCAATCTTCATACGAATCTGGTTGATGAAAATGACCACTGTTCCAGACTTCGCAACGATCGCTGTCAGTTTTCGAAGCGCCTGGCTCATTAATCGAGCTTGCAAGCCCATGTGTGAGTCGCCCATGTCACCTTCGATTTCTGCTTTTGGCACCAACGCAGCGACAGAGTCGACCACGACAACGTCGATCGCATTCGATCGCACAAGTGTTTCGACAATTTCGAGTGCTTGCTCACCAGTATCTGGCTGCGAAATAAAAAGCTCGTCGATATTCACTCCAAGTTTCTTTGCATATTCTGGATCCATGGCGTGCTCGGCGTCGACGAAGGCCGCAATGCCTCCCTGTTTTTGACACTCTGCAATGATGTGCTGTGCGAGTGTTGTTTTTCCCGACGACTCTGGTCCGTAAATTTCAATAATTCTTCCACGAGGAACGCCGAGCGCCCCAAGCGCAAGATCGAGGGAAAGACACCCAGTCGGGATTGCATCGATGTTCGTCGCTTTCTGATCGCCGAGTCGCATGATTGACCCTTCACCGAACCGTTGTTTGATCTGACCGATTGCTGCATTCGCAGCCGTAAGCCTCGCATTCTCCTTTGCCATACAAAAATAGTGGATGATTCAGTCTTGGTTCGTATGATACGAACACATACCGAACACTTTACACTACTTCGCAATGTAGCTCACCTCAGATATCCCCTTTTCTTCCCCACGATCATTTTCATCAAACACAACACGCCGAATTTCCGTTGCTTTTTGCGAGTATCGACGAGTCCCCTCAACAGTAATGACATTCAGCCCCAACGATAAGTCGATTGTTGTTGTAAATGTTTTATCATTATTCACCACAACCTGATGTCCATTCACCACAAGCGTCACGTCGTCGTTCTCAACATGTCCGCGAACAGCAACAAGCGCACTGTCGGCCGCTAATCCATCGGTCGGGCTTTCAATAACTATCGTTGGCGGACGTAACACGCCAGTGACCTGCCACACGAAATATCCAACAAACAAAACGCCAACGGCAGCAAACATCGAAAACTTCAAAAATGCGGACGGTGAAAGCAACCACGAACGCGAAACGCGCTGTCGTGGCAAACGGTGCGGCGTCAATAAATCCGTCCGTCCACTTTCCTGCTCATATAACTCCAAGAAATACGTTTCGTCCGCACCAAGAACGCGTGCATATGCTTTAATAAAGTTTCGCGTATACAACGGCTCTGGTAACTCGTCGTATCGTCCACGTTCAAGCGCCTCAAGATACCGCTTTTGGATATGCGTTGTTTCCTCAAGCATCACAAGGCTGACCGCTTGCCCACGCCGAAGCGCACGGAGCTTCTCTCCGAGGGTCTGTGGCACGCGATCGAGTTTACGCATCACGAACACCATAGTTAAAGTTCGACGTCTTTCTCTTCTTCCTTTTCTTCATCGTCGTCAGTGCCGATATGTGCGTTAATCGCCGGTTCGTGATGCTCTTCCTCTTCTACAGAATCTTCTTCGTCGACGTCGTCGTCTGGAATGTCGTCGTCAACCATCTCTGATCCTGCTGGCGGCCATTCGCTCACAAGAACTTCACGAGGCTTTGCGCCATCCGGTGGACCAACGACACCAAGTTTTTCCATAAGATCAACAATACGTGCGGCTCGCGAATACCCCACTTTCATTCGACGCTGCAAGAACGACGTCGAAACCTTTCCGGCATCAATAGCAATTTCAATTGCGTCATCAAGAAGCGTGTCTTGGTCCGCAGGATCCATCGATACTCCTCCCGCACTCGAACCGCCCTCAGTGATTTGATAGTTGTAATCAGGCTCACTCTCTTCCTTCAAGAAGGCGACGACGCGCTCAATTTCGGATTCTGCCACATACGCTCCTTGTGCACGCTTTGGTTTTGATAATTCAGGCGTACTCATGAGCATGTCTCCACGGCCAAGCAATTTTTCCGCACCACCAATGTCGAGAATCGTCTTCGAGTCGACTTGTGATGCAACCGCAAACGCTAAGCGGGTTGGAATATTCGCTTTAATGGTTCCGGTAATAACATCGACTGATGGGCGCTGCGTTGCAAGAATTAAGTGAATACCTGCCGCACGCGCCATTTGCGCAATGCGAACAATAACCGCCTCAACATCGCGCTTGTTCTGACTCATCAAGTCTGCGAGTTCGTCGATAACGATAATAATACGCGGCATGCGCTCCTTGCTCTTTGCGTTGTACGAATCAATATCTTTCGCACCAAATTTCGAAAGATAGTCCAAGCGACGTTCCATCTCGCGAACTGCCCATTTTAAGGCATTGATTGCTTCATCCGCCTTCACAATTGGCGGAATGAGAAGGTGAGGAATGCCCGCGTACACCGAAAGCTCAACACGCTTTGGATCGACCATGATGAATTTCAAATCGTCCGGACCGTTCTGATACAACAGTGAAATAATAATGTCATTCAAACACACAGATTTTCCAGAACCCGTCGCACCGGCAACCAACATATGCGGCGCGCGCTCCACCATCATCATTTGCGTTGAGCCAGTAATATCCTTTCCAAGTGGAACGCTAAAGCTCGACTTCCGATGCTTGAATTCCTTCGATTCAAGCAATTCTCGAAGACACACTCGACCAATCGTCTGGTTTGGCACCTCAATTCCCACGAGCGACTTCCCAGGAATTGGCGCCTCGATACGGATTGGATGCGCGGCAAGCGCAAGTGCGAGATCGTTCTGCAACGCAACAATACGCGCGAGCTTAATTCCAGCCGGCGGTTTCAAAGCGTATTGCGTCACCGTCGGTCCAACACGAACTTCCTCAACCTCAACGTCGATACCGAATTGATGCAATGTCTTTACAATAAGCTCGGTTCCCCGCTCGAGGTCGCCACTTTTCGCTTCCGAGCTCTTCAGCTCAAGAAGTTCGAGCGGAATCTCAATCGTTCGCCGCGCCTTGCTCGTCATGACGTGTTCTTGATTGCCGACAAAAATCTTCGGCGACTTTTTCTGTGGTTCTTCGTCGTCGTCTTCCTCAATATCCTCAACATCAGGCTCGTCTTCGCCCCCTGCCTCAGCAGCTTCTTCTTCCTCGAGCTTCTTTCGTTCGTCAAACGGCAAATCGTCATCGTCGTCATCCGCCGCATGACGATGCCTACTGTTCAATACTGTCATTGGCACATCGAGCAACGTTCGGACCGAAACACGGAACAGCAACACACACGACACCAGAAGCAGCGCAAGCGCCACAATAAACGCGGCAAATGATCCCATTGCACCAACAAGCAGCTGCGAAACAAGAAGCCCCACAACTCCCCCGGCATTTTTCAGTGCATCACCTCCGGTCACGCCATGCGCAAAAACCATGTTCAGCATGCCGTTTAACGAAATGACCAACAATGAAAATGACGCCGCGCCGCGTAATGTCATTAACTGCTTGTCGCGAAAAACGACGTCAGCTGCAATCATGAAAAAAAGCACCGGAACAACAATGCGTGCAATGCCAAGCAACGAAGCAAGGTTGCCGTCGATCCATGAACCAACGTTTCCCGCAAAACCGAAAAAGCTTAAAACAAGCACCGCGCCGAGCGCCGCAAGCACAATTGCCATCACACTTTGCCGAATATCGTCGCCCATGATGGGTTCATCAATTTCCACCGCAGGTTTTTTTGTTTTTTTTGCCATAGCGAAACAGAATGCGGGTGCAGTAGCTCTATTGTACATCGGATTGGCATGAATCCCGTTGTGGAGAACCGCAACGAGGAGATACAAAATAAAATCGCATATTTTATTGACTTTTTGTAGAAAAACGCGTTTACTATTTGGCGGGAGATTCACCATGCAGCATCAAACGCCGTCGCCCGATCCGCTCGCTCAGGCGTTAGCCGAAGCTCATCTGTTCGCACACAACCAGGCGGAGCACGGCTTCCCTGACTGGGGGTCATTCATCTTCTCGTCGCCGGCACCGATCAGCTGCGGAATCTGGAAGCTCCTACGTCCTGGAATTCAGGTGATGATCGTCGAGTCCTATGAATACGCGGGGGATCCTCCGGTCATCCCGCTCACTCGTCCGATCGGCATTCAGGTCCTCAGCGGACAAATCGAAGTCACTGCGATCCTCCACCGTGAACCGGTAACGTCGACTCTCGAAGCCAACGGACCGAGCCTACGCCTCGCGAATCCCGAAATACGGTTCAGGACCAACCCAATCGGTGATACGTGCACGATGCTCGTTGTCCGCCTTCAGCCGTTCGAGCGACCCACGATCGAAACGTGGAGAGTCGCACGGTTCGGCGAAGGCCAGACGGAGAAACTCAAAGAAAAGGCTCGACAACTCATCACGAGCTGAACGCACGAATAGCGCCCCGCCTCCCAAGCCCGATACACGATCGAGCGACGGAAGCGGGGCGCTGTCACGTTCTGATACGATGCGCCTATGCAAAAAACAATTCTCATCCACGGATACGCAGCGGGAGTCCATGCCTCTATTTTTCGAAAACCCTTCGGCGAACATTCGGGATTCATCGCGCTTGATGAGGAGGTGAAATCTGGAATCACGAAAAGTTTTCGTTGGAGTAAAAACATTTCGCTCTCGATCGCGCAGTGCGCAAATCCTTTGCAATATTTTCAACTCTATCGCGACGAGGAACTGCTTACAGAATCACCGATCACGCAATCTACACACAGCGAATTTCTCGATTGTTCCAATGCGACAACAATCATCTGTCATTCACTCGGCTGCCGGCTCATGATCGGCTCCATGAACGCACACGGAATTCCGGAATCGATCACGAAGATTATTTTTCTCCAAGGCGATGTTTCGACATCGGCATCGATCACAAATCTTACAATCCGAGATCGGATCATCAACGGATCCCTCGTCATCGAAAACTATTTCTGCCCGTGGGATCAAAGTCTTCTCGCATCGGCAATGCTGCATCGTACAAACCGAATCGGATTGATGGGATGGGATGAAACAGGTGTGAAAAATATCTTCTACCCATTACTCAAGCCGATGAATCTGCACACGAGTCCGCTCCGAGATCGGGAGTTTCTTCGATCGCTCATTTAAACAAGGCGCTCCCCCAACAACGTGAAAATCATCTTCATTGTTTGTGCGAGCGGCGCGTTTTTCAAGACGGTTCCAAAGTACGGTTCCTCGAGCGTAATGAGTGCAACATTGTCGTCCCAGACGAGAATATCCGTTGGAAGATTGCCAAATTTTTCTGGAAGGAACTTTGGCGCGTATTCGCGCAATGCGATCTGTGCGACATCACGAGTTGTTGATCGCGAAGAAAAAGAAACAATGTCGTGAAGCGTCACATGGCGTTTTTTCAGTTGCACAAAGTACCAGGAAAGAAATTCTGGCATGACTTCTTGCAGACGAGACGTGGAGCCAACCGCAAAAATTTCGCTGGCATCAAGTGATGCGCGATAGATTTCTTGAATTTCTTTTTTCCCATCGTGAAATCGAATCGTCGGCTTATTCGTCGTTGCAGCAAACATCGCGCGAATATCGGGAATCACTCGCTCAATCGCAACAGCTTTTTCTTGAATTGACCGGAGAAGCGATTCTGGATCATTTGCGAAATACATTTTTCGCCCTGTTCCGCTCGTTTCCTCGCGGATCAGCTGATGTTCCGTAAGCGCGTCTAAAACGTGATAACAGTTTGTTCGTAAAATCCCCGTCCCTTTCGCAATTTGCGCCGGAGAAGCGTGATCGTGTTCTAAAAGGTACACATACACGGCAATTTCTGATTTCTTGAGCCCAAAATCCCGAAGACTTTGTTGAATATCCATAGTGTCAAGATATTATATATCATAAATTATATTGTTTATGTTTATATTTCACTTTTGTATAATATATTGATATGCTGGAGATTGACTTTTTAGTCGAATCGCCATATACTGTTCTGTTGGCTCGTTCGTCAAAAGAACGGCCACGCCTCCCAATCCACAGTCGAGGTTCTCAGTGAAACACCCCTCAGGCCAAGCAACCAGTGTACTCGTAGGAACGATCGTCGCGAACATTCATGCCGGTCTTCTCGACGAGAATGCCGTGAAGCTCGCGCTCGAATCGCCGGAAGCTCTCCGCGACGCGATCGTGAACGCAGTCAACGGGTTCGGAAAAGCGCCCGACATCCGCCCGACGGTACTGCCCATCGAGCTGCGCAGCCCGAAAACCGAAAGCCTCGAGTGCCTCTTCGAAAAAGCCAACTTCAAGATGGCGCAGCCCCGCCGCCACCGTTATATCAACCAGGACGATGATGGAAACCCGACGGCGCACTGGATCTCCGAGTTCGAAGGCGGCAACGTGTCTGACAACATGGAGCTCGTGGCAGTTGGCTTCAACCGCGAAATCTCCGAGAATGACGTTCCCGGAGAGTTCCTGCGCCTCGGCATCACGCCGACGACGTCAGCGTGGTACATCGTGTGCGTAGGGCTGGAACACGGCGGACTCTGCAAGAATCGCAGCGTCGTCGACCTCGCTCAGAGGAAGAGTATTGGAAACCGATGGCCGAAGTCACACTGCCTAACGCTTCGTCACAACGCCGCCTCCGGGGGAAAAATCCTCTTCATGCGCTGGACCGGACAGGCGTTCCCACCGCAAACGTTCTTCCTCGGTCTTCGCCCCAAAACGAAGACGAAGTAGCACCAACGAAAACGAAATCCCCCAACGCCGTATGGCGAAGGGGGATTTGTGCTTTGAGAGTGAATTACTTCTTCCACCGCGGTGCAAAGCGAACTGACCAAGCGAAGAATTTTGCGAGTAAGGGATTCGTGCCCTTTGCGACCATCGCGTCATAGGAACACTTTTGAAACGCCTTCAAGTCGTCTCCCCCAACAAGCTTTCCGTCTTTAAAACAATAGCTGCAATACTTTTCGTTTTCCCGTACTCCAGGATCCTTCGAGAACGGCATCAAGCAACTTTCACACATGGAATTTGCCATACGAATGTCTTAATAGATTATGTCACCATCGTAACAAAAGAATCTCGTTGCCGAGATTCTTTTTGCACTGCTATTTCGCAACGCGCTCAACGTAGTCACCAGTTTCTGTATTCACAAGAACGTTGTCGCCTTCTTTGACGAAGATTGGGACACGGATCACCATGCCGTTATCGACGGTCGCATCTTTCAGCACGTTGCCACTTGCGGTGTCACCTTTTGTTGCAGGCTCGGTCTGCGTAATTGTGTACTGGATTTTCAGCGGAAGCTCGATCGAGATCGCTTTCTCGCCGTGCATAATAACGTTCACGTCCAAGCCCTCCTTGAGGAATTTCATGTCGTCGCCGACCATTTCGTTGCTCAACATGACTTGCTCGAATGTTTGGCCGTCCATGCAGGTAATAGAGTCTGCATCGCTATAGATGAACTGCATCTTACGATTATTCACGGTTTCAAACGTGAGCGTTTCTGCGCTCTTGAAGTTATTCTCCACCACTTTTCCAGTTGCAAGAGACTTAATGCGCGTACGAACGAATGAGCTTCCTTTTCCTGGCGACACGCGCTGGAAGCTGTTGACGACCCAGAGGTCGCCGTTGAGATTAATAACCGTACCTTTCTTAATATCGTTTGGTGATGCCATAAAAAAACTTAATATCGAGTCGAAGGAGGGAAAAGGTGAACGCTGTCAATGTCATTCGCACCGGCCAAGAGCATGACCAGCCGATCGACGCCCAGTGCATTGCCGCACGTGGGAGAACGCAAGGATGGTAACGCGGCGAGCAAGTCTTCGTCAATTGGGAATACTTCTTTTTTCGCTAACCTTCGCTCTTCGCCCTCAAGAACAAATCTGCGGCGTTGTTCTTCTGCATCGGTGAGCTCGGTGAACCCATTACACATCTCCAGCTCTCCGACGAATGCTTCGAACCGTTCCGCGTAGCGTCCATCTGGACTTACCTTCGATAAGGAAGCACACGGAACCGGGTACTCGCAAAGCATGAATCGACCGCGAGTGACGATCGTTGGCCAAACAATCGCCTGAAATAATCGATCAATGATTTCGTGGACCGGCTCGTCGAGTGCCGGTTCGGCGACCTCGAACGTATTGCACGAATCGATGAGGCGCTCGCGATCGTCGTCGTGGGGAACGAATCCGAAAACGTTTTCGAACTCGTCGACGTAACTTACGCGAAGCCATTCACCTCCCCCCGACCCCCTCCTTGGTAAGGAGGGGGAGCTTTCACCGAGCACAAAATCGATGAGTTCTCCAGTTTCGATCATGAGGTCGCGATAATCCTTTCCCTGGTGATACCACTCGAGCATCGTGAACTCGATGCTCCAGCGTTGACCCGGCATTTCGCGATCGCGGAAGACGGGGGCAAGCGTGAAGATTTTTTCCATTCCTCCACCAAGCAATTTCTTCATGCTGTACTCCGGACTCGTGATGAGTCCCATTCTTGTCGAATGTGCATTCGGTCCGTCGGTGTGAACATCAACGGCGAGTGGCGACAAGTTTGGTTCCATCCCCGGCGACTTCACGACGATCGGAGTGACGACTTCGATGTATCCGCGCGATCGAAAGAACTCGCGAATGCGATCGGTCGCCGTGTTCCAGAGTTGCGCGCGAAGTTCGAGGTCAGATTTGGAGAGAGACATATGTGAGAAACAAAAGAATGGCTCATCGCCACTCTCTTGTTATCTATTACACGATCACGAATGGAAGCAATGCGATGATACGAGCACGCTTGATTTCGTTCGAGACTTCGCGCTGGTGTTTTGCACACACACCACTTCGCTTGCTTGCAACAATCTTTCCGAATGAGGAAAGGAAGCGCTTCAAGACTTCAGTGTTCTTGTAGTCAATCACCGTATCGCGGTTCACACAGAAGTAGCAGTAACGTTCTGCCTTATTGTTTGCTGATGGGTTTGCCATAAATTATATAGATTGAAAACTTTCACATTTGAGGCTAGTTTCGATGAACGGCGAGTAAAGTTTCCGAGGTGTACTTCGTGGTACATCGAGGAAATTTACGAAGGCGTGAGTCGAAAATAGACCAAATGGGGAAGTTTTTAGAATGGAATGTCTTCGAGTTTGATTTCGTCATCTGGATTCGCAGCAGGTTCATCGGCCATTGCTGCGGCACCAACGCTCATTGGAACAGCACCAGTATTTGCGCCACCGGCCATTGGGCTTCCGCCACGATCAAGCATGATCATGTTTTCAGCAACAATTTCCGTGCGGTACTTCTTTTGTCCGTCTTGGCCTTCCCAGTCGCGGGTCTGCATGCGGCCGTCAACGTACACTTTTTTCCCTTTCACCAAATACTGCGCACAAATCTCTCCCAATTTTCCCCACGCAACAACGTTGTGATAATCAGGTTGATCTTTCTTTTGCCCGCTCGCATCGGTATAGACGCGATTGGTTGCAAGAGAGAAGGAGCACACTGACTGTCCACTCGTCGTTTTGCGGAGCTCGGGATCTCGAGTGAGATTTCCGATTAACATGGCCTTATTGAGCGAGTTTGCCATAGGACGAAATCGATTCGAGACTTAGATATTTTTCAGAATATCAGAATCGAGGATTTGGTCGAGCTTGTCGTTGAGTTCTGCCGTGGACATCTTTGCCTTTTCTGCGGCAGCAGCCTCACCTGGACGCTCGGTACGCGTACGTGGAGCGTCTTCGCGCTCGCCTGCTCGGCGACCTTCAGCATTCAATGGCGGCTGGTACGACGTCATCTTGAATACCGTTGCTGGAATTCCTTCTGGACGAACAATGATGATATGACGAAGGACGTCGTCGGAAAGGCGAAGATCTTGGTCGATCTTTGCAACCTTTTCGCCAGCGACATCGACGTACGAAAGGATGTACGTTCCGTAGCGAACTTTGTCGATTGGGTACGCCAACTTGATTTTACCCAAGTTTGTCGTCTTCTTTACTTCTGCACCGGATGCGGTGTAGATCGCTTCAATCTGCGTCACCACACCATCGATCTCAGAATCTGAGAACTTTGGCGGAATAATGGACATGATCTCGTAGATCATAGGATTTGCTCGCCACGTCGTTCGCGAACAACGTGGGACCCAATGGGCCATGGACAAGAATAAGTGCGAAGACTGTAACGGAACAGACCCTTTACGTCAAGCCAAAAAACTGCTAACCTCAGCTGTCCGTTACGCTCGCCAGTTCTGGCTGATGCGCAACGCGATTCCCGTCCTTTCACCCTCAGGTTCAGGAGCTCCAATGGCCCAGAAGCAGTCCTACGTCCCGATGTACACGCCCGATCATACGCTCGAAAACGGTAAGTACCGCCTCGTGCGCCTTCTCGGCCACGGTGGCTACGGAGAGGTCTGGCTCGCAACCGATACGGCCAACAACAGCAAAGTCGCAATCAAGGTCAAGCAGTGGACCATCACGAGCACCACGACGATTGGCCGATTCGAAGACGAATGCACCGTCGCAATAAAGCTCGGAAAGTCCCCGTACATCGTCCAGGCACGGAGTTTTCTCCGGTGGATGGAAGGGGAACGCGAGATGATGGCCATCGTGTATGAGTACATCGAGGGCGGGAAAACCCTTCGCGACTACATGGATGCCAGTCCGCTCACCGAACTTGAGGCGCTTCGCATCGCATGCATCATTCTCGAAGGACTCATCGTCGCGCACGCGAACGGTGTGATCCATCGAGATTTGAAGCCGGACAACGTCCTCATGGACATGACGACGAATCCTCCGACCCCCATGCTTGCCGACTTCGGCACTGCGGCGATTTCGCATGAAAGCGGCGATCGCAGAACTCACGTGCAAACGCAGTTCGGAACGCCTGCGTATGTCGATCCTATCCAATGGCTCGACGTTCGCAACGCCACACCGCGATCGGATCTCTTCTCGCTCGCAGTCATGCTCGCCGAAGCCGTCGGGGTTGATTCCCTGGCGGCAAATAGCGAGGTCATGACGTGGATGAACGAGGGTCGCCGAAAGGCATGGGTGTGTTCAATCGCGAACCCGCACATCGCCGACATCGTTCTCAAGGGAACGGAAAACGAGCTCATCGACGGCGACATCGTCGTCCGTCGGTTCGCCTCGGCGCGTGAAATGCTCGACGCCGTGAAAGACGCGGCGGTGAAAACCAGTCAGTACAAAGTTCCGAATCCGCTCGAGACCTACGTCGCTGACGAACCAGACATCCCCGAGCCGCCCCCGAGGCAATGGATCAAAGTCGTCTCTGGCGTCGTCGGACTCCTCGCGGTCGTCGGAATCGGTTCGCTGTTCTTGCCGAAGGAACAGCGGGACGCGCCGGAACCCGTAACGGTGGTGACAACGGTAGAAACACCGATCGTCGAACCGCCAAAGCCAGAACCGGTGATCGTCACGGCAAAACCCGTGGAGCTACCGAAGCCCGAACCGTCTGTCGAGATGCCGATCCCCAAGATCGAAGTCACGCCAGTGGCGAAGGTGGAAGTGAAACCGAAAGCGGAGCCGAAACCCGAACCCAAACCCGAGCCGAAGCCGGAACCGAAGCCCGAGCCACCAACGCCAGAAGTGGCAAAAGTGACGACGGCATCGGCAACGATCACCGCTCACCCGGCAACGGCGAAGGTCGGCGACGAAGTGAAAGTGGAGGCAAAAATCTCCATTCCGGACGGCGCAACGAGAAAAGACGTGAAGCTCTACTACAAAGGTGAGGATGGCGCGTTCCAGAATGTGACCGCAACGGTCAACGGCGATACCGCAACGGCAACGTTCAAGGTAAACGCCACGTTCGGCGCATCGGCATCGTACAAATTCGATGTTCGACTGGAGGGCGAAAACAAAGCCCACTGGAGCGCATTGGCCACGACGGCCATCACGCAGTGACCACACGCGGCGGCCCGGGAGTGATTCCGGGCCGCCCTCGCGTTTTCTTTATACTGGCAGTATCCTTCCCCCTACTGCCAACTGTCTACTCCCTACTGCCTATTTTTCCCCCAATATGCAAACCTTCGCCATTCTTGGCAGCCATCCAACGCTTTCCCTTGCCGAACTCGCCGTCGTCACCGGTCAAAAACCAACACAAACCGTTGGTGACGTTGCAATTTTCGATGACATGAACGAGAACCTCGAAGCACTCAATGCAAAACTTGGTGGCATTCAAAAAATTGGCGTCGTCATCGGGTCTGTCCCAACCTGGAACCACGCCGACCTTGCAGAGTTCCTTGTGAATGATCTTCTTTCCGAATCTCCTGAAGGCAAAATCCATTTTGGAACCAGCGTTTACAGCCTCGGCAACAACAGCGGTACAGAGAACGCGCGTCGCAACGCATCAAAGCTCGGCATGGAAATCAAATCCGAACTTCAGAAAGCCGATCACCCGGCACGCTACGTCATTTCGTCGTCACCAACTCTTTCATCGGTGGTCGTTACAAAAAACCATCTCCTCGAACGCGGTGCAGAATATTGCTTCTTTGTAAGTCAATCCGAAATCCTTATCGGCAAAACCGTCGGTGTACAAGATGTTGATGCTTGGGCCGGTCGCGATTTTGGTCGTCCACGTCGCAATGCAAAGCAGGGAATGCTCCCACCAAAACTTGCGCGCATGATGGTGAATCTTTCCGGCGCCAATGTCACAACGTCAACGGTGATGGATCCATTCTGCGGATCAGGAACCATTCTTATGGAAGCAGCACTCCTCGGCGCACAAGCACTCGTCGGCAGCGATATCAACGCAGAAGCAACAGCAGACACCAAAGAAAATCTGGAATGGATGCGCAATCAGGGAATGCCGATGCCATCATACAAACTCTATCCAAACTCGGCGCAAACCGTCAGCCCAAATCTGAAACCAGGATCCATCGACGCGATTGTCACTGAAACGTATCTTGGTCGGCCGCGCAAAGGTACAGAGACACATCGCGAAGTCGACGACGCCGTTTCCTACGTCGCGAACCTCTATCGTGAAGCATTCTCCGCTCTCGCACCAAGTCTCCGCTCCGGTGCCTCGCTCCTCATTGCCGCACCGGTTCATACATTCGAAGGCAAAGACATCGCATTCGATGCTCGCACGATTCTCGAACCTCTCGGCTACACACACTCTCCACTTCCCTACGAACCTGTTATCTACCGCCACGAAGGCCAACTGGTCGGTCGAAGAATGTGGAGGTTTACGAGGAACTAAAAATTATTCATCAAAACCAAGAAGTTCATGCAATCGCGCATGGACTTCTTTTCGATATCGCGGTTCGAGCACTCCAAGTTTTCCGATAGCGCATTTTGTGTCTAATGTTGAGAGCTTCGAAAGACAAAGAACGGAATTGATACGCAATCCATTTTCCACCGATTTTGAAACTGACACATCGTACAGTGATTTTCGCAGAAGATTACTCGTAAGAAAGGCGATGATCATGTCTCCACGTTTTTCGCTCACGAACAATACAACCGCAGGGCGTACTCTTTGCCCTGAAAGATCAGAAAACGGAAAAGGCGTTAAGACAATATCCCATCTACGCATACACTTCCTGCAAATCATCTTTCGAATACAAATCCGGTTCGTCTTTCAAGAAATCGAAGCTCGATGAGTTTGCATTAATATTTGTAATATCACTCACGCTCGGATTGTAATGCTCTGGAAACTTAATGATGATCGCGTCATGGCGACTATGCCGTCCAACGACAAAGATCTCGTTAGAGTGCTTAACTTCATCGAGAATGTGTTTAATGTTTTTTCGCGCAACCGTAGTGCTGACGACTTTCATATGTACAGAATGTACAAAACTCTAATCGAATAGTCAAGGTCTATAAACCCAACGCCCCGCTGACTCTCAGAGCCGCGGGGCGTTGACTGTTTTAACAAATCTGAGACGGACCAACGGACGCGTTTCTACGAAACCAACTTCACCTTAAACGCGACCAGTCCCTTTTCATTCATCTCCCCCGGCGTGTAGTGCGTCATTAACTGCTGAATGAACTCGAGCTCGTTTGCGTAGTCACCTATCTCGGAGAGAGTGATCTTATCGAGAAGTCTCTGGACATTTGTAAACGGAACCTTCTCCTCAACGATCATCGGCAAGCGTTCCTCGAGCTCTGGTCGTTTCATGAATACGATCTCGTCGCCGACGCCAACACACTTTCGCTTATCATCATTTAATCGAACTTCCCACGTTTTCTTTCCAGCTTTCAAAAGTTCGAACGACTTCTTTTCCAAGCGCATCACCACAGAATTTGCCATAGTCGGTTCAGTTTAGACGTTCACTCTAAAATGGCACACGTCGCCATCCTGCATAGTGTATTCCTTTCCCTCAATCCGTAGTTTACCAGTATCGCGAGCACCAGACTCTCCGTTGCACGCAACAAAGTCTGAATACGAAATAACTTCAGCACGAATAAAGTTTTTCTCGAAGTCAGTATGGATGACCGCAGCCGCTTGTGGCGCTTTTGTACCAACCAAAATTGTCCATGCACGAGTTTCCTGAACACCAGTCGTGAAGTACGTGATGAGATTCAAAAGCTTATAACACTCGCGAATCACACGATCGAGTCCGGATTCTTTCAATCCAATATCTGCCAAAAACATTTTGGCGTCTTCTGGAGAGAGTCCCGCAATCTCGGCTTCAATCTTCACCGAAATTGGAATCGCCATGCGCGTTGGTCCAAGTGGCGATACCCAATCTGCTCGCGTTGCATCGGCCTCGTCGACGTTCACAACGTAAAGAATCGGCTTTGCGGTAAGGAGCGACATCGTTTTCATGAACTGTGCCTCGTCGTCAGTAAATTCAACGCTTCGCGCAAGTTCACCTTTCACAAGTGCGGTCTGCAACTTCTCGAGTGCCGATGCTTGTGCAACAAGATCGGCGTTCTTCCCTGCTTTCATCTTTCCCGTTACAGTTCCGAGCATTTTTTCGACGGTCGACAAGTCTGCCATTGCGAGCTCGAGCTCAATCACCTCAACGTCGCGCTTTGGATCGATCGATCCATCGACGTGAACGACGTTCGAATCCGGAAACGCGCGAACGACGTGAACAATCATGTCTGTCTCGCGAATGTTCGCAAGGAACTTGTTCCCGAGGCCCTCGCCTTTGTGCGCGCCTTTAACGAGACCAGCGATATCGACGAACTCGATCGCAGTCGGAATCAACTTCGTGGTTCCCGAAATCGCCGCAAGTTTTGCGATACGCTCATCAGGAACCGCAACCGTTCCGACATTTGGCTCGATAGTACAAAACGGAAAGTTTGCGCAGTCGACCTGTTTTTTTGTAAGCGCAGTAAACAACGTCGATTTCCCGACATTCGGAAGCCCAACAATTCCAACATTCAGCATAGAGAGAAAAATTATGCGTAGCCTACTCTCAAATTGACTTTTTCGCAATTTTCGGCTACGGTTAGCCCTCCCATTCATGGGAAATCGTGCCGGATCACAACTTCCAGGAGGCTTCGAAAGCCATGCTCGCTCCTTTCATCCTCATCGTCCTCTCCGTCTTCCCCGCCCTCGCCAACGACAGCGTTCAGACGAACGCGATCGTCGCCTCGCCGTTCGGCGGCAACCCCGAACTGTCGGTGCTGGCCATCGTCATGACGTGCGGTTCGCATTCCGCGTCCTTCGAGACGACGGAACATGCGCTCCGGGAACGGAACGACACCGCGATCATCACGGTGGAGAACCCGACGTCCGCGGAGCTCATGAAGGAGCTCGACGACGTTCGCGTCACGCTCGACGGTGCCCAGTTCGGCAAGGTGCTGTTCCTCTATGAAGGGGACGCGCAAGGCGGCGACACGAACGACGAAACGCTCGGGTGCGCCGAACCGATTGTGTTCGCGGACGTCATGGAACACCTGAAGCCGCTCGGCACGTCGGCAATCGCCATCTTGGATGCGTCGCAAGCCGACTTCGGCCCGACCGCCAACGACTGGCGTGATGCCGGAATGCCCGGATTCGCAATCAGCAGCGGACCGGAAGGAAAGAAAGCCGCGGACGGCCTCATGGCCGCGTTCGCGGAAACCATGAAGGCGAGCAACGGCGGAACCATCACGATGGGCGACCTCGTGATTGGTCTGCGGACGCGAGCGCCACTCCTCGAGCTGGCGTTCTCGACTGGAGTGAATCTCAACGACGGTTGGACGAACAACCCCGGACGGCAAATCTTCCCCGGTGGAGGAGTCATCGCTCCTCCAGTTGTGCCCGTGCCGCTTCCGACGGTGGCCGCAACGCCACCCAAGAAGAAGGTTCCGACGGGATGTGCCGTCGCCGGCGCTGGCGTGCTCCTCGAGATTGGTGCCGGTGTGTTCGCCTTCGAGGCAAACACGAACTACACCGCACTCGTCGACTACAACGAGAACGGCAACGAAACGCAGGAAGAGCTCCGGAGCGCGACCGATGGGTACCATGTCGACCTCGTGGTCGCCATCACCTCCGGCGTGATCGGGGGCGCGGCGATCGTCAGCGGGACGTGGATGATCCTCAACCACAAGGTAGAACTCAACGTCGCCCCGGGCGCCGCGGTGCTTCACGGGACGTTCTGAAACACACGACGAATGCGGCTCGAATCTCCCCCGGGAGACTCGAGCCGCTGTTCATATCATTTCGTATATTCAACGAATCCTACATTTCGCTAACATTAGCCAATATACTCACTTTTCCACTTGAAAAATAACCATTTTTGTGCTATAGTTATCTGTCCGAGTAACTCAAAACCCCGGCCTTTTGGCCACAACTCTCGAGGTTCCCGCCATGTTCTTCACCCTCCTGTTCCTCACCGCCTGTTCGGACTACTCCATCACCGCAAACGACGGCACCGGCTACGACATCAGCGAAGCTGAAGCCACGACCGTTGAAGGTGGTTCCGAGAACACCAATCAGGACGATCCCGAATCCACCGTCGACAGCGGAACCGCAACCGGCTCGACCGAGTGCGTCCCGACCGGCGACGAGTTCTGCGACGGGATCGACGACGACTGCGACGGCTACGTGGATGAAGGCGACGCGCTCGATGCGCAAACCTGGTTCTACGACGCCGATGGCGACAGCCACGGCGGCACCGACAACGTCATTGCCTGTGCCCCTCCCGCCGAGTACGTCGCCTCCAACGACGACTGCGACGACACGAACGTCAAGACCTACCCCGGCGCGACGGAATGGTGCGACTTCGAGGACAACGACTGCGACGGCCTCGTCGAGGCCGAGCAGCCGGAATACTCGTGGATGATCTACCACGACGATGACGATGCCGACGGATACGGTTCCAAGTTCGGCGATGGTGGATTCGGTTGCTCCGTCTACGGCAACATTCCCGAAGGTCACGCCCGCAGTGGTGACGACTGCGACGACAAGAACTCGTCCATCTACCCCGGCGCTAGCTGCTAGCGCCTGTTCCAACCACGGGCCGAGGACATCACTCGGCCGCCCACGGTTCATCAACCGGAGTTCCGCATGTTCTTCCTCGTCCTCTCCCTCCTCGCCTGCTCTGACTACAACCTCGCCCCCGAAGTCACCGAGGAGGCCGACACCAGCCAGAGCGTCGACGACGACTCCTGCCAGCAAGACCACTCGGCGTACGTCGACGTGGAGATCAGCTCGCTCGGCGAAAACGCGTGGTCGGTCGGCTGGAACACTGTCGCGGCATTCACCCTGTCGACCGACAGGAACACGTGCTTCGACCAGACCTTCGAGATCGAGTTCACGGCGACCGACGTCGCCGAGACCGACTGGAACAACTGCGAGAACTACGTCGACCAGGACCGTCTGCGGATCTTCCGCAGTGTCGGCAACATCGGCGACACGAGCCTCCTCCAGGAGCTCGACGCGGACTGGGAATTCCAGGGCGCGACGGGATCCAACGAGGCGTACGTCCACACGTGCGACCCCGGACGGTTCATCGTCTTCGCGATGCCGACCTTCGCCAGCGAAGAGACGTCGCTCCTGCCCGACGAGCCCGTCACCTTCGTCATCATGATGGAGGCCGACGGGAGCACCGATCCGGAAGACCGCATGAGGATCGATCTCTGGTGGGACGACTCTGGTTACGTCCACCGCAACACCGGAAACGGACACGGACGCGAAGGCGCCCCGCTCCCGTTCACGGACTCGAACGAGTAACAACGACAGCGACCCGGCCTCTACGGAGGACCGGGTCGCGATTCGTTATGGAGTGGTTGGAGCGTCGGGAAGTGTTGGCGACGCTTCGGTTGGAAGTGGGTCAGGGATAGCTTCTGCGGCTTTCTTTCCTGCTTTGAGTTCATCAATCTTTTTCTGCACCGTTTCATTGGCTGGATCAAGCTTCACGATAGTTTGGAGTTCAATGATTGCGCCATCGATGTCCTTCGCTTCCTCAAGAACCGATGCGAGATACCAATGCGCGTTGGCGAAGTTTGGCGAGATCGCAATAATGCGTTCAAGTTCTTTTTTTGCAACGTCATTCTTTCCTTGTCGCAAATATAAGAGCGCAAGCTGCAAACCAACACCGACGTCGTTTGGCGCCGATGTCCGAACCGCTTCCATACTCGTTACCGCTTCCGCGAGCTTGCCTTGTCGCTCCTGGACGAACGCGAGGTAATATCGCGCCTCGGCGTAATCTGATTTCAAATTGATCGCTTTCAACAATGCATCGTTCGCGCTTTGCAAAGCCGCATCCTGTGCGGTTTTTGCTTTTGCCGCAGCCTCAGCATCACTCCCCTTCACCATTGGTGCAAGCGTGTCGGCAAGTGCCAAATATCCGCGAGCAGAGTCGACGCGATACTTTGGATTGTTCGGCGCAAGAACAATCGCTTCGTCGTATGACGAGATCGCAAACGATGGTGCATCGGTAATGAGTGGGGACACTTCGCGATAAATATCGCCTCGAAGTTCCCAGTTGGTTACGTTCGTTGGGCCAAGCTCTGTCGCACGAACTCCAGCATTCACTGCAGCACCAATAAATGATTTCACGACTTCTGGATCGGCGTGCGCATCTTGCGCAACAAGAATGACTTTATGCAGCAACGCGCTGCCAAGATTCCGGTAATACACATCGCTCCATCGGTTCGCCGTTGCTGCAGCATCGAGTGCCGCAAGAACGTCGTCGATATTTCCGCCTTGTTGATCGAGTGTCACCGCTCGTGCGAATGCAACTTCGGCTCGATATCGAGCAACTGTTGCAAATGAAACCGTTAAAACAAACACCGCGCACAGCACAAAGGCAAACGCTGCACCAAACCCGACACGAGGCGACCGGTCAAACTCAAGGGAAGTTTCCTGATGCAGCCCAAATCGAAGCACTAGCGCGGTGAGCACCCAAAGTATAGTTGTCAGTGTGAAATTTTGCGGATACACCAAGAGCGCGCCCACGAGTACGGCCCATCCAGCAAGAACCGGGAGCATTTCCGGAGACACACGACGACGGTATGCCTGCAGCGCTCGAAATCCAATCATGAATAACCCAATACACAATGCAAGCGTTCCAAAAAGTCCAAGAGTTGGGAGCATCGTGAGAACCGCTGATGACCCTCTATCAAACCGCGTGTCCCAAAAGGCAGACATGTTTATATCCGTCGAATGATACTGCGTGAACACCATCGAAAATGTTCCCGGCCCTGTGCCCAATGCCCATGCGCCGTCCTTCCACGCCGACATAACCATCGTTAAGGAACTTTCCGTACTGAGTCCTACTTCCGCAGGAAATGGACTTGTAACGACACTCGGTAGAGCCAAAAACGCAAGCGAAGTCACGCAGAGAAGCATTGGGAGAATGAATCGCGCCGGACGTAAAAGGAGTTCCGCTCGAATCGCTGCAATACCAAAAAGTACAACACATCCGTAAATCAAAAGCCCCCAGAGAACGCCGTAATCGACAGCAACAAGCGCAACGATCGCTGTAGCCGAGGTGATGACCGTCGCAATGCTCGTGAGCAATCGCTCTGATCGCTCATGCGGCGCCGAACCCGAAGCAATAATCACTCCGCATCCAAGGATCGACATTGCAACCAAGTACACAATAAGTGCGTTTGGCGTCCCAAGAAGATTCGTTGGCAACCGTCCAAAGGTAATGCCAAAAAATGCAGAAACCGCACATAATCCGGCAATGGAAGATCCTATTAACGAAGCAACGAGGATTCTCCGCTGTGCGCTGTGATCAAGAACATGCGCGCCAACACACGCCATACCGAGCATCAGCGCTAGTGTGACGGCGCTCGTATATTCCTGATTCGTCTGACCAAACAAACCAAGATACGGTTCGTGCGAAAATCCAGCAGATGCCGCAACAATAAAAACAAATGCCAACAGTGGAACCCACACGACATCGGCACGAAGCGAAAGACGCCTCGCGTAAAGCGCTTCAGCAAGCCATGCAATACACATGATCGCAGCAACAGCGAAAAAGAACGTTTGCTTGTTCACATCAAGCGCATCAACGGTCCATGGAAGCGCAAGAATTGGCGTGAAGAGAACAAGTGCCTCAAAGCAATGCCGAACTGTTGTTCGGAGTGCGCGGGCTGCATCAAAAACCATAAAGAAGTGTTACGGCGTTTCTGGCGCCGGTACTGAGTCTGACGGAACTGAATCTGGTGTTTCGACCGGTGTATCGACACTTGGCGCAACGTCAGGAACCGAAACGCCGTCAGAAACAACGGTATCAGATTCCACTATTGGGGAAATTGGAACATCCACAGGAGCAGAATCTGCTGGCGCCACGGCTGGCTCTTCGAGTACCGGTTCGCTCGATGGTGTAATTGGCGCTGGAGTCGAGGAAGTTTCAGGTGCTCTTGTTGGCGCAAAGTCACGACGTGATGCAATCACAAGCCAGTCGACGGAAACACCGCTTGATGCCGCACCAGATTCCACGATTGAGAATCCATCAGCCGTTCGGTTTGTGACGTACAACGCTCCGGTCGCACCATACGGCGTTACAAGTGCTCGATATGATGGGGTTGTATCAATGATTCCCGTAAATGATGGATCGATGTCGGCAAAATGAACATCCGCTCGACCATTCACCAAATTCACCATTCCAGAAAGCTGTACGGTCATCTGGCGCGATGCTGCTGCGTATGTTTCGACGTCAGTTCCCTGTGAGGACCTCACCAACTGAACCAATCGACCAGACGTTACAATGTCTCCATCGCTTTCTAATTTCCACGTGCCGTTCGCGCTCGTCATCGATCCTACTGCAAGCAACTGGCCACCATTAAAGTTGAGTGTTCCCGATGTATCGAAATGCTCAATGTCTTGCGCAAGTTGTGAGACAGCATTTTTCGCGGCTGGGCCTTTTGTCACCGGCGCGCCACTGTAATATGAAACATTCACATACACCACGACGCTTCCCATGGAACCCGTAAACTCTTCAGCAGCATATCCAAGAATCGGTCCTGGCTCAGTTGCTTTCATTGCGTATCCTGGATGCGTAGAAGTTGTGAGCGGATCGCCAATATGAATTGCACCATTCTCTGTTGAAACCAGCGTAGGAACGCGACCAGCAAGCGCAATTGGGAAATTACCTACACGATTCTCTCCCGCCAAAAATCCTGGACGCGTTGAAACGATACCCGCGATTGTTCGGCTGTATGGTTCAGAGGACGATCGTTTCACCTGTTGGCTTGCGTCACCAAAAATCACAACCTCGCCTGGCATCAATGTGTCAGGAGATGGGAACATTTCTGCAAAATCGTACGAACCGGTTGCCCAGCCAGAAGCATTTGTTCGCATGAAATCACCGCCGGAACCAGCTGAACCATCGTAATAAATGTACTTCGTTGTCTGCGACGCGCCACGATCCGATGGGTAGAGCCTGCCAGCAATCGCGAGATCTCCACTTTGATTCACGGACGCAACTTCAGTTCCGGTTGTATTTGCTACCGAGAGACGATAGTCGTTCACCGCGTTCACTGTTGTTTTTACCGACATCATGACCGATTGTGCCGAACTCCCCGACCACGCCGAGCCTCGAAGGGAAAGCGTTCCAGAATCAACCACCGTCGACGACGCTGTTGCCGCAGTTGTTGCAGCAATTGCTAAGCTTCCGCCAACCTGCGTTGCACCACCAGACGCCGTGAGAACATCGCCCCCATACCATTGTGGCTGAACCAAAACACGAATCGTTCCCGTTCCTGACGAAAGGGGCTCGAGTGCAAAACCAATAATTCGGACTGGGCCATGTGCTTTTGCGCCATAACCCACCATTATCATACTTGTCGTAATTGCATCACCAATCGCGATTGATCCTTCGCCGGCATTCACGAGCGTATCAATCTGACCAACCATACCGACCTTCCGATAGTTTGTATCGCCATCAAGATTATCTGACGCTCCTCGGAAGTTATTTCCAATAAATGCAGCATTCGTTGAAATCACTCCCATAATTGATGCCGTGTCACCAGCAGAACAACGGCGCACTCCTTCGGCATAACCCGGATCCTGACAAACTACCTGATAATCGGTTAATGCAGCATCACGCGTTTTAAAGAATTCAGCGTAGTCTGCACCGGAGTTGTACGTTGCGCCATCACCAAAAACATCACCATTGCTCTGAATGCGGAATTCGGTGTCAGGAGTGCCGTCGACATCTGAACGAATAATCATCAGGTCATCATTGTTCGGCGAATCGTTCGTATCAATAACGAATGCGTTATTCCCTGTGGCGTTCGCGGAGTGTGCGCTGAGAGAGTTTTGTAGAATGCGAAGCGCAATACTATTCCCTCCACCCTGGTTTGTGATTCCTACACTCGTAGCGTCAGATGTTGCGCTCGTATTCAACTGATCAATCCTTAAGAGCGTTCCGTCGAAATCCGCTCCACCCGCACCTCGCGAAATGGTTAGCCCGTTTCCAGACGTCAAACTATTTCCAACAATCGTCGCGACATCAGCGTTAGTGACCGCTGACACAAACTGGAACTGGTCAGTACCAAGAAGATCGCCGAAATATGCTCCACCGTGAGTTTCGACATCGCCCGAAACATACAACTCACCCGCCGATGTAGCGTATGACGTTGCATCTGGCGTGCTGTCGCCATCAATTTGCACTTGTGCGCCTGTAAAATACCCAGCGTAATTTGTCGATCCACCAGATGCTTCGCCATACACACCGTATCGGTTTGTTCCTGCTGCAGTTGCAAGGAATCGCCCGGCGTATCCTGTAGTAACCGTTCCACCACTTGTTGCAATTTCACCAATAATTGCGCTTCCGCTGGTAATTGTTCCTGCGCTTGCCGACAGCACGCCGTGAATGCCGTATCCCGTTGCAATCGTCGCGACTCCAGATTGAACAAATTCTGACTCTGTTGCCGAAAGGTATCCTGATCCCTGAATTAAGCTCGCATTTGTTGATCCATTCGTAAGGCGAGTTCGTGTACCAAATCCTTTGGTGACCGTTGTTGTTCCGCCGTTAATGGTTAGGACATCATTTCCTGCCGAAACAAAATGGTCTGTTCCTGTGACGTTTTCTATACCGGAATAGGATACCGTCGAGCCCATGCCATACATTTCAATAGTCCCAAGGCTCGCGCCACTCGTTCCAGAGAACGTTGAGTTCTCCTGAACCTCGGTCGTTGTTCCGCTCGCAGTTGACGGCATCGTCCCAAGACCTGTCATTGTAACGTTTCCTCCACTGAAATTAAAAACGTCTGCGTCCGAATAACTCAGCGACCCCGAATGTGATGCATCTGATGCATAAAAGGTAAGTGTTGGGTCATTTGTATCATTTGCACCATCACCAATACGAACCGTATTCAGACTTTCATCAACAGAAAATGGCGCCACAAGAGAAGACCCACCCACCATCAAGTCCCCAATGATCGACGTATCACCCTCGCTATCAATCGTAAATCGAGGAGATCCGGTTATCGCAACACCAAAAAGCACTTCGTTCGCCGCAACGACGCCACTGTCAGGATTAATGTATAACGATCCTTGGCTAACGCCCGTTCCTTGAGGAGAACCAGTAATAACTAAATTTCCGTTCGAATCAGTAACGGGAATGAGTGAAGACGTTCCTCCGGTTGTCGTTGTGTTATAGCCATCAACAGTATCGGAATTCATCGCATACGGAGCTGCAAGCATCGGCTTACGCGGAGTGAGTGTTTCGCCGTTCACGATAACTTCGAGATACACCGTTGCGTTATTCGCAAATACCGTCGCGGCGATAGCGGAATACGCTGGCGTCGCTGCGGTATCTCCAAGCGCTTCTGAGAAAAGACCCGATGTCAACGAGACCGTTCGTGCAACTACCGATGCGCATGTGGGAGAGTTATTCGACCACAAACATGTTCCGGCGCTTGAGGCGTCATACAAGGCAAAAGAAACCGACGCAGTCGTATCCGAAACCGGAACACCGTTACTGTTTAACAAACGACCTTGATACATGATGATTCTTGGAGGCGTTGCCGCGGCTCGCGCTTGCAAAAGACCAAAAGAACCTAGGCCTACTACAACAGACAGAAACACAAAACACGCAAAGAAACGCTTTGCGAGTGAAATGAAGGAATTGGACGGGCAAGTTCCCCTCCTCATACTGGCCTTGATGGCGTCAACGGAACGTCGATAGCAATTGCATCGGGTTCTGTTTTCTGCCGGTAGTCGATTGGACGCACGATGTGCTCGTCGTATCCGTCTTTGTCCGCTCGAACAAAGTATTCATTCGGGCCGACAAGGAAGCTGTATCGTCCGAGCGTATCAGAGAGCGTTGTCTCGACGAGCTTATTATACTTCGGTTCGAACAATCGAACGACGGCATTGCCCACAGGACGACGACTCGATGCATCAAAAATAATTCCCCAGCCACGCGGCTTCTTCGGCTGCGCGAGTCTCCAGAAAAAGAGGAACACAATACACTGGAGTATCGCTAAAAACATCGTAAAAATTGATGGCGACAAAAACCACACCACAAACGACACGCCAACACCGGAAAGCGACAGCGCAAATTGGAGCTTTTGCAAGAATTTCTTACGTAAAATTCCAGCTTGCGTGTGCTGCGCGCCAGATTCTGCAGGATCGAGAGGAATATTCGCCGCAATCGTGGCATCGTTTTGAGAAACATCAATCGGTTGTCCGGAATACACATCAAGATAGACGCCGTCATCTTTCGTATCCTGCAAATACACACTTGGAAACGTAAAACCATTTTTAGTGACCGTCATTCGATACTGACCGGGGTTCGCTATGAAGAAATACGTTCCACGCGCATCAGTAACCATTGAGCGGACCAGTCGGTTCGTTGTAACGTCGTATAAACGAACCGTTGCGAGGTCGACAGCGACTTTTGTTATTGCGTTGTACACAATGCCGAATGCTTTTCGCTTCCGCCGGGCAAAAATAAGCAGCGGTGATGTCACAAGGAACTGCAAGTATGACAACAAATTGAACGACGAGGCGAGCACAACCGCAGTCGTCGCCGCAGCAACCGTCGCAACAGGAATCGCGACATTCACCGCCTGATGAACCTCAGGAAGCGCGCGAATTTCTTCGATGGCCGCTGAAACATTCGCGACAGCCTGCGTGAATGTCGACGTCGACTGCGCGGTTGGCGTCGATGCATTTTCAGACGGCGACGCAGGAGTGCTTACTGGCGCCGACGGCGTCGAAGGAACCGATGGCGCTTCGGAAGGCAGCTCTGGAAGTGCCGGCGTCCCTTCCTCTGTTGGAACACTAATGGCTCCAGAATCGACCGATGATCCTGTATCACTTGATGTTGGAACACTTCCGCCGGAACCTGAAGAAGGAGCGGGAGATCCACCGCTCGTTGTCCCAGAGCCTGTTCCTGAACTCGTTCCAGTGCCGCTACTCGTCGGCGCTTCCGTCGTACCACCGGATGGCTCAGTGTCTGTCGGGGCTGTTGGAGTCTCTACTGGTGTCGTTGGCTCTGTTGGGGTTATTGGCTCTGTCGGTGTCGTCGGTTCAACGGGCGCTGTCGGCTCCGTTGGAGTAGTTGGTTCTGTCGGTTCGGCTGGCGACGTTCCACCGGAACTCCCGCCGCCACCTCCTCCACCACCTCCGCCGCCGCCAGAAGAAGACGGAACTGATGCAGTAACTGAAGCACCACCGTTTGTTGATGTTGCAAGAATAACCGATCCAGCGTTTCCGCTCGTTCCCGTAACATTCACAAACCATGAACCAGCGGTTAATGGATTCGTTATGCGCTGTGTGCCAGAACCAAATGCCGACGCGTTTGTACCAACTTCAACTGCAACAACACTACCGATTGCGATATTTCCGCCGTCCCCAGAACACATCGTTATCGCAATAGTCTGACCAGATATACCGACCGAAGCCGTATCTGTACCCGAACAATCTGGTGCAGTCTGAACATCGATACCGTCATCAGCGATGTCGATATCATCTTCCGTCAGCGAGGTTAAAACAAAACCTGTCGGAAAAACGAATTGTATGGTTTCGCCATCAACAAATGCGTCGGCAAGCGTTAGTAAAAAAAGATGGTTTGATCCAACAGCAACTTGCGTGGTCGAAATCTGATCTACAACATCAGTAAATGTCGCCGCATGAAGCGCGTACGGAAAAACAGCCGTCAACGCAGCGAAAATTCCAATAATACTCTTTCGAAAAATCAGTCTCATGCACGTTGCCGTCGGAAAAACAGCACGAATCCGCCACATACCCCAAAAAACGCGACAACAATCGGCCACCATCGCGTTCCCACATTCAAGGGTTCGCACTGGTACGTTCCGAGCTGCGCATCTTCAATGGAATACGAAAGCGAACCGACCGCCCACAACGGAATAGGTGGCAATGACACCTGCCACGCTCGCGTCTGACCCGGAAGAACCCTATGAAATAACGGATTGCTTACGGTTGTTCCAAAACGAATTCCGAAGATTCCGCGAAGAACAATCGCCCCGTTCTCATACAGTATACCGCGTCCACTGTTCACAAATGATACGGTTCCAAACCCAGACGATTCACGAACAAACGACAGACACACCGCAGTCGGTTTTGCGTCACCAATCGTAAGAAACACCAGCGTCGCAGATCCGTGCGACAGTGGAATATCGCCGGAGAGCGTTTCTGTTTCCGCAACAGCAATACCAATGGTTTGCGGCGACATCGTGACGGGAGGACTGAGAGAAAGAGTGATTGTTTTCGTGGTACCAGCATCGAGAGCAAGCGATGATGATGAAAGTGAGATCCACGCTGCGAGCTCCGCGGAAAGCGGACGAAGCACCGGGTCATCATTTCCTGGCAAGACATCCGCAGAAAATAACGAAAACGAAAGATTTACCGGTACCGCCTTTGCGTTTGTGACTGGCAATGAAACCGTAGCGCCTTCCCCGGGGGTCACAAAAACATCTTGCGACGCAGGAAGAGATGCGGCGTGTACCGACCTTGAGAAACAAAAAATGGTCAGCGCAAGAAAAACGCCGAAACATACAACGCGCCGTAAAACATGCGACAGCATGAACGCATTGTACCTCGAATGCAGAATCTCTTAGTAATCACCCACAAAAATCGTTGTAAGCATCTGTGAATAGCTCCCGCCAGCCTGAGAACTCGATATGGAAGCCTTCAGCGTTAAAAAGCCACTATTCACAATCGCAGACGACGCAGCGCTCCCAACAAGCGCCGGTGATTCAGTCAGTGCGGTGTCCTGTGTATCGAATGTTGATGTTGAAAGAGTCGCGTCAGATGACCGAGCGCCGTACTCGCTAAAGCCGGCAGTCACCGAACCGTCCGAAACTGCAGGAATACTGTCTCCGCCCGATCGAAGGTCGCCATCGGTAAATGCGTACACGCCGAAACCCTGCGAAACGTCAGCGGAGGCAACCCAACCAACGATCTGCGTCGAAACGACAAATGATGCAAGTGAGCCCATCGTATTCGACGCAGTTTGCGACATTTTATAGACACGATCATTTGTTCCATCAATCACCGGTGCCGTTCCTGAGTAATTTGAGCGAATGACAATGTCCGTACCGAATATTCCCGTAATCTGCCCCATCGCCGCCTCCTGTGATGCGCCCTCATCACGAACAATAACGATCCAATCGCCGACCGCGAAACCCGCGGCAGTCGTTACGCTCACAGTATTTGTTGAAAACGCTGTCGCAGCGACCTGAGTGCTTCGGTCCTCGACGTACGGGATAAAATCGACAACTTGGTCATACAATCCGGCTCGAAATCCTTGGTCGACGCTATACGATCCTGAACTTGTCCTTCCGTCGGCAGACGATGCGCCAACACTGTCACGCAACGTATAGGAAGCGGAGGAGCTATTTCCACCGCCCGAAGAAAACTCGTCCCATTGAATCTGATAATTCGTCGACGACATCGCCGCGAAAGCAATTTGCGTATGAAACGCAAATATTAACGCGAACATTAGCGAAATAATCCTATTTGCTCGAACCTCCATACAAAAAGTGTTCAACTCCTTGAACACAATAATGCGTCAACATGAGATCAAAAACAACGCTAACTTTGATAACCTGTGGATAAAAGCTGGATAACCCTGTTTATAAACCATCATATTGTCCACAATGCATATATGTATAGACTAGCGTTGACAATCTTTCACGACGAATTTCATGCTTATCAACAACCTCCGTGCAACTTCACAAATGTTTCACGTGAAACATTGATGCCATATTCGATAGAAGCCTCGAAAACGCGATGTCGAAACTGAACATCACCGAAAATATCCCCCGAAAACTGCTGATGTAAAGGATATAAGTGCATTGTTTCACGTGAAACAATTGCGAATAACAAAACATCGGCATTTTGCCGATGTTTTGTGGTGGACCTGAGCGGATTCGAACCGCTGACCTCTGCAATGCGAATGCAGCGCTCTACCAACTGAGCTACAGGCCCGTGTTCGCTTACCCGATGGACTTTAGATCAAGCGAATCATATTCGCCTTCATTTTATCCATCAACCGATCGCTTCGGCGATAATTACATTACCGAAGTGAACCAAACCGAGAATTAACAATCGAGTCATGTTTAAAATTGTTTCACGTGAAACAATTTTACCCGAATTCCAATGGTCGTTTAAATTGTGAAATGCTAGGAGTTGCGAGGACCGAAGTGATCCGTGCTACAACGTACGGTGAACGAGGACTGGAACAACGACAACGCAGTTCGCAATTTAAATGACCATTGGTGATCTCGGCGGGAGTTGAACCTGCAACCTTGTCCTTAGGACGGACCTGCTCTATCCAGTTGAGCTACGAGATCGTTTTCCTGTCTATGTGTCGTAAAATATATCGAAGATCTGTGATATACTTCAACGACGCGAAAGAAGTATACGTATCACAACATTGCAGCGTCAATAAAATCTATGGACACCTCTTCTATCTTCATCCTCATCATCGGTTTCAGTGCAGTCATCGGAATCCTTATCTGGCTTCAAAAACGCAACGGAGGCGATTCTGTGGCGTCGCAAAATCTTATCAACGAAATATCCCGTATTCGCGAGGAATTATTACGCGCAACAGCCGAACAACGACAAGAAGTCCAAACAAAACTCGATCGAGTAAATGATCAGCTCTACCGCGGACTCGCGGACTCGCAAAAAACACTTCTCTCACAACAAGATCTCGCGCAAAAGAATATCAGTGCGCAATTTGCGGAAACTTCAAAAATCATTCAAGCGGTCACCGAAAAACTTACGACGCTTGATGCAACAAACAAACAGGTGCTCGATTTCTCATCACAACTTCGAAACCTCCAAGACATTCTCAAAAATCCAAAACATCGCGGCATACTCGGCGAATACTATCTCGAAACGCTTCTCAAGAACGCCATGGAGCCCGGAAGCTACGCGATGCAGTATCGCCTCGGTAAGGATGAGTCCGATAAAGATCTCATTCCTGATGCTGTGGTATTTGTGAAGGATAAAATCATCCCAATCGATTCTAAATTTTCTCTAGAAAATTACAATCGAATCTCTGAAACGGACGACTCAACCGAGCGCGATCGCCTTGAAAAGCTTTTCGTGAACGATTTAAAAAACCGAATTCTCGAAACATCCAAATATATTCAACCCGGAAAGGGAACAATGGACTTTGCATTCATGTTCATTCCGCACGAAGCTATTTATTACGATCTTCTCGTAAATAAAATCGGCTCGACGCAAGAGGACAACGAGAATCTCATCCAGCGTGCTGCGAGTAAATATCACGTCATCATCGTGTCGCCAACATCATTCCTCGCGTATCTCCAAACCGTTCTCCAGGCTCTGCACGCAATGAAAATTGAAGAAAAGGCGCAGGATATCATTAAGCGCGTCGCCGATCTTGGGAAACATTTCCGAACGTACGCCGAGTATCATGGCAAACTCGGCAATGCAGTCAGCACCGTCGTCAACCAATTCAACAACTCCAGCAATGAGCTGAAGAAAATGAGTAAAGACGTTGTAAAGCTTACCGACGGCCCAGCAGAAGATGTTATCGAAACCCCGCTCATCGAACGGCCAATTATCGAATAAAATAAAACACCCCGACGCTTCACGCGACGGGGTGTTTTATTTTTTACTTTGTTTTCTTTGCAGCAACTTCCTTCTTTGGTGCTGATGCCGCTTTATTGAGAGCGAGCATGGTTCGTGACTTCACACGAGCTGCGGTATTTGCCTTAAAAACGTGCTTAGTTACCGCCTTATCCATTGCTTGATCGAGCTCACGGACAAGCTTCTGAGCATCCTCAATTTTTCCTGATTCCAAAAGCTTACGGAACGAGCGGCGCATAGTATCAATATGACCCTTCACGTTTGCATTACGAACTCGGCGAACCTCGCTCTGTTTCAAGGCTTTCTTGGCGTTTCGAAGATTTGGCATAATTCCGTGAGGAAAGTTTCAATAAGAATACGCGAATGTTAGCGGAATAGTCAGGAAGCGTCAAGCATCGATGCAACCAAACGATCAACCGCGATATCAGCCGCGAGGCCTCGTTTCATTGCAAAATCGAGTTCTGACGCTAGTCCGTGCCACTGTTTCATGCGCTCAAATGATCGCCTCCGAGCCTCACCGAGCACCTTTTGCGCCACAAATGGGTGTAATCCCAAGGCATTCGCAACATCCTGTTTGCCGATATTCGGAGATTCGTCACAAAGCGATCGCATCTGGAGCAACAATCGAATCTGACGAACGAGCATGCCAAAAAGCGGGAACTCGTCTGCACCGGCAATACGCTCTTCATGGAGTTTTTTCAGTGCAAATGAGGAACGATCGGCGCTCATTGCATCCATAAGTGCAAAAATGTCCTCACGATATTCACTTTGAACAAGCGTGCGAACCATTTCTTCTGAAATTGGCGCGTCTCCAGCATATGCTGAGAGCTTTCCGATTTCCGTCTCCAATCTCCATGAATCGTTTCCTACACGATCCACGAGCGCCGAACTCACTGCAGGAACGATTACTGCGCCATGCATCTTGGCGCGGCTCGAAATCCACACCTGAAGCTCTGACCCCGAAAGCGCCGGCAATGGATACGTATGAACCTCCTTCATCGCAGAGATGCGCTTCCATAATTCGGTTTTCTCTACTTTTTCTTTCGATGACGAGTCGACGAGCACCAAGATTGTTGACTCCGGAACACGCTCAAGCACAGCAATCCAAGGTTCCGCGTCTGGTTTTGTTGTCACAGTCGAGAATATCCCATCGACACGAACCATACGCTTCGCAGAAAGAAACGGCGACGCCGCAATTGCTTCTGCAATACGAGGAAGATTCACATCATCTTTCTTTATAAACGCAAACTCATCGATATTCATCCGCGTTGGATCGAATTTCTCTGCGAATTTATCAACAAACTCTCGAGATCGCTCTTTCACGCGAAACGCGTCGTCCCCGTAAACAAGCAGAATCATAAATTATTCCATATCGCCCCAAGAATCGGCAGTATCAACGTCAACAACAAGCGGAACATCAAACTGCGCAATAGATCCCATAATTTGGCGGACATTCTTCTCGAGTGCTTCTCCATCGGACTTCTTCACCTCAAACACCAATTCGTCATGAACCTGCGCAATCATTCGTGCATCGAGCTTTGACGATTGCAGGTATTTTGCAACAGCATTCATCGCCATCTTAATAATGTCGGCCTGTGTTGCTTGAATTGGCATATTAATCGCCATACGCTCTGCCGCGGCAACGAGCTGCGGCATTCCAGAATTCACATCTGGCAAGTATCGACGACGTCCAAAGAGAGAAGTCACAAATCCATCGGCATGCGCCTGAAGTTTTGTTGCATCAAGATACGATCGAATTCCAGGATGCGCCATGAAATATCGATCAATGAATTCTTTTGCCTCTTCAAATCGCACGTTTGCGCTCTTTGCTAAAGCACGTGCGCCGATGCCGTACAAAATACCGAAGTTGATCGCCTTTGCCGCGTATCGCTGTTCTTTCGTCACGTCGCCTTCATCAATGCTCCACATTTCTGCCGCAGTGCGTTTATGAATATCTGCGCCGTCAGTAAACGCCTCAATAAACGATCGATCTTTTGCAATTGACGCCGCAAGCCGAAGTTCAATTTGCGAATAGTCAGCGCTCAGCAACACACATCCTGGCGCAGCAACGAACGCTTTGCGGATTTCACGACCAAGATCAGATCGAATAGGAATATTCTGCAAATTTGGATCTGACCCTGACAATCGCCCCGTTGCAGCAACACACTGATTGAATCGGGCATGAATTCGACCGTCAGCCTGAACGAGTCTTGGCAACGTATCGGCATACGTTCCCTTCAGCTTTGCGAGTTCACGATATTCCGAAATCTTATTCACGATTGGGTGAAGATCCACAATCTTCTCAAGTTCCGGCGCGGCAGTTGAAAATCCACTTTTTGTTTTCTTAATTCCTTTCGTCGGAATTGCAAGATCGATAAACAGCACATCGGCCAACTGCGACGGAGAATTGATGTTGAATTCGCGGCCCGCGTCTTGATGAATCGACTTCGTTAATTCTTGTAAACGATCATCAAACTTCTTCGACAGCGTTGCAAGATGTGCAGCGTCAACAGCGAAACCGTCTTTTTCCATCGTGAACAATACGGGAATAAGCGGCATTTCGATCTCGTCGGCAAGTTTCTTCATTCCTTCATCAGCAAGCCGTCGATCAAGTACCGTCGCAAGCGGCAACAGCGCGCCGATCATTTCCTGCACACTCGCATCGACCGAGATCGAAGCGCCGATGACGGATTGAACAATGTCGCGATATCCAAATTCGCGATCACCTGACGCTAAAAGATATGCAGCAACTTGCGTATCGAAGAATGGACGATGAAGAACATACTCGAGATCGATCCCAATATCGTCAACGGTGTGCAGAATCGATTTGATGTCGTGCGCAACAATCATTTTTGCATTCCCGATTGCCCCAACAATTTTATTGAGATCATCAACGCTCGGATCGTTCATCGACACCACATTCCGACCGTCGGTAATCGCGATTGCGGCAATTGATCCACCGAAAAGATCTTTCTCTTTTGACTGAATCACGATACCGATTCGATCAAGCTCAAGGTCGTTTAACGATCCCGCAGGAAGGGAAGCGTGACGCTTCGACAAGCCTTTGGATGGCGAAACACTCTTCGAAACTGGCGCCTCGCGTTCAGTCTTCTCGTCCTTGCCCTCGTACTTCTTCAACAACGTTTTGAATTCAAAGTCGCGAAGAATCGGAAGAAGCGCATCGAGATTCGGCTTCTGCATCTTCGCATCATCCCGAGAGAATCCTTTCAATGGAACATCACGAACCACCGTCACCATTCGTCTCATTTGCGCTGCATGTGTTTCTTGATCCTCGAACTTCTTCGCAAACTTTTCCGGCAAATCACCACGCTTCATCGCGTCGAAAATTCCGTCGACGGTCTTGTAGGCGTTGATTAACTCGACTGCACCCTTCTCGCCGATTCCGCGAATACCTGGAAGATTGTCAGACGTATCTCCGACCAACGTCTTGTAATCGATGAGCTGCGATGGCGTCAGCCCATAACGCTCTTTGACCGCGGCGGTATCGTAGAGCTTTGTTTGCGACAACCCTTTCACGAAAAACACCACGTGCGTCATCGGTGTCACGAGCTGGAGTGCATCGAGATCGCCGGTCACGATAAGCGTCTTTACGCCGTCGGCCTCGTTCATCGCGCTAATCGTTCCCAAAATATCGTCACCTTCAAAGCCTGGAACGGAAAGCGAAGGGATCCCGTACGGTTTTAATAACTCCTGAATCATCGGGATCTGATCGTATAGTTCCTGCGACTTCTTTTCGCGCTGCGCTTTATACTCTGCGTATTCCTCATGACGAAACGTTCCGCCAGGCAAATCCCACGCAACGGCCATGAAATCCGGTTTTAGCTCTGTTCGCATTTTCTCAATAACCATCGCAAAGCCGTATACCGCATTCACCACTCTGCCATCTTTCGTTGTAAGCGATGGAACCGCGTGCCAAGCACGGTGCAAAAGTGCGTTGCCATCCAAGATTAAAAAGGTCTTTTGCGATGTGGTCATATTGTGCAAAGTGTATCGGAAAATCATCAAAAACGAAACCGGGGCCCGCAGCACGTCGCTGCAGGCCCCGTTCGCCGAACATCTGCCCTACCCGGGCATTTCTTCCAGGAACATTCCCGAGTCAATCGTCACCGCCCCGGAGTGGCCCACGAGGTAAACCTGCTCGCCGGAACGGCCGAAAAGCGCGTACGGGAACGTGGAGTCCATGGCGACCAACCGAGCCACGCGCATTTCCTTCAGCTCCGTAGGATCAAGGACGATCATCTTCGGACCGTCGGGCTCGTGCTTGATGTACGCGACCGTATCCGCGAGACGCGTCACACGATTGATCTTCGGCCCACGAGCGAGCCGCGTCTCTTGTCCGACGGGCGTCGATCCAAGATTCTTCTCCGTGAAGTCCGCCATCACACCGGTCCTGAGACACTGATCGAGCTGGGGCGCCGGGACCATGGCGATCCGACCACGGAAAAGAACGGCCATGACGTTTTCGACCAGGAGGAAGTCGTCCAACCGCCCCGACACGTCGATGACGTCGTAGTCCGGGCACGGACCGGTCGAGCAGTAGTACGTCACGAGCTTCTCCGCGGGAGCCAGCATGGCCTTCGCGAGAAGGGTCACGTCTTTCTTCCGACCGGCGAGGTACACCTCGGCGAAGAACTTCGCGACAGCCCGCATTTCTTCCGAGGTCGGATCCCGCGGCGCTTCTTTCGCATTCCGGACAGAGAGAAGGATCGACTCGCGGCCGGACTGGGTCACGAGCATCGAGGATTGGATCACCCGCGCGACGACAGCGGGGTCTTGAGCCTCCCGCTCCACGGAGAAGACCAGCGCGAGCCTGTCGTCGACGAGGATCATGTCGATGTAGTGGACGTCGTCCGGACCGTACATTTCGGGGATGAGGTCTGGATTCGCGAGAACCTGTTCAGAATCGAGCGAGAGACCGTCTTGGTCAAAGAGAAGCGTGAACATCGGGACTCCGAGGGAACCTTGACGAGAGACAGCCAGCGTACTCGGTTACGATAACCGAGCCCTAGGCGGCAGAAATATGCCTGAAAACGCAAATATCGTCAATCGTTAGCCAAATATCCGTCTTTCCAAAAATGGAAAACTTTGCTAGGATTCTCCCAGGTTTCAAAACAGATTCATGCCTTGATAGCTCAGTTGGATAGAGCAGGGGACTTCTAAGCCCAAGGTCGGTGGTTCGATTCCACCTCAAGGCACCAATCTTTCTTGAACCAAACAAAAAACCTCCCAAACGGGAGATTTTTTGATGGGGCGATTAACGGGGATCGAACCCGTGTAGCCGGGACCACAACCCGGTGCTCTACCATTGAGCTATAACCGCCATGATGGTTTGCCGAACGCACAGTAAAATATCACACCAAACCGCTTCAATCAAGCGTCGGGGCTCTTCTTGCCATGAAACTTTGAATACACCCGCTTTAATTCCTTATCGGTAATGTGGGTGTACACCTGCGTCGTCGTGATCGACTCGTGACCGAGGAGCGACTGGACTGATCGAATATCGGCGCCGTTGCGGAGGAGATCTGTCGCGAACGTGTGGCGAAGCGTGTGCGGAGTAACAGCTTTGGTGATTCCGGCCATACGCGCGTACCGATCGACAATGCGTTGAACCGATCGTGGCGTAAGCGGAGCAGGGGATTCAACATTGTGACGAGCACGATCGTGACGAACGAAAAGATATTCCGAGACATCATGACGCTTGTCGAGATACGCCTTTAGCGCGCGTTTCGCGTCGTCGGCGAGGAATACAACGCGGTGTTTACTGCCTTTTCCCTTCACCGTGAACTCCTCGCGTTTCAAATTCACTTGATCGATGCGGAGTCCGGCGCATTCTGAGACTCGAAGTCCGGTCGAAAACAGCAACTCGAGAATCGCCTTGTCGCGCAACCCAACCAACGAATCATCGCCCTCTGGACCAGTAAGAAAACGCTGCAATTCCTCGGGTTCTAGGAACGTCACGTGCCGTGAACCCTGCTTTGCAAGTTCGATTTTATCAGCTGACAATGTCTTGATGTCGCGCTTTGCCAAATACTTTAAAAAGGCTCGCAAAGCGATAAGGTGATAATTTTGTGTGTTCTTTTGCAACGACTCCTCATCACGTCCCGCAATTTCGCGATTCAAATACAAACGATACTTTCGTACCATTTCCAGTTCGATTTCCCCCGGATTCGGCCATTTCGCCCATTCCGCGAATCGGTGCAGGTAAAACGCGTAATTCTTTGTGGTTTTATCGCTCCGCCCTCGTTCAATCTCAAGATACTCACAAAATTCTCGCACCAAATCCTTCAATGCCTTTGCCATATTCAACAAGTATATCAAATTTTTGCGACACATGGATCCAGAGAAACTGAGTTAGCGAGAAACCTGGTTTCTCAAAATGGGTCCCTAGAGCCGTAAGAAAATTCTTATAATAGCCTGTTTCATTGACAAAAACACCAAAACGTGGCACACTAATGCCACACCAAGGAGGACCATGAAGGTCCAGAACTTCAGTCGTTTCTATCAGTAAGACCAGGTCACCGGCGCCGATGTTGCCGGGGAATGATCCTCGGCAACGCAGCAACCCTCAACTGACCGGCCGGAGCCTCGAAACTCCGAGCCGGTCGTCTCTTTTTTCGCCAACATATTGACCTTTTTCCCCCTTTCATCTACACTTCTCCCCGTTAATATCCTCCGTTTTTCGTGGTTTCGGGGTTCAGCTCCCGTTACTCCGATGATCGGCTAAATTTTTCAAGACTATGCTGGACAAGTCCTCAAAGGAAAAGCTCATTAAAAAGTTCCGAACCCATGATTCGGACACCGGCTCACCACAAGTGCAGATCGCCATTTTGTCTGCCGAAGTGAAGGAGCTCACCAAGCACCTCAAAACCCACCGCAAGGACTTTAGCTCCCGCCGCGGTTTGGTGAAGAAGGTCGCAGAACGCCGACGTTTGCTGAAGTACTTGGAGCGCGAAAACGCTACCGCGTACGCAGAACTCATCGAAGCGCTTGGTTTGAAGAAGTAACACAACATCCCACGTTCTCGCATCGTGATACGATGCTGAGCGTGGGATTTTCACTATTTATCCGCGGCCCATTTTTTCCGCCGCATATCACTATGGCTCTTATCGACACATCTACCCGCCGCGTCGGCGTGTTCATCGACGTTCAGAACATGTATTACAGTGCGCGCAACATTTACGGTGCAAAGGTCAACTTCGGCGCTATCGTCAAAGCCGCCGTCGGCAATCAAAAGCTCATCCGTGCAATCGCATATACGATCTCAACGAAGACTGGAGAAGAGCGTCCGTTCTTCGAAGCGCTCCAGGCGATGGGCATCGAACTCAATACCAAAGAACTTCTTGAATACGATAGCGGACACAAAAAAGGAGACTGGGACGTGGGTATTACCATCGACGTCGTTCGCATGCTCGACATGGTGGACGTTGTCGTGATGGTTTCTGGCGACGGTGACTACTGCGCACTCGCCGACTACGTGAAGAGCCGCGGTCGCATTTTCCATGTTGTCTCGTTCCGTGAATCAACATCAAGCAAGCTCGTCGAGGTCGCTGATATTTACACCAACCTTTCACAGGACAAAAAAGCCTTCCTCATTGGCGGAAGTAACAATCATCGTCCGCCACAGCATCACCTTTCGTCATCGACCGACACCTTCGATGACGTCATTGCAGAACAAGTCGCAAACAAAGCAATCGAAGTCCCAAAGAAGGAAATCGCAGAGCGCGTACATCCAAAACAAGCAAATATTCTCACCACTCCTGCGGCTACCGCAGTCCCTATTGCCCCGATTCGCTTCAATAAAAAACCCGAAGCGCCAGCACAGAACAAACCACAGGGCCGCGGCCGCCCACGAAAGCCCCGACAAAATCCAAACGTTCCACAGCTTCCCATGAATGCGTAGTTACTGTGGTCGAGGAGAAATCCTCGACCACGCAGATCACTCATTCATAATCATCGAGTTCCGGCATTGGACAGCGAGCACTTCATCGCCATGGCGCGATCGAGTTCTTTTGTCTATTGCCGATCTCAAATTCTCACTATGGAAACGCCAACATTTCAGATGGAATTCGGAGGAAAGACTTTGAAGGTTCAAGTCGGAAAGTATGCACGCGCCGCAAACGGCAGCTGTACGGTGCAGTACGGAAACACCGTTGTTCTCGCAACAGCGGTCATGAGTAAAGAAGCTCGTCCAGGAATGGGATATTTCCCACTCATGGTCGATTTCGAGGAAAAGCTCTACGCCGCTGGTCGCATTAAAGGATCACGATTCATTAAGCGCGAAGGCCGCCCAACAGACGAAGCCGTTCTCGTCGCCCGATTCATCGATCGCGCAATTCGTCCGTTGTTTGATACGCGCATCGAGAACGATGTTCAGGTGATTCTTTCTGTCCTCGCATTCGACGGCGAGAACGACGCTGACATTCCAGCGCTCATTGGCGCATCACTCGCCTTGCATATTTCTGACATTCCATGGAATGGCCCTATTGCTGCGGCTCGCGTGAACGACGCTGATGGCAAGCTCATCATCAACGGAACATACGCACAACGCGAAGTAGCGACATTTAACGTGGATGTTGCCGGTACACCCGAAAAGCTCATCATGATGGAAGCAGACGCCATGCAAACACCGGAAGCGGATGTTCTCGCGGCTATTCAGTTCGGTCAGGAGTCACTTAGCCCAGTCATCGCATTCATCGAAAAAATTCGCTCTGAAATTGGTAAAGAGAAAATCGATCTCTTCACGCCAAAGAACGACGAACAGAAAGCTGCGATCACACGAAAGATCGAAATTACCGAACGCGCAAACGCCATCATGAAGCCGCTTATGCAGGAGCTGTTCCTTGATGCACCAAAAGCGACAAAGACCGAGCGCGCGGTGGCAAAAGACACCATGAAGAAGCGTTTGGTTGAAGCGTGTAAGGCCGAAGGAATGGAAGATGCCGATATCGCGATCGCAAAGAGTGCATTGTACCCATTCATCGATTCAGAAATTACCCGGTTGATTCTGGACGACGGAAAGCGCGTCGATGGTCGCGCAATCAACGAGGTCCGAACGATCGTTTCTGAAGTTGGCGTCCTGCCATGCGTCCACGGTAGCGGTCACTTTATGCGCGGCGAAACACAAGTGCTTTCTATCGCAACCCTCGGCGCCCCCGGAGACAAGCAGACGCTCGACGGCATGGAATTGGTTGGCGAGAAGAGCTTTATGCATCACTACAACTTCCCACCATTCTCCGTGGGTGAAGCAAAGCCCCTTCGTGGTGCTGGTCGTCGTGAAATTGGTCACGGCGCGCTTGCGGAAAAAGCTATCGAGCCAGTACTGCCAAAGCTCGAAGACTTCCCATATTCCATTCGCGTCGTTTCCGAAGTACTCGGATCGAACGGATCGAGCTCAATGGGCTCAACGTGCGGAACAAGCTTGGCGCTTATGGATGCCGGTGTACCAATTACCGCACCAGTTGCTGGCGTAGCAATGGGACTCGCAAGCGATGGCAAGCGATACCGCGTTATTACCGACCTTCAAGACCTTGAAGACGGCGAAGGCGGTATGGACTTCAAAGTTACCGGAACAGAAAAGGGAATTACCGCTATTCAGCTCGACACCAAAACCGATGGACTTCCTCGCGAAGTTGTTGTTGAGGCAATTACTGGCGCTCGCGTTGCCCGATTACAGATTCTGGAAGTCATGAAGAATGCAATCGCAACTCCTCGTGCCGAGCTCTCACCAACAGCGCCTCGAATCTTGAAACTTCGTATTAATCCAGAACTCATTCGCGTCGTTATCGGCAGTGGTGGAAAAACCATCAATGAAATTATCGCAAAAACGGGCGTCACCGCGATCGATATCGAAGACGACGGCCTCGTCATGATCACCGCAGTAAACGGCGAAAGCGGAAAGGCGGCATTTGATTGGGTCACAAACCTCACGCGTGAAGTGAAGGCCGGCGAGACATTCGACGGGGAAGTTGTTCGCCTTATGGACTTTGGTGCCTTCGTCCAGATTCTTCCAGGAAAGGACGGAATGGTGCACGTGTCTGAACTTGCTCCATGGCGTGTCGACAAAGTGACCGACATCGTAAGTGTTGGCGACAAAGTGAAAGTTGTCGTTATCGAAATCGACGAGAAAGGCCGCATCAATCTTTCCATGAAAAAAGCTGAAGGCAACGTGTATACTGACGAAATGCGCGCAAAGGCATCAACCGCAGCACCAAAGCCACGCAGCAACTAAGCCATGGACCACGCACTCAACATCCCCATGAACATAAGTCCCACCCGCCAGAATATCTGGCGGGTGTTGCGCGTTGCTGGAATCATTCTTGCCGCATGGAGCATTGTGACCGGATTTCATCGGCTCGCATTTGCGTTCAGCGCCGTCGTTCCACCGAATAACACCGTCGCCATCAGAATCACGAAGAACGACCAAACAATCGCAAATCTTCGATCACTCGCAAAAGGAATGAACGTCGTTCCCGGCATTCCGATTTCGCTCGCCGACGCATTGAACGCCACTAATCACACACTGAATATTTGGTTTGCCGATGATGGCACAGTCACGATGATTTTTGATAAACCTTTTGATGATCGCAAAAGTGGCGGACTCGATTCTATTGCACCAGGGGAAATCTTTAGCGACTACAAACAAAATATTACGGTCATTTCAAATAACCCAGCGCTGGCACCCATACAAAAAAGCATTCTCAAAAACATCCTTCCAACCATATTTTCTGGAGATTCTGCAACACTAACACTCGGCGACGATCGAACAGACGTCTCAATCACGTCGGAAGCAATCACTCTCCACGGCACCGCATTTCTTGCCGCGCCAAATATCGACGAGCCCGTCACGCAATCAACGCGGTTCAGTGCAGATATTTCTGCATCAGACATTTCCACACTTGCTCATCGTACATTTACCCAAAACACACCAGGCTTTGCATCACTTCTTTTTCTCGCAGGGCGCAACGGCATTTCCGCACGCATCGATGATGTCGACGAGATACTGGCGTACACATTTTCCATACCCTTAACATCAGAAACGGAAACGCTGGTGAACGAAGCGATGCTCCGCTCCATCGCAAAAGAACTCGTCGAAGTCCCAACGATTGAAGGAATCACAACGTTTCTTGATGACGGAAGCAAATCATTAACGCTCCGCTCACGAGAAGAGGCGAGTGTCGTTGTTCGAGACGACGCGCCGTATCGATTCGTTACTGCAACGACGTCACATGGCACTGCATACATCACGCAAACTCCAACGCTCCTCACGGTGAGTAATCATGTTCAGAACACAAATACTCCTCAGGCCCAATTTCCCACTTGTCTTTCCGGAACCATCGCGTTTGCTCAGCCCCGGAAACTCTTTTCTGTATTAAATATACAAACGTTTTACCAACCTTCGCTGCTCTCAAATCTCTTGTGGCGTGCAGACGAAATTGCGAGCACGCTTTCTGAAACGCGCATCTGCAGCGCTCCATAATTTTGTGGTATAGTTTTTAGAGTTCCTTCTACAATTCCTTTGCCACTTGGGAGGTTGTTTCCCAAAACCCCACAAACTCGTTTTGAGAAACGCCTCACTGCTGTACGGAGTGAAAAAGCATTAGGGCGTCCATGGATTGAAACAGGAATGTACACCGAAACCATGCCAGCCCACACTTCAGTAGAGCAGATTCGCATACTGGAATACTCGTCGCACACTGTTCGTGTGGTATTGCGTTCTCGTGATCACCTTCTTGGTAACCACAAGAACCCAATGCCGCATCATAGCGGCGTCTCGTCGATCTATTCCCTCGAGGGCGTGCCCGGGACGAAACTCTGCACAAATGCACTGTTCACAGCCCGAAGGACGCCCTCTTGCTATTTCCAAGCGATTTCTCTATCCTCAATAGAACCAAGCGCTTCGCTGTAGAGGCTAGAAATTCTTCGTATGAAAAAAACATTCGTTACTGAAATGGAGACACGCCTTCGCGCAGAACGCGAAAAAATTGTCGCAGAACTTACACGAGTCTCTCCTCGCGTTATTGCAGGCGACGCATTTGACGCCGACTACAACACCCTCGGCGACAAAGAAGACGAGAGCGCCGACAAAGCGGCAGAAATCGGAGACAACCTCTCATTGGAAAATGAACTGTCCTCCGCACTCCGTGACATTGATAGCGCGCTCAAGGCTATTGCAAACGAAACATACGGAACATGTAAATACTGCAAGCAGCTTATTGATGAAGCGCGCCTGCAAATTCGACCAACGTCAACATCGTGCGTTGCATGTAAAAAAACACTCACTCAAGAAATGTAACCATCGCATCGAGCTTCGGCTCGATGTTTGGTTTTATGCGAAAGGAAATCTTTCTCGCCGGAACAATCGGAATCTGTATTCTTGGCCTCGTTGACTGGATACTGAAGCGCCTTGCAATCGAACACCTCGCAGAAGGTCGCTCTATACATCTCCTTCCATTTGTCGACATCTTTCTCCACCAAAATCTGGGAATTACGTTTGATATTCCAATTCCGATCTCGATGATTGCGATTGCCACAATCGGCATACTCCTTTTCCTCATCGATCGCGCATCGATCACATACACCATCGATCCCGGCACAACACTTGGCGCAATCGCCGTTATCGTCGGAGCCTCAAACAATCTCGTCGATCGAGTCATGAATGGTTTTACGACCGACTACCTGATGTTCTTTCACACATCAATCATCAATGGATCCGATGCACTGATTCTTCTAGGCGTTGCATGCATTTTCTGGTACACTCGAAACAATCCCCACGCGCTGCGCAATTTTATTCAGCCGTCCCCGCCACATTATGGCGTCGTTTCGCGTTTGTTCCGCAGCATTGTTCGGCCTTTCCGCAACTCCAGTCACCGTTGAAGCAGATGTATCCTCAGGCCTTCCGCGTTTTCAGATCGTCGGCCTTCCTGACGCCGCCGTCAGCGAAGCGCGCGACCGTGTTCGTGCAGCAATGAAAAATTCCGGGTTTCCGTTCCCTCGAACACATGTCACGATCAATCTCGCTCCCGCTGACACTCGAAAACAAGGGCCACTGTATGACCTCGCCATTGCGCTCGCGATTCTTGGAGCGCAAGGCACACTGACAAAAACAGACGTCCTTCATCAATACGTCGTTATTGGCGAACTCAGTCTCGACGGAAGTCTTCGCCCCGCACGAGGAGTTCTCCTCGCTGCATCAATGACAAAACGTGAGGGGTATTCTGGCGTCCTTGTTGCAAACGAAAACATCGACGAAGCGCGGCTTGTCGAGAGCGTAGGCGTCGCCTCGGCAACATCGCTCAAAGATTGCGTAGAGCAAATTGAATCGGGTTCCTGGAGGCCAATTTCACCGTCGCCAACGCCCGACGCATTGGAAAGCGACGGATTTGCACAGAGCGACGACTTTGCGCTCGTCGCCGGGCAATCACACGCAAAGCGCGCACTAGAAATTGCCGCGGCAGGCGGCCACAATATTCTTCTTTCAGGCCCGCCAGGAAGCGGAAAGACTATGCTCGCGCGAGCGTTCGCGACGCTGCTTCCGCCGCCAACCATCGACGAATCCATTGAGATAACCTCAATCCATTCCATTGCCGGGCTTCTTCGCGGGAAGCGCATTACGCATCGTCCGTTCCGATCTCCGCACCACACAAGCAGTGGAATCGCTCTTGTTGGTGGGGGCGCGCAGCCTCGACCAGGAGAAATTTCTCTTGCGCATCGTGGAGTGCTCTTTCTTGATGAATTTCCAGAGTTCTCCCGCGCTGTTCTTGAGAATCTCCGCCAACCGCTTGAAGACGGCACAATCTCCGTTTCACGCGCCGCGGGAAGCATCTCGTTCCCAGCACGATTCATGCTCGTCGCATCAATGAACCCTTGTCCATGCGGATTTGTCAGCGATCCAGGGATTGCCTGCACCTGCACGCCGGGGATCATCTTAAAGTATCAGCAAAAGATCTCGGGGCCACTGCTCGATAGAATCGATCTCCGTGTTGAAGTTCCTCGCGTGGCGTTTGATGATCTTACGTCCAATGCGCCAAGCGAGTCGTCGGCAGCAGTTCGTGAGCGCGTGACCGCCGTACGACAACTGACGCAAACGCGTTACACAACATCAGGAACGCTCACGAATGCAGAACTCCGTCCGGCGCAAATGAAAACCTGGTGCAAACTCACAGACGACGGTGTAGCCCTCCTCAAATCCGCAGTTGATCGGCTCCACATGTCAGCACGATCGTACGGGCGAATTCTCAAAGTCGCACGAACAATTGCCGACCTCGCAAAAGAAGAGCATATCTCTGCCGCACATCTTGCCGAAGCACTACAATACCGAATTCGAAACGCTTAGCGAATATATTCCAATGGATTGCGATAATCGCGGGAACCTTTTGAGCCAATAACTTCAAAGTGCAAATGTGTTCCCGTTGAGTTTCCTGTTGATCCGCAGCGGCCAATTGGGGTTCCCGCTGTCACCTGCTGACCAGCCTTCACATAAATAGCGTGATTGTGTCCGTAACGCGTTGAAAGGCCATTGCCGTGATCGATAATGACAAGGTTTCCGTATCCACCACCCGGACCAGTAAATCGCGGTCCAGCGAACGTCACAATGCCGTCTGCTGCCGCATAGTTATCGTCAGTCGACGTTCCGTCGGCGTGCCCATTACAATCGATATCAACGCCAGTGTGGAACCAACTCAATCCGCGAATAATTGTGTGACCATCTGATGGCCAGATCATGCGAGAGCTTCCCGAAACCGCAGTGCCGGTCTTTTTTGGCGCGGGCGCAAAAATCGACGCAACCGATGTTGCTCGCTTAATTGGTGCAGGAGTCGGCGGCGTTCCTCCAGGAATTAATAACTTCTGTCCAACAGCGATCGCACTTGAATCCGCAAGCTTGTTCGTGCTCAAAATACTCGTCGCGTCACTGTTATACGTCGTCGCAATCTTCAGAAGTGTATCGCCGCTCTTCACCGTGTGCACCACGCCAGACACCGGAAGAATGGTTAATGATTGGCCGAGCTTTAACACGCTTCGCACGCTCAAATTATTTGCCCAAAGAATGGTATTTGTTGAAATACCGAATCGTGCCGCAATCGTTGAAATAGTGTCTCCTTCTGCAACCGTGTATGTTTCGATTCCGTCACGCGGAGCCACGCTTGCACTTGACCCAGAAAGAATCGGTACCGCAAGCGCGCCGCCCCCAGCAAGCGACGTAGTATTCACCAGAGCAGAATCTTGTCCGTCCGTTGCTCCAAGCGCTGGAGACAACGATGCCTGAGAAAGGTAGCTTGCTGCATCTCCTCGAAGCGCAGCAACGTCCATGTCTGCGTATTCCTCAACAACTGGAGACTCTTCCTGAGTAATCACCGCGTATGCCAAGCTCTTATTAAAGGCATCGAGCGTTTCAGCTCGAACAGTATCCATGCTTAAGTTAATAACCCCGGTGCCAGCAACGACCGAGAGAATGGCGACATGCATCATGGCACGGTTCGTCACGAAAAACATAAAACGGCTTTTCGCGGGCCGATACCAATGCGTTAATTTCCGACGCGATGCAAATCCTGCGCGATACAGCGGAACAAAAAGAAGTGACAGCGTCCACTTTACCAATGGACGAGCCGCCACTCCAATCATTCGAGCTACACGAAAGCAGAGCGCCTTCGCCGCCAATATGCAGCGAACGAGAAAAAGTCCAAAACGTACAACGATGCGAGAAAGGGGGGTACTCACAGTATCTGCATTATACCAATTTCCCGGGACTCTATCAATGAAATGCCCACATTATTGGCTAAGGTTCGCTTCTTTATTGACGTTTTTACCCCCAAGGCTATACTATGCGCACTTCATTTGATGTCCCCCTATGTCGCACACCATCGAACACGTTGCCGATAACCAAATTAAAATCTCCGTCGTTGTCCCAAAGGATAAAGTCCTTGCCGCGATGCACGTTGCCGCAGACGAGCTGTCTCGCGTCATGAACATTCCAGGGTTCCGCCCAGGTGCCGCAAGCTACGACGTCGTAAAACAGCGTGTCGGCGAAATGAAAATCCTTGAAGAAGCCGCTGAAGAACTTATCCGCGCATCACTTGCGTCGGCGCTCATTGAGGAAGATTTGGATATTGTTGGCGCGCCGCACTTTACGATGGACGTCATGATTCCTGGCGAGGATCTTATCTACAGCGCAGACATCGCGCTCATGCCAAAGGTAAAGAAGCTTGCGGACTACACTGCACTGTCTGTTGAACGAAAGCCAACCGAACCAACACCAGAAATCATCGAAACTGCAAAAAAGGATTTGGCTCGAATGCAAACAAAAGAAACACGCGCAGTGGCCGGAAAGAAACTCGAACAAGGCGACAAAGCCGTCGTGAACCTCACCATGAAAAAGGACGGCGTAGTCCTTGAGGGCGGCGAGAGCCAAAACCATGGCGTGTATACCAGCGAGGCTCATTACATCGACGGCTTCGTCACTCAAATTCTCGGCATGGCGGAAGGCGACGAAAAAACTTTCACGCTGAAATTCCCAAAGGATCACTATCAAAAGCATCTCGCAGACAATGATGTTGATTTTTCTGTCCGTATTAACGAAATCTTCACCATCGAAACGCCGGAGATCGACGAAGAGTTCGCAAAACGTCTCGGTTTTGAAAATGCAGCAATGCTCGAGGAGAAACTCGTGGAGAATCTTGCCGCAGAAAGCGTTGTCGAGGAACGTCGGCGACAGGAACGTGAGTGCCTCGATCTTCTCGCGCAGAAATCTGAGTTCGACGTGATTCCAGACATTCTCGTTAATCAAGAACTCGAGCGCATGATTCGCGAGCTTGAGCACTCGGTTGGTGAAAACGGAATGGAATTGAAGGACTACTTAAAATCCATCGGTAAAACGATCGCAGAAACCAAGCTCGATTTCACTCCAACGGCGCTCACCCGCGTGAAAGTCGCGCTCATCATTCGCGAAATCGGCAAGAAAGAGAATATCGACGTTAATGCAAAGGCCGTCGATGCCGAGCTCGACGTGATTGCCGACCGCCTTGGCGACGACAACGAGAATCGTGCCCGCGTGTACGAACCAGAATATCGCGACTTCGTCGAATCCCAAATGCGCAACCGCGCCGTTGTCGATCACATCATGTCTGCAATGGTGAAGTAATTCACACAAAAACGAGATCGACATGATCTCGTTTTTGATTTCATCGATAGACCCTCTTCCGACCGCGCCCAGCCACCAGATTCGTATACTTTCGAAACTCACATCCAATGCCTTCCCAATTCTCTACTGACAATCGAAGCGGCACACCGTCGATCGTGATTCCTGAATGAAATGGGATCGTAGAGAGCCTCATGGCGAGATCGACTGGATCCACAGCGCGGTCGATCATCCGCATCGTCGGCATCGATCCTGGGCCAATAGGGAAGGCGGCAAAGAGATCTATACGATCAGGATACTGATACGCAACATCGATAAGAACTTCAGTCCAAAGAAAATTCAAATTGAATCCAAACAACGGAAGAATCTTCGCCACACCATCAATCACAGATATCGATTCCCACGTTTCGATCTCACTGACGATCTTTCGCATGATCGACGGCAGATATTCGCATATAAACTTCTCCCGATTCGGTGTCGCGCTCTTTTGTATCGTCGAGATCGGAAATACGTACGGCGTGCCGTATCGAGGCCTCGACGATGACATGAGTCGATCGTAGAGCTCGCGATTCTTTTCAAGATCGAATGATAATAATCCAACGTTCTCAATCGTTTCCGGTCGCGCAACCATGCGGCAATAAAACATGTTCAACAGCCACAGCGCAAAATCATCGCGCAGCGGATTAAGCATCGTATGAATCGCGATCGTCTGTTTGTCGAACTCCCGAAATATATTGCAGAAACGATACTTCTGCAAAATCGGATCCTCCGTGTACGGCATCGGGTCATTCAAAACTTTCTTTTGCCAAATCGATAATCGCTCTTGCGCGAAATCACAAATCTCTTTCACGATCGGCGAGTCGGCGAGATGAGACCCTTGCTCAACCACACCAACATGGCGAGGCCAATGGCGATATAAGTCGCGAATATATTTTGGAAGTTCCATAAATTCGGCGTGCTCCGAACGATTCATCACCATTTTTACACATCGCCCGCATTCGCGATACTGGTAGGATCTCCGTATCACAACTTGAGGTCACAAATTGTGACCTCAAAATTCTTATTTCGAATACAAACTCTATGTCCTTATCTCTACCCGCCGAAGTTATCGAAAATCGAATTTATGTTTTTCGTGGCCAGAAGGTAATGCTCGATCGCGATTTAGCAAAACTATACGAAGTCGAAATTCGATCACTAAACCAATCCGTCCGAAGAAATATTAAACGCTTTCCGCAAGATTTTTGTTTTCAACTCACCAAAGAAGAATGGGCGTCTTTAAAATCACAATTTGTGATCTTAAAACCCGGACGCGGCGGAAAAGGATTTCGCCCTCTCGCCTTTACGGAGCCAGGGATCGCTATGCTTTCAAGCGTACTCAAAAGCGACCGAGCCATCGCAATCAACATTCAAATCATCCGCACATTCATCTCTCTCCGCGACATGGCGCTTGAGCATTCCGATCTCCGATTACGAATCGACTTTCTGGAAAAAAATACGACGAACAATTCAAAATCGTGTTTGATGCATTACGACAAACGATTGATGACGATTCGAAGAAGGGCGAGATTGGATTCAAAGAAAAGAAATAGGTACACTTTCTCTATATGCGATTTGGAGCTCATGTATCGGCAGCGGGAGGATTGTGGAAGGCAGGGCCAGCGGGGAAGGAACTTGGATGCGAGGTGATCCAAATCTTTTCTCGTTCTCCGCAAATGTTCGCGGCGAAACCGATAAGTGATGAGGATGCGGCGAAGTTTCGGGAGTCGATGAAAGAGAATGATATTAAGGACATCTACATTCACGCGCCGTACATCGTAAACCTCGCATCGGCGAAAAACACCACGCGCTTCGGATCGGTAAAGATTCTTCGCGAGGAACTCGATCGTGGAACTCAGCTTGGCGCAAAAGCGATCATGTTTCATCCGGGATCAGCAAAAGAAGTTGGGCAAGAGGCCGGAGTCGAAGCCGTTATTAAGGGCCTTGATCGAATCCTGGATGGATACGAGGGATCATGTCAGCTCCTCATCGAAATCTCGGCTGGCGCTGGCGCAGTGATGGGAGATGAGTTCGAGGAAATCGCACAGTTTATCGACGGCGCAAAGCGTGGAAAGGAAATTGGCGTGTGTTTTGATACGCAACACGCGTTTGCGTCGGGATACGATTTGCGGACAAAAGAAGCGGTCGATCAAACATTTGAGGACTTTGATCGCATCATCGGCCTCAACAAGTTGGTCGCGTCGCACTGTAACGACAGCAAAATCGAATTCGATGGCCACAAAGATCGCCACCAACACCTCGGCCACGGCTTCATCGGCGCCGATGCCTTCAAATACATCGTCCAACATCCAAAACTCCAGCACATCGACCTCATCCTCGAAACGCCGTTTGATGGAGAGGAGGAGAAGGGAAGCCGCGAAGAAGACCTCGCACTGTTAAAGAAGTTTCGAAAGGGGATGAAATAAATTTGTGAAGTTTTCGGTCGCTGTAAAGCCAAACTCGAGGAAGTCTGAAATCGAAGAGCTCGGTGACGGCTCATTTGTCGTTCAGCTGAAATCGGCACCGGTCGATGGAAAGGCGAATGAGGAGCTTATTCGACTGCTTTCGAAACATTTTCGCGTCCCGCAAAAATCAATCGTCATCAAACAGGGGAGTAGTGGGAAGAAAAAACTCATCGAAATCCTTGGAATCGATTCGTAATGCTACGGATTATCGATTCCGCCTTCGGTCCATGGATGACATCGGAGAATACGGAGCGTGCCCTTTGTAATACCGACTGCAACGCCGTCTTTGAGAATCGACTGACGGCAGTACTCCGAACACGAAGGGTAGAACGGGCAAAAGCCCGATGGATACATTACCTTCATTGGCCCATGATCGAATGAGAGCGTACGCTGGTAGAGAATGATCGGCGCCGTTGCAATTCGGCGAATGGCTGTTCGCGCGTTCATAATAGTTTTGCTCGATGCAATGTGCTGCGAAGTTTTGCTTCCTTCTGATGATAATCGAGTTCGAGCGCAGGCTTCGCTGTTAAAAGAATCACATCGAACCCAGGTTTAATTTCTTTCATCATCGATCGAACAATCTCGCGGTACTGTCGACGAATGCGATTCCGATCAACGGCCTTCTTGCTCACCTTAGTTCCAACGACTACAGCAAAACGAGAGGCAACAAGGCCATTCTTCACTACCTTCACGCCGCACGCCGTATCAAAAGCACCGGCCTTGGACTTCAAGGTTTTCGCAATATCTTTTTCATGTCGTAACCGGAAATCTTTCGCGAGCATACGAGAATGATATCAAAAGTCGGCTCTGGAAGCCGACTTTTGTTTCTACCTATTAACGGGGGCGGGCGGTCACGGTGAGGCGCTTTCGGCCCTTAGCTCGGCGTCGTTTTAAAACGATCTTTCCGTCCTTGGACTTCATTCGCTTCCGAAATCCGTGCACTTTCGCGCGCTGCCGCTTTTTCGGCTGATACGTTCGCTTAGGCATAAGTGGCAAGACTTTACGCCCGCAAGCATACCATGTCAATAAAATTCGTGTATTGGCGGCAATTCAACGGGTGAGCCGATTATCGCAAGCGCCAGTGACGAGGGTATATGTTTCGCAACGAGCGCACAGATGGCACAGCCGTAGTCGAGCGATAGCGAGACGTCACGGCGTAGCGTCGCCGCGCGGTAGTGAAGAAACATATACCCGAGTCACCAGCGAGCGAGGTAGGGCTCCTTGAATTGCCGCCATCCACACGGCGTCGCAAAATCTTTTCTTTCAAATTTCCACGAAAAATGTGCATAACATTGTCACTTGTCCCCATATTTTACACACTTATCCACAAAATCATCCACTTCTAGCCAAAATGTCATCCTTTCAACCCTGTGGATAGTTGGCTATGATGCCTCCGAAGTTCACGTTCCTCAACGAATCCCTAAGCCCATCACCACCTGCCGCACATCTATGAATACACACGAGCTTTGGGAGGCAGTTTTGGGGGAAATGGAGCTTAAAGTGAGCAAAGCACACTTTACGACATGGTTCCGAAAGACGTTTGTTAGCGATTATCGCAACGGCGAGGTCGTTATCGGCGTTCCAAACACCATTACACAACAGTGGATTAGCAAAAAGCACCACCGAGATATTCTCGAAACTATCCAGGGAATCACCAATCAGGCCGTTCGAAGCCTCACCTACCGAATCGCAACCCGGACTGAAGCTCCACAGCCACTTGTTCTTGAGGAAAAGAAGCCAGCACCAACCCGCGAAACAACAGAAGACTACGGATTTGTCGCAACAGGAAGCGCTGAAACTGGAGGAACCGGAACGATCACCGTTAATCCACAATACACATTCCAAACATTCGTCGTTGGAAAACAAAACGAACTCGCCCATGCCGCGGCACAAGCCGTTGCTGCACAGCCGGGTGGCGCATATAACCCACTCTTCATTTACGGAGGAGTTGGACTTGGAAAGACGCACTTGCTCCACGCGATCGCCAATGAAATGCGTCGCAGAAATCCAAACGTTCGCATTCTTTACGTCACTTGTGAGCGTTTTACGAACGACTTCATTAATGCGATCCGTTCAGGTAAAGGAAAGGAATTCAAGGATCGCTATCGCAACGTCGATCTTCTCCTTATTGACGACATCCAATTCATCACTGGAAAAGAAGGAACACAAGAGGAATTCTTCCACACATTCAACGCACTTCATCAGGAACAGCGCCAAATCGTTATCTCTTCGGATCGTCCGCCAAAATCAATTACCAGCCTTGAAAAACGTCTGCAGTCCCGGCTTGAATGGGGAATGCTCGTTGATGTTGGCATGCCAGACCTAGAAACTCGCATCGCCATTCTTCAGCGCAAGTGTATGGAGAAGGCATTTCCACTAGATCGAGAAATCCTGCACTACGTTGCGAGCAACATCTACTCAAACATTCGCGAGCTCGAGGGAGCGCTGAACAAGATTATCGCGATTCACCAGTTCCGCAACATTTCTCCAACACTCGAAACGGTAAAACCAATTATCGCGAGCTTCGAATCTGAAAATGTCCGCAAAACCGTGACTCCTCGCCAACTAATCCTCATCGTCTCCGAATACTTCGACATTACCGTCGAGGACATTCTTGGAAAATCCCGAGAGAAGAAGCTCGCATTCCCGCGCCAGATCATCATGTATCTCATGCGAGAGGAAATGAAGACGTCGTATCCAGCAATCGGTGACGAGCTTGGCGGACGCGACCACACAACCGCGATGCACGCGTACGGAAAGATTTCAGATCTTGTGAAAACCGACGAAAAGCTTCAAAAGGATCTCGAACTGATTAAACAAAAGCTGTATGCGGGATAACGTGGGGACAAAGAGTGACACCCCTGTGAATTGTGGAAGAACTGTGTAAAAGGCTGTGGACGGACAGGTGAAGTTCCCTGGGGAAACGGGTAGGATAACAAGGGGATGGAAATAGCAGTCAAACGATTCCTCCAACTTATCTCCACACACCACACCGTCGTCCACACGAATCGTCCACCGAGAGAATCGGCGGATACCCACGTCAGCAGGAGCGATCTGCGATTATCCACTTCATACACACCCCTTACTGTTACTACTGGTTCTTATAGAGATATTAATTTCCTGAATGTGAAGCTCTCTTGTACGCGAGAAAATTTGTACCAAGGTCTGGCAATCACCAGTCACATCTCTGGAAAGAATGCGAACCTTCCTATTTTGAATAACGTCTTGCTTCGAGCAGACGTTGGAGGAATTAAACTGACCGCAACGAATCTTGAGCTTACTATTACATGCACCATTCGGGGGAAAGTTGATCAGCCAGGTGAATACACGCTTCCATCAAAGTTGTTTGCTGATTACGTCGCGCTGCTTCCAAACGAACGTGTCGATCTCGATCTTCTCGATCACGCCGTTTCAATTGTTTGCGAAAAGACAAAGACAAAGATTAACGGAATTCCTGCAAACGAATTTCCACTCATTCCGCCGGTCACTGGGGGTGTACGATTCGTTGTTCCTGCTGCAGCGCTCGATGCTGCACTCGGACAGGTGCTTTTCGCTGTTGCAACAAACGAGGCGCGTCAGGCATTAACTGGTGTGTTCATGCATTTCGACGGATTGAATAAACAACTCATCCTTGCCGCGACAGATAGCTACAGACTCGGTGAGAAGACGATAGCGCTTGGTGAGACTGCTGAAGGGGAGCGGAAGGCTATTGTGCCGTCCCGAACGCTTGGAGAGCTTCGAAGAATCCTGAGCGTGCTTCGTGATAGCGTCGAGAATCCAGAAAACATCGATGTTGAACTCACGGATAGCCAGATTGTTTTCCGCTATGGCACCGTCGAGCTTTCATCGCGAACGGTTGAAGGTGTTTATCCAGACTATCGACAGATTATCCCCAAAACGTCGGCGACAGAGATAACAATTGATAAAACGGCGTTCTCTCAGGCTATTCGAAGAACGAGCCTGTTCTCGAAGGCTGGATTGTTCGACGTACGCCTCGAAGCGAATCCGGCCGAAAATACGGTGACGCTTTCCGCGGCTGATGTCGGACGGGGTGAAAATACGGTGACCGTTGAGGGAGAGATGATTGGAAGTGTGAATTCTGCGGTATTAAACTTCCGATATCTTTTAGACGGTGTGAATGCAATGACGTCGGAAAAAATTGTGCTGAAATTTATTGATGCTATGCAACCGTGTGTTGTCACTCCGTATAACCTTCCTGATGAGAAGTATCTCTACATCGTAATGCCAATCAGGCAGTAGTCGTTCGATTCCGTAAGGTCTCGGCAAACAAAATAAAAAATCACCTCGAGTTTAGGCTCGAGGTGATTTTTTATACATTACGGTGTTGGAACAGAAACTGGCGGAGTAATAAGCACGTCTTCGATTGGAATTCCGCTTGATGACGCCGGTGTTGTGACGTTCACGATAACAGGACTTGATTCGAGCGTTCCGCCGGTTGGAGTTGAAGCGCGAGCAACGAGTTGATATCGCGCATCGCCGCCGATGTTCCACGAAATACTGGTTATCGACGACGGATTTGCTGTGCTTCCAATGGTTTTCGTTTCTCCAGTCCAGAGATTTTCCGCGGTTACCTCGAGGTATGTAACATCACTCACGTTTGGAACTTCGACAACGACGGTATACGCGCTTCCGGTATTGTCGATCGTTTGGTTTGAGAATGGGTTGGTGATGTGAAACTGCGCCTCCGCTCCGCTTGATTCGCTGATCGAGACTGCTACGCTGTCGTTTGCACTGTTGTCGACGTCGTCATAGATGGTCGCTCCGAGTGCGTGGGCTCCTGTCGTCACCCAGTTTGGGAGCGTGAACGTATCTCCGTTCATGTCGTGGCTTGTAAAGACCGCTGCACCATCCATGGTGTATTCCACTCGAGAGAACGAGCGATGCGTTGATGCATTAAGCGTTGTTGAGACTGATCGTCCAAGCGTTTGGCCATCGCGAGGAGATGCGAAGCTGATGCTCGGTTGATTTTCTGCTGTATGAACGTTATCCGTTTCGGTTGGAATATCTTTGCACGCAGTAATTGGCGATTCTCCAGGCTTAAGATTTGCGTTATGTTTGGTAATCCACGTTTGGACCGCAGTTTCCCATACGGAATAGTTTGGATCAGCTGATGGATTTTCCGGGACAGGTCCTCGCGGATCGTTTTTATTCACGTACGTGAGGATCGTGTGATATTCGCCACAGGTTTCAGTTTTTTTATAGCGCTCAGGTGTAAATTCGTTTGCGAGCATTCCTGTTGAGGTATCGACGGTATATGTTGTAACGGGAATATTTCCGTCGAGCATGTCTTTGCCGATCGATGGGATAGTTGGCGTTGGGAAGGTTTCAATTGGCGTTCCTTCAAGTGCCTTTTGCATGAATTCTTTCCAGATTGGTGCGGCAATAAATACCGCCTCCGCATTTTTATTCATCTGTGTACCGTCGGTATTACCAACCCATACCCCTGCCGCAAGTGACGGCGTGTAGCCCATTGTCCAGGCGTCGTTAAAGTCGCTCGTTGTTCCTGTTTTTGCCGCAACGGGACGTGCACCGAGTTGCAGTGCGCTGTTGACGCCGAAGATGTATGAACGTGCATTGTTGTCTGAAAGCACGTTACTGACGGTATTTGCGATGTTCGCATCGACAGCCTGTGTTCCAACGTGATCCTCAGCCTTCCACTCTTCCAGGGTTGTCCCACTCGCATCAGTAACCTTCAAAATTCCCGACGTCGTTTGTTGCAGACCGCCGTTTGCAAATGTGCCGTATGCGCGAAGGTGATCGATCATGGTGACCTCTCCGCCGCCGAGGACGAGGGAAAGTCCAAACCGTGAGCGATCGTCGAGCGTGGTGTATCCCATGCGCTGCAGGAAGGTAATGGCACTGTCGACGCCGACGAGATACATCGCTTTTACGGCTGGAATGTTTAACGATCCTTGGAGTGCCTTTCGCATGGTGAGGTACCCATGCTCAGTAAAGTCATAGTTGTGTGGTTGATACGGGCCAGTTTCCGTAGGGAATGTGGTGTCGACGTCCCACAAAATTGTGTTTGGAGTAAAGCCTTTTTCCCATGACGCGGCATAAATGAGCGGCTTCATACTGCTTCCTGGTTGCAGCGGCTGTTGTGTAACGTTTACCTGACCTTGAATGTCGTCGTTGAAATAGTCGGCGCTTCCAACCATGGCGAGGACTTGCCCGGTTTTTGGATCAATCGCAAGCAGTCCGGCGTTGTTAAAGCCGTATGTTGCGCTTTTTGCCTCGACTCCGGCATTCACTGCGGCCTCGGCGGCCATCTGTTTGTCGTAATCAAGCGTGGTAATAACATTGAGTCCTCCGGTTTCTACTTCGCGTTCGGTATACGTTGTTTCAAGCTGATCCTTCACCCAAAGGACGAAATGAGGGGCGGTGATATTGCCAAGCTTTGCGACGACTGGTGTTTCTTCCGCAAGCGCCGCTGCAACATCGTCGTGTGACGCGTATCCAAGCTCTTCCATGCTTGTTAAAATCCAGTCACGGCGAGCCTTCAACAGTTCTGGGTCTTTGAGGTATCTGCTCGGCTGTTTTGGTAACGCTGCAAGCGTTGCGGATTCCGCGAGATCAAGATCTTTTACGTCCTTACTAAAATATGCCTGGCTCGCTGACTGCGCGCCGTAATTTGTTGCGCCGTAACCGATTTGATTCAAATACAGTCCGAGAATTTGTTCCTTGGTAAATTTATCTTCAACGGCGTACGAAAGAAGAATTTCTTTAATTTTTCTGATGTATGTTTTGTCGAGCGTGAGAATGACGTTACGAACCATTTGTTGGGTGATGGTTGACGCGCCCTGAGCCTTACATCCACATTTAATGTCTTCAAAAATTGATCGTGCAATGCCAATGTAATCGATGCCGTGATGCGTATAAAAACGACGATCTTCTGCGGTGACGGTTGCATTGATAAGGTTTTGAGGGAGTGTTTCAAACGGAACAATCGTGCGCTTTTCGTTTTCAGCGATCTCGTACAGGAGATGCTCGCCGGTACGATCGTAGATTTTGGTAGATTGTGACGTTTCGCTATTCAAAATATCCTCAGGCGTTGGAAGAGTTTGTGCAATCCATAAATAGCCCAAAAACAGCAAGAGACCACCAAAAAGTAAGGCGGCGACCCCTCCAAGAATGATGTTTTTGAGGAGGGATCCTTTGGTGATGGCCTTGAACCGATGAAGTACTGCGGCGACGAAACGGTTTTTATGAAGTTCCGAACGATATGATCCGTAGCGCTGCATAAAAAAGGCGAAAATTTTTGCGTTGGTTTCATCATACGTTGCGCGCAGAAAAAGGGCAAAAATAGCAGTGGATAACATGGCTAATATTAGCCAAAAAAGAACGAAAATACCTTGACAAAATGGCGTGGAAATGCTATACTAGTTCTATGAAAATTCGGCAGTTAAACGCCGATTTTTCTTATTCTATGAAGAATCGCCTTAAAACGATACTCAAGCGTTCCCCGGTTGAAGTCGCAACTCTTGGTGCTCTTATGCTTCTTGCCGGGTACTTTGCACTTCCGTCTGCGGCTCGTGCGACAGCAACCGCTTTTGCGGTGGGTCGTGCAACAGAGCTTGAGGTTGCTGCAATGCAGAACGCAACCAAGCCTTTTGGTGAGCTTCCTGGCGCAGATCTTCGCAATCCAACATATGTCATGCGCGTAACTGCGACGGCATATAATAGCGACCCTGCCCAAACCGACGATACGCCGTTCATTACGGCGAGCGGTACGCATGTTCGTATGGGTGTGATTGCAGCAAACTTCTTGCCGATGGGTACTTTGGTGAAGATTCCGGATTACTTCGGTGACCAGATCTTTACTGTGGAAGACCGCATGAACCCCCGTTACGACAAACGTATCGACATTTGGATGGAAGAAGGTCCAGGTGCCCGCCAATTCGGTGTTCGTACTGTCGCAATCGAGGTGTACAAAGCAAAATAAGAAAAACCAACACCCCGGGCCAAGCGCTCGGGGTGTTGTGTGTCTTATCAAAAATCGTTACACTCGCTGTATATGAAACGCTTTCTTTTTGCATTCGGTGCCACAGTTCTTTTGTTGACGGGTGCGGGTTGCGCATCAAACGTTTTTTCTTCAATCACAAACGGTGGCGCGACAGAGGGAAAATGGGATTTAGCATTTGCGCTTCCATCTGGTTGGGTTGAAGTTGCCGGTTACTCGCAACCAAACACAGAACTTCCAACCCTTTCAGAAGACGTGAATCACACAATGGAAATGATTTCGCTTCAGAGCACAGACAAACCAATCGCACGAACAACAAAACCGAAAGATTCCATCGCGGCCGAGAGCTACGTCTCTTCAGATTACACGAAGATCGACGTTGATACGCTCGACTCGCATCGAACAATTCCAAAAGATGCGACAAATCTCGGTAATGGTTTTTGGAAAGCTGCACCAAGTACAAAGGCGTGTGAGCCAGGATCATGCACCACAACGTACTACCTTCAAACGTCTGAGGGAGCGAAATATATGTTTACTGTCTGGCAGAACGGACAGGATATTTCCGTCGCTGAAGCTGTTATTCTCTCGGCAAAACCAGTGACTGTCTTTACGGACACCGTCCCGGCTGCATCTGTTGGCGACGTAAAGACCGGGGAATAGCACTTTGCGAACGTCAGTTTTTCTGTTACGATCCGGACGTTCTTCTCCATGGCCGTGTGGTGAAGTGGTTAACACAGCGGTCTGCAAAACCGCGATACGCCGGTTCGAATCTGGCCACGGCCTCCATAAAATGCTCCGATCTCGATCGGGGCATTTTATTTTCACGGTATACTTCCTCTATGTCGGAGGACGGGAAAACGGAGGAAAGGCCAAGGCTTTCGTGGCGTGAGTTTTGGTCTATGATCGGTCCTGCATTTCGCGGAACTTTTTGGCGATACGCGCAGATTTTTTTGTTGATTGTGGTCGCGGCAGTGGCACAGGTTGCGGAGCCAGTAATTTTCGGACGCATTGTTGACGCGATTTTTATAGGCGCAGACGGACTCGTTGATCGAGTGCTGCCGATTGTGGGGCTGTGGGTTCTCGCGTTTGTGACGAGTATTACGGTCATGCAATTCGCGCAATGGTTGAGTTGGCGTATAGGCCACACGGTGAACGGCGCATTCTTTTCCATCATGATGCAAAAAGTAATGTTCTGGGATCCGGACCGATTTGGGAGAGAATCGAGTGGCGCAATTGCGAAGCGCATCGATCAAGCATGGGATCGATCATATGACGTTGCGAGTAGAATTGTGATCGACATTGCTCCGCAAGCGATCGGGTTTTCGGTTGTTCTTATCACGGGGTTTTTCATCAACTGGAAAATGTTAATTGCGTCGCTTGTAATGATTCCAGTCGTCGCATTTGTGACATTGAAGGTGTACACGCGAACAAATGAGCGCCAAGACAAGCTCGGCGCATCGTGGGAAGATTTATCGTCGGAACTTCACGAGATGCTGAACAATATTCTTCCGATTAAAATTTTCTCAGGTGAATCTCGTGCGCTTCGCGGTATGCAACGCAGAGCAGAAAATGTTGCGCGTCGGCAAATTGACATTGATAAAGTGTGGGGTGCGCTTGGCGCAGGGAACGGACTTCTTCGTCTTTGCGCACGGTTGATTGTGGTTAGCGTTGGCGTGTTCATGATTTCCCGCGGAGAAATTACAGTTGGTGTTCTTACAGCCTTTCTCGGAATGTTGAATCAGCTCCTTTCTCCATTTGATTATATTCTTGCCGATGTTTTGCGTCGTGTTCGTCGCACGCAAAGCGCTTTTGCTCGTCTCGCGAAAGACTGGAAGGACGAGAATCGGATTGTCGAGATTCCTCGACCAAGACGCTTGGATGACGTTCGTGGTGCGATCGAATTTAAAAATATTTCGTATCAGTACGTCGGGAAAACGTCGTATGCGCTTCGGCATATTACGTTTGCGGTTCCTGCAGGATCAAGTGTTGCACTTGTTGGACGTTCAGGAAGCGGGAAGTCGACGTTGGTGAAATTCGTGAATCGATTTCTTGATCCGTCGTCGGGGAGCGTTACGATCGATGACGTGGATCTTCGCGATGCACAGATTGCCGACGTTCGTGGTGCGGTCGGCGTCGTACAGCAGGACACGGTGTTGTTTAACGATTCCATTTTGAATAATATTCGTTTTGCTGCGCCGCGAGCGACAAAATACGCTATTGAATCGGCGTGCAAGGCGGCGCAAGCGCACGAATTCATCATGAAACTCCCAAAGAAGTATGAGACCATCGTCGGCGAACGTGGTGTAAAGCTCTCAGGAGGCGAGCGTCAGCGATTAAGCTTGGCGCGAGTATTTTTAGCAAACCCGCCGATTCTCATTCTCGACGAATCCACGAGTGCGCTTGATTCGGAGACAGAGTCAAAGGTGCAAGAAGCGCTTCGTGAGGTGATGAAGGGAAGGACGACGATTGTTATTGCACACCGATTGTCCACGGTGTACATGGCAGACGCGATTGTTGTGCTCGACAGTGGAAAGATTGTGGAAAAGGGCACGCACGATGAGCTGTTACGTAAAGGTGGAATGTACGATAGACTGTGGAAGCTGCAAAGTGGAGGGTATTTACCAGAATGATGGGGTCAGGTCTTGAATTCATGCATTTTTATTGCTCAGTTTTCTTAGGAATTCATAGCCCTTTATTGTGCTCGTTGTGACGTTTGTAAAATAAAACAGTAAGAATCCTAGTAAAAGCAGTGTTTTAAAAAGCGTTAATTCAAGACCTGACCCCATCCGTTATGACTCAATCTGATGCGCTCGATATTTTAAAGACCGGCGCAAACGTTTTTTTGACGGGAGAACCTGGTGCGGGAAAGAGCCACACGATTCGTGAGTACATCAAGTTTTTGCAATCGCATGGTATTGCACCGGCAATGACGGCGAGTACAGGAATTGCCGCAACACACATTGGCGGAATGACGATCCATTCGTGGAGCGGCTTAGGGATTCGAAAGTTTATTACGCGACGCGAGTGCAAGGATCTTGCAACAAATAGCGCGCTTGCAAGTCGCGTTCGTAAAGCGTCGGTGCTTATTATCGACGAAATTTCCATGCTCGATGCCGCGATGTTGGATTCGGTTGACATGGTGTGTCGCGTTGTTCGAGACTGCGACCTCCCTTTCGGCGGAATTCAGATCGTGCTCGTCGGCGATTTTTTTCAGCTCCCACCAGTGACACGACAAGATGAGCCTCCTGCGCGATTCGCGTTTGCGGCACGAAGTTGGGAAGACGCAAATCTCACGGTGTGCTATTTGTCAGAGCAACATCGTCAGGAAGACCCTGTATTTCTCGATATCCTCGCAGCGCTTCGACGCGGATCGTTGACGGAAGATCACGTCGAGGCGCTCCATAGTCGCCGGTGCATGTCCGACGATCGCGACATCACAAAATTGTATTCGCATAACGCGGATGTCGATCGGATTAATACTGATCGCTTGCGGATGCTTCTCGCAAAGGAAAAAACGTACACGATGACGACGGCAGGGAACCCAAAACTTATTGAACAGATGAAACGTGGATGTCTGTCGCCGGAAAAACTTACCCTGAAGATTGGCGCCCGAGTGATGTTTACGCGAAATAATCCCGCCGAAGGCTACGTTAATGGCTCCATTGCAGATGTTGTTGATTTTGATGCCGAAACAAAATATCCAGTCGTCCAATTAAAATCTGGGCGAATGATTTGTGTGGAACCGGGAATGTGGAGCGTTGATGGCGACGGCGGAACTCCGCTCGCAACGCTTCGTCAGCTACCACTGCGATTGGCGTGGGCAATGACCGTCCATAAAAGCCAAGGGATGTCCCTCGACGGCGCATTCATCGATCTCGGGACCGCATTCGCCTACGGCCAGGGCTATGTTGCGCTGTCGAGGGTTCGATCGTTGGCCGGCTTGTATCTCGGCGGGCTGAATGCGCGAGCGCTTGAGGTTGATCCGGTTGTTCTTGAGAGAGATGAAGAGTTTCGAGCGCAGTCGCTTGCTGCAGAAACCGTAATCGCGAATCGGAACGATGAGGAACGGAGGACCGACGCCGATGCGTTCATTAAGGCATGTGGCGGAAAGAAAACGCCGATCATTCGTGAAACGATCGACGCGCTTTCGGCATACTTCCCATCGAAGCCCGCGAAGAAGGCGAAAGAACCAAAGTGGTCGGAAACCCTCGCACTTATCATCGAAGGGAAATCGATCATGGAGGTTGCAAAGGAACGATCGCGCACCGTCGGCACCATCGTTGGTCACCTCGAGGAGGTTCGGGCGCTCGATAAGCTGCCGGTAGATGCATTCGACCGCCTGCGGAACGATGTAAAAGATATTCATGCCGAGGTCGCGCCAGTCATCATTGAGCTGAAGACTCGCGGCCGCTTCCTTCGTCCAGTCTTCGACCATTTCCAAGGAAAGTATTCGTACGACGATTTGAGAATTATTCAGTGGATTGTTGATGCGGAGAAGAAATGATGGGGTCAGGTCTTGAATCTATGCATTTTAGGAAATCTCCAGCATTTCATCTCTCTGATCGAATTTGCGACGACCACTCAAAAGCTCCTTGATATCGCTGGCGAATGTTTCTAAATACACGCTGAGATGCGGACTTTTTGGAAGCGTGAGAACTTCATCGAATGTAAACCAATCTAAGTGTTGGTTTTTGTTTACAAGATGAATACTTTGAAGCTGTTCATCGGTTACTGGAATAAAAAATCGATAGACGATACTGCTGTCGGAATATGCAGTTGTTCCAAGGTCGATGATTTCTGTTGCATCGAGGTTGATTTCTTCTTTAAGCTCGCGGATCATCGCATCGCGTGGGGTCTCGTTTTCCTCGATTCCACCTCCTGGAGTATTCCAAGTATTTGGATATGCAATATTCGGATTGTCGTCGCGAAGAACAAAACAAATCTTGTCATCATGGACATCGATCGCTTTTGAACCGGGTCTTCGAGCCATAAAATGCATAGATTCAAGACCTGACCCCCTCAGTGACCCCCTCAGTTTTGACCCCCTCAGTTTTCCAACAAAATCCTCATCACCGTCTCAAGTTTCATTGCACAAAGGTTTTTTGGAATGATCGTGGCGATTTTTGCGACGGTGTCGGGATTCATCGCGGCAAGGAGTTGTTCGCGGTTTACTTCCGGAACGCAGAGAATGGCGGCGGTGCAGGAGCCTGCGAGGAGCTTTTCGATGGATTTTGAAACCTTTTTCGCGAGCGCGGTGATTTGCGCAGCCTTCTGTGCCTCGAAGTCTGCCATTTCAGGAGTTTTGATTTCGAGCTCTTCGACTTCCGTCACTTCGCGCCCATCAATTGAAAGAACCCGAGCTTTCTCGGTGTTGGTGAGGACGACGACGGTTTTCTCCGCAAAAGGGGGATAGTGTGTGGAGAACTCCATACGTCACGATTTTAACACATGTTTGGCGGTCGCGTGGTAAAATACGACATATGGCAGGAGGCGTGTGGGGAAGTTTGCGAGAAAACGTTCGTGACGTTGTTTTTGGCTTGGAAGATAGCCTTGTTTCGACATTGGGGACTATCACCGGGGTTGCGGTAGGATCGCATAACGCGTTTTACGTGGTACTGACTGGCGTCGTTCTTGTGTTCGTTGAGGCAATTTCGATGGCTGCAGGGAGCTACCTGTCGTCGAAGTCAGCAAAAGAGCTTTATGACGAACGCGCTCGACAAGACCACGCTCGAGTACTTCATGAACGGGTTACTGATACAGAGTCGCTTTCCGAACTGTTTCATCGAAAGGGATTCTCAAAGACCGAAGTTGCTGTTGCGGTTGAGGCCATTGGTCGCGAGCGGAAGCTTTGGCTTAAGGAGGTTGCACGATGCGAATATCGATACGCTCCAAATACGAGTTCGACGCCGGTGATTGCTGCGATGTTCATGGGTGGGTTTTATCTCCTCGGCGGATTTTTCACGTTCGCACCGTATCTTTTTGTCTCAATCGACGTCGCGATCCCGTTGACGATCACGATGACGCTCGTTGCGCTGTTCTTTGTTGGCGTACTCAAGGCAAAACTCACGGGAACAAACCTGTGGCGATCAGGATTCGAGATGTTTATCATTTCAACAAGTGCTGCGGCGATCGGTTACGGGCTTGGTGTACTTGTTCCGATGATTTTTCACGCGCCACTCTCGCTGTAATGTATGGTATTTCGCGGATTCGGAAAAACTCGAGCGCCAGAATTTCCAGAAGGTCTGGTATGGTTGAATTCGAATCCATTAACGATGAAGTCGTTAAAAGGGAAGCCGGTGCTTATTGATTTTTGGACATACTCATGCGTGAATTGTTTGCGGACATTGCCGCACATGAAGCGGCTTCATAAGACGTACGCCAAACTTGGAGTGACGGTTATTGGCGTTCACGCTCCGGAGTTTGATTTTGAAAAGGATGAGGCGAATGTTCAACGCGCGATTGATGATTTGGGTGTTGAGTACCCAGTTGTGCTTGATTCGAATTTTGCGATTTGGAATGGATACGCGAACCGAGTATGGCCCCACGTGTTTCTTGTTGATGCTCTTGGCGTGATTGTCTACGACCATCAGGGAGAAGGCGGCGTCGTCGAGACCGAAACTGCGCTGCAGAATGCGCTTCGTTCACCGAGCGTGACGTCGTTGCCGATCATTGTGCCGGAAACATTGGGGCTCGGCAGGGTGTGTTATCGCACGACGCCGGAAACATACCTTGGGTATCTTCGTGGTCATGTTGGAAATGCCCATGAAAAGCTTCCAGATACGGAGGAAGCGTTCGACGATGTCGCATCGCATGGTGACGATGTTCCATATCTCCACGGCCATTGGCGTATTGCCCCAGAATTCGTTGAGCATACAAGAACAACTCCAGTAGCGACGGAGTACTTAGCCCTCAGCTACTCTGCATTTGAGACGAATCTTGTCATGGGCGCGCTCGATAATCGCGAAGCAGTTGTCGACGTAACGCTCGACGGGAAACCGATCCCAGCATCGATGGCCGGCAAGGATGTTGTGATTGACGCCGCGGGGAATACGCATATCCACGTTACGTATCACCGAATGTACAGTGTGATTCGTGCCGACCACTATCATCGTGCAACGTTGAAGCTTGGAGTAAAGACCGCAGGAATCAAAATGTACGCGTTTACATTCGGTGGCTGTAAGTCGTAGATATGGACAGTCGAATATATCTTGATCACGCTGCGGCGGCGCCACTTTCTCCGGCGGCATGGATGGCAATGGAGCCTGTCCTTATGCATGAATGGGGGAACCCTTCGAGTTTGCACAAGGAAGGTGTAAACGCCGCGAATATTCTTCGTGCTGCACATGAATCGATTGCGAAATGTGTTGGTTCGCGTGCCGACGAGATTGTTCTTACGTCTGGTGCAACAGAGTCTATTAATCTTGCAGTGCTCGGAACGCTGAAGGCCGGATCGATGCGCGGAAAGCATGTTGTTACTGTCGCGACGGAGCATACCGCTGTTCTTGGCGCGATTCGTGCCGCTGGCGCCGATGTGACGATTGTTCCGGTTGATGGCCGTGGACATGTTGATACGGATGCGATTATCTCCGCGCTTCGCGAAGATACGATTTTGGTGTCGGTGATGATGGCGAATAATGAAATCGGAGTAATTCACGACGTTCATCACATCAGCAAGGCGATTGATGCGTGGCGGAAGAAACGAGGCTCGGTGTATCCGCTCTTTCATTCTGACGCGAGTCAGGCGCCGAACTATCTTTCGGTTGATGTTGGCGTGCTTCATGTTGATCTTTTAACGCTTTCGAGTCCGAAAGTGTACGGACCAAAAGGCGCAGGAGCACTATGTATCCGGCGCAATGCGCCGTGGAGCTCGGTTTTTGGGGGAGGGAAGCAAGAATCTGGTCGCCGACCAGGCACAGAGAACATTGCAGGCGCTGTTGGATTTGCATCAGCACTTTCGGAATCGGTTGCGATCCGCGACCGTGAATCGAGCCGACTGCTCGTGCTTCGCGAACAACTGGTTGATGGACTCCTTGCAATTCGCGGAACGACGCTCAACGGCGATCGTATTCGTCGCTTGCCAAACAATCTGAATGTCGCGTTCGATGGTGTTGAGGGCGAAGAGCTCGTGCTCCGACTCGACGCTGCGGGGATTGCTGCGTCGACAGGATCGGCGTGTAAAGGAGGATCGGAACCGAGCCATGTACTTGCTGCGCTCGGATTGAACACTGACCGTATCAATGGCAGCGTTCGTTTTACCCTCGGTCGATCCACGACCGCGGCTGATATTCATCGAACCGTTTTCGTCGTTCAAGAAATTCTTGAGAAGATGCGGTAGGTTTTGCGCTTAAAACGTATTTTCGATATCCTGTTCGCATCTATGAAGCTCCGAATTGTTGTGGACCCAGGCCTCTGCATTGGTGCGGCAAGTTGCGTAACAATTGCGCCGGACACGTTTGTGATGAATACAGAAAATAAGGCTGAGGTGATCGATCACGGCGCAACACCAGATGCTCCGTCGTACGAGCGCATTGTCGATGTTACTGAGGACGAGCTCCAAAATATCATTCTTGGTGCGCAGTCTTGTCCAACGCTTGCGATCACCGTAGTCGATCTCGATACCGGTGCGCAGCTCTATCCAACGCCGTAGTATGGAAAACATCGTCATTCTTGGTGGCGGAATTGCTGGAACAACGGCCGCTGAAGAACTTCGCAAAAAGAATGCCGACGTTGCAATTACGATTCTTGAGCAAGAGCATCACCCGTTGTATTCGCGAGTGTTATTGCCACACTACGTGAAGGGAAAGATCCCGCGAGAGAAAGTATTTTTAAAATCGTGGGAGTGGTACAGCAGCAATCGTATCGAACTGATGGTTGGCGTCCGCGCAGAGGGAATCGATATCCTGAATCGGTTTGTGAAAACGAGCGAAGGACGGGAGCTGCCGTTTGACGTGCTTATTCTTGCCGGAGGCGGCGAGCTGAACGTTATTGGTGGCGAACCACGTGGTGTCTCGTATCTTCGCGGAATTGACGACGCCGACGAACTCGCTAGTCTTCTCAAAGAAACACTCATGCGCCCTCAAGATGAACGGCGTGGCGTTGTGTACGGAAGTGGCTTTATTGCGCTTGAGTACATCAATATTTTTAAACATTTCGGTATTTCTTGTGACGTCGTGATGCGTGGCAGTGGATTTTGGTCGTCGACGCTTTCAGCGCATTCACAAGAGGTTCTCGCAAAGAAAGCGATCGATGGCGGAGTGTTGTTGCACATAAACGAAACCGAGCCAACGATTCTTGGTGAACGCGAAGTAACGGGCGTGAGGCTTTCGTCGGGTGCGGAGATCCCGTGTTCAATGATGGGTGTCGGGATTGGCATGCATCCAGATCAGTCATATTACCGTGATTGCGGGATCGAAATTGATCGCGGCATTGTGGTAAATGAATATTTAGAGACGTCGCATGCGTCGGTATATGCCATTGGAGATGCGGCGCAATTTTTCGACGGAAATGTTGGTCGAAAGGTTGTGTACGGAAATTGGATGAACGCACAGTCGCAGGGAAGGGCTGTTGCAAAGACAATTTTCGGCGAACGTGCGCCATTTAACCTTGTCTCGAGTTACGCGACACACTTATTTGACATGCACATCGTATTTATTGGTGATGTCGACCGGAAGGCAGTAGACGAGGTTCGACAGGTTGCCGCGACCGAATCGGCGTCGGTTGAAGAGTTTTATCGAGGCGGAAAGATTGTTGGCGCTGTTCTTATTGGTGATATCTCGTCTCGTGCTACCATAACAGCACGGATTGCTGGCCGTGAATAAGTTTCTCGCTATTTCGAGAAAACACTGGAATACTGTTGCTATGAACCTGGATTCTCATAAAACGTACGCAACCCTCGACGCATCGGACATCCGATTCGGCATTGAGCACCTTCCAGAGCAAATCCGTATTGGGTGGGAAGAGACGCGCGATCTTGAGCTTCCAGAAGCGTTTAAACGTGCTACTTCCGTCGTGATTATGGGGATGGGCGGCTCTGCGCTTGGTCCGCACATGTTGACGGCGGCATTTTTTGACCGACTAAAAGTCCCCGTCACCATCATAAATGGGTACTCGCTTCCAGGTTTTGTTGATAAAAAAACGCTGGTTGTTCTCTCGAGTTTTTCAGGAACGACAGAAGAGGTTCTTGCAGCAGGTGACGAAGCCGTAAAGTGTGGTGCGATGATTTTTGCCATTTCTGCTGGCGGAGAGCTTGCAAAACGCGCAACAAAGCGAAAGTGGCCGATGTACCAGTTTGATCCGGGAGAACTCGCAAAACAACCGCGTTTAGGAACAGGGTTCTCGCTCGCTGGACTGCTTGGAATGCTCGAGCGCGCAAAGCTCTTAAAAGTGACGGGTGCCGAGGTTGATCGCATGCGGATTGCGATGGGTGAGGTGATTGATTCTTGCGCTGTCGATGTTCCATCAAAAGAAAATCCTGCGAAAACTGTCGCAAAGTCTCTTACGGATTCTGCGGTACTCATTATTGCCGCAGAGCATCTTGTTGGAACGGCTCACGTATTGGCGAATTCCATTAACGAAACTGCAAAACAATTTGCGACGTATTTCACGCTTCCAGAGCTGAATCATCATTTGCTCGAAGGGCTGACGTATCCAAAAACATTCGCATCAAAAACTGTCGCGTTCCTCGTACAATCCAATTTGTACAACGCTCGAACGCAAAAGCGAGTCAATGTGACCGCCGATATGCTCGAAGAGCAGGGGATTGCGGTGGTTGATTACGTCACAAGCGGCAACGAGCCTTTGGAAGAAGTTGGCGAAGTGCTTCAGTTCGGAAGTTTTGTGAGCTATTATCTTGCAATGAAAAATGGCGTAAGGCCAGAGGGAATTCCATTTGTCGATGCATTTAAAAAAGCAATGGGAAAGTAAATAAAAACATCGCCCTATGTGAGGGCGATGTTTTTGTATTTACTTGAAGAGTTCTTCTCGCTTTACTTTTGCGATAGCGAAAAGGTAAATGATCTCGAGGATTCCTGCGGTGTTAATGAGAAGCATCGCGATAAACCACCAGGACTCCTTGCGCTTTGCTGCGTGCCAAAGGCCAAGGCCCTTCCAAATAAACGACCACACAAGAATCGCGACCATCGAGAGTGACAGAACGCCAAATCCAAGCCCCGTTCCGAACGTCCCGAATCCTTCCATCATATGCCAAGAATTAATCGAATATCTTAAGATACAGTATACCAATGTCGAAAAAGAGCATACTCTTCTCGTATGGAAGAGCTTTACACACTGTGCCAATCAACCAAAACCACCCGTTGGGCGGATCTTTTGGAGCATCTTGAATGGTTCGCCGCATATGAACGACTTTCTGTAGGTGACCGTTCTCGACTTGTTGAAGATGTTGGGGCGCGCATCGCGACCTGGGGAGTCGATGAGCGGGCCGCTTCTGAGCAATGGATGTACGACATGATTACCGAAGACACTTGGGAATACGGGGTGAATGGTGTGTATTCTGATGAGTACTTTCAGGGCTTTGCGACGGAACCGTATTGGCTGTTTCCACTTGCGGCGTCGGTAACAATCGCGAATCGTCACGCTGATTTATGCGACGATCGACTGGTGGCGCAGTTCAAAATGCTCGATTGTTGGAGAAATATTCGACATCTCTCGATCGCCGTTCCGGTGAACGATGACTGCCGGAAATTTCTTTCGACCGACTCGAGGTTCTCGCAGATCAAAAACGTCGAAATTCGCGGGAACGAAGGCGGATAGGGAAGAGGATTGCCTAAATCGTTCTTTTGGCCTACTATTTCCTCGCGACAAAATACGGAGGGGTCGCATAGCGGTCTAGTGCGGTGGTCTTGAAAACCACTGACCCGCAAGGGTCCGAGAGTTCGAATCTCTCCCCCTCCGCCATAAAAATACAACCCACACGGGTTGTATTTTTATGTCCCTAACGAAGCTCTGCAGGAGCGAAGTGGAGCAGGATTATTTCTCAATATTTCGCATTGCGAGAACTGTTTCAACGGCGCTCATGCCGGCTTCCCAGCCTTTTTTCTGTTCGCCGAGTGCGCGAGTCTCGGCTTGCTCGCGATTTTCGGTGGTGAGCACACCAAAGAGAACGGGGAGCATGTTGTCGATGGAGACACGCGTGATGCCATTGGCGCAGGCGTCGGCAATGTATTGATCGTGTTTGGTGTCGCCTTTAATGAGGACTCCCAGACAGATGATTGCGTCGAATTCGTGCTGTGCGGCAAGAACCGCGGCCGCCACGGGAAGCTCAAAACTTCCTGGAACGCGAACCGTGACGATATTTACGTCGTCGAGGTTGCATGCGCGAAGCGCATTTACACAGTCTGTCGTCATTGCGTCAGTCAGCTCCTGATTAAATCGCGCCGCAACAATGGCGATGCGCATACCAGAGCCGTCGAGTGTCGTAAACGTGTTCGATTTCATACGATGTTAGTCTGCTTGTGATAATCCTTCGAACACTTCGCCTGCGGGAGCCTTTGTGCCGCCGGGTTTCACAATGGTGCTGTACTCTTCGACATAAAACCATCCGAGAATTCCTGCCGAGCTCTTCGCTTCACACCACGCAACGTCATCGCAACCAATAAACTGAACGACGTCGCCTTTTTTGAGCGTTGTTGCGATAGCGTCTGTTGTCATGGTGGTATCTGTATAAAGTGAGAGATCTTGAAGCATGGTGAGATGGGCTGACGGTGTCGTTGGATCGATGAGATAGACGTGCTGATCGATGTGTCCAAGCTTGTGATCGGTGTTTAGCGAGAATCCGTCAGTGTAGAACCATGTCTGCAAAATTTTCGCGCGTGTGTTTGTTGAGAGGATTCCGTTGCCCGAAAATTGAATTTCTTCGTATCGTCCCTGGGTTGTTCCGACGAGTTGAATTGATGACCCGTCAAAACGATAGAACCCGGTGGTGTAGTCCGTGCTTGGCCCCAGATCGCTGACCGCGATTTCTTTTTCGTGATCTGCGGTATTGATATCGACAATGCCGAACCATCCTTCAGGATTTGTGCCAGGGAACACAGCAGACGTTCCGTTTATGGCGATGGTCGTTGTTGTCCCTTCTGCTGAATCACCGGTAACGGTAATAGAAATCGTGTCAGGAACGCCGTCGGTGTTGAGGTCGGTTGTGGTAGACAGGTATTGGTTCGCCTGAAGCGTTGCGGGATCAATCTGTTGTGCTGGAGTTTGTGTTGTATCGGGAACATCGATCGGTTCGCCGATGTCATCGAGAACCGCTGCGCGCTGTTCGTTGAGCTCATGCTGCCGCTCGACTACAATCGCGGTAAGAACCGCAGTTCCAAGAAACACGACGAAGAGAATAAGTGACGCATGTCTGAACTGCATATCGAAGTGGTTAAGCTTTGTCTTCAATGTACAGCATGCGGAAAACAAAACAACCCCTTGCGGGGCCGTTTGTTCAAGCGTTACCGTGGATCGATTCCGTATTCCATGTGGTAGCCTTTTTCGTCCTGTACGAGCAGCACGACGATGCTTCCTTTTCCGGCAGTGTTTGGTGTTCGAAGCACCTCTTGTCCTGTGATGCCATCCTTTCCAATATCACGGTATGTATCAAAACCTTCTTGTCCGAAAACAGTATGATTCACGCCAGCAATAACTCCAGCAAGATCTTGTAGTGTTTTATATGAGCGTCCGACGAGTTCGAGACGTGCGCGACCGAGCGCTGCAGCGAAGTACGGATCTCTTCCGCGTTCGGTGCTGCAGAATTGGAGAATCTCGCTTGGTGGAACCTTTTGGAGAACCGCGAGAAGTCGCTCGAATGACGCCTTTACCTCTTCTCGTTTTTCACGAACCGCTGCGTCGAAGGCTTCGTCGGTATCTTCGGGGAGCCGCGTGACGGCCACTCGCGAAAGCCCCTCCTCGAATTTTGTGCGGAGCATGTCGTCGGTAACCGGTGAACCGTCGGGTCGAACGCGTAAATTTTTCAGAACATCAAGTGGACGCATGTTTTGTTCTCCAAAAAGTACGCGTTGCAAGCATCGTCGAGCCTGTCGAACGTCGTCGCCCTCAAAAGCCTTGAGTGCAGAGGAAACCGGATCATATTCCGTTCGTCGAAGCGAGATAGCGGCCTGTTCTTTTGTTTCTGGAATTGGTACGCGGTCGGACATAGTGGCTACACTTTAGAGGATGTGATCCGAAGGCGTTCCTCGGCTGTCAGGAGCATTCTTGGAATCTATCGTAACACGAGATTCGCCTACGGGATGTATCGAATGTTCATTGCCTGTGCAATGCCCATGAATATGATGAGTCCGTAATAGACCACCGCGAGAATCGCTACGCGGACGAACCACGGAAATTTCGCGATTGCTCGTGTTCTTGGTATGCCTTTTACGATTGGATGGATTATGACGCCGCCAATAACTGCGAGTGCAACAACAACGACTGCCGGGTACAGAAAGCTGCGCACAGACCACAATGCAATGTTTGGTGCAGTGTAGTGAGTAAGGAACGACGCAAATGGTTGCGCTGTAACAACGATCACGATTGGCACAACGACATTGAGATATTTCCGCATATTATTTCTCTTTTCTTGCAAAACAGCCGTACGCAATTGCGATGAAACCGAGCATGAGCGCTGCTGAAATACTTTGGCTCGTGGTGCCTTGGTCTATGCCTGGAAAGAAATACTCAAGGTCAAGAATATTAAAGTAATTAACGAGCACAATATTTTTCGTAGCAATTGCCTCAATTGCTAAAATTGCCAAATGCACCACTGCTGAACAGAAAATAACGTAGGCGATCGCATGCGTAAGACGTGTTTGTGTATTCATAGGGAGAGATGCTGCGAGTACAGAATATCATCAAATCTCCTCATAACAGAAAGCCGACCATGCAGGTCGGCTTTCTATGGCGGAGAGAGGGGGATTCGAACTCCCGATAGCCTTTCAGCTATACATGATTTCGAGTCATGCGCATTCGACCACTCTGCCATCTCTCCGTGTTCGCTTCCCGACAGCCTTTCGCGACGACGGGGTCGTTCGCTGTCGGCGTGTCGGTCGCTCGCTTCGCCTCACTCCGTTCGGCGGAACTGAGGGAAGATGAAACTGATGGTGCGTTTCTGAGCGAGGTGATGATAGCGAAAGATGCGCGTGCGGGCAAGCCGTGGCGATAATTTGCTATACTTCCAGTACTATGCGGATTTCTAAAGCAATTATTCCGGTGGCGGGAATGGGAACACGGTTTTTGCCGGCAACAAAGGCGCAGCCAAAAGAAATGCTGCCGGTCGTCGATAAACCGGTCATTCAATACATAGTCGAGGAGGCGGTTGCTGCGGGAATCGAGGAGATTATTTTCGTGACTGCCATTGGAAAGCGCGCGCTTGAAGATCATTTTGACCGAAACTTCGAGTTGGAATATCGCCTAGAGCAGAAAAAGAAATTTAAGGAACTTGAGGCAATTGAGGCAGTGGGGAAACTCGCGAAGTTTGCCTTCGTTCGTCAGCAAAAGCCGCTTGGTGACGGTCATGCCGTGCTCGCCGCGGTTCCATTTGTTGGCGAAGACGAATCGGTTGCGATTTTCTTTGGCGACGACATTATCGACAGCGCAACGCCGGCAATTGGTCAGCTGATTGAAACGTATAATGCGCAAAAGGGCCCAGTTATCGCGCTGCAGGAAGTTCCAAAGGAATCGGTATCAAGTTACGGCGTTATCGATGGAAAGCAGGTGAGCGATCGCGAATGGAAAATTGCGAAGTTCGTGGAAAAGCCAAAAATCGAGGACGCTCCGTCGCGCCTCGCCTTTGTTGGCCGAGCAATTCTTACGCCAGAAATTTTGAAACTTTTGAAAACGCAGGAGCCTGGAAAAGACGGCGAAATCCGCCTAGCAGATGCATTTGGAACGTATCTTGCGCAAGGCGGGGCGTTGTACGGCAATCAGTTCACTGGCGATCGATACGATTGTGGAAACAAGCTGCAATTTGTCATTGCGCAAATCAGAATGGGGCTGAAACACCCAGAAGTCGAGGAAGGCCTCAAAGCGTATTTGAAAAATCTACACGTGTAATATGCGCATTCAACGCTTTCTTACGGGATTCGTACTTTTTGCAACGTTACTGACGACTGGCGCCGGTTGTTTTGGTGGAAGCACCGCGGCAACGTCGACGAAGGTGACGCTGAACGTGTGGGGCGTGTTTGATGACGCGGATTCGTGGAAGACATTGATTGAGAAATATCACGCGCTTCACCCAAACGTGACTGTCGAATATACAAAGCTTCGATTTGAGGAATATAAAGATGAACTCATTCGTGCCATTGCTGAGGGGAAGGGTCCTGACGTTATGGCTGTGCACAACACGTGGCTTGGCGGATTTACCAATTTGCTTGCACCAATGCCTGATGCGGTGAATGTCACACATCTGGAAACGCAAGGAACGTTGCGTAAAGAATCTGTACTCGTCGCGACGTCGCAAAGCACCATGAGCATGAAGACGCTAAAGTCGAACTTTATTCCAGCAGTTGTCGACGACGTGGTGATGCCGTATGTGAAAGACGCGAAGTCTGACCCCGTCGATAAGATTTTTGCGCTGCCAATGGCGATGGATACGTTGGCGTTGTTTTACAATGAGGACATGTTGAATGCTGCAGGAATTCCGCAGCCACCGGCAACGTGGAAAGATTTTCAGGAAGCGGTGAAAACGTTAACAAAAATTGATACTGCGGGAAAAATTACGCAGTCAGCTGTTGGTATGGGGACGTCAGAGAATGTCGAACGCGCACCGGACATTCTTTCTGTTCTCATGATGCAAAACGGTGTGCAGATGGTGGACGATCGCGGCCGCGTAACGTTGAACGATGTTCCAAGCGGATTTTCCCGTGAAACGCCTCCAGGGGTGCAGGCGGTGCAGTTTTATACCGATTTCGCAAACCCAACCAAAGAGGTGTACACATGGAACGACACGATGCCGTCGTCACTCGATGCATTTGTAAACGGCCAAACCGCAATGTTCTTGGGGTACAGCTATCACTTGCCAATTATTCGTACACTTGCCCCAAAGTTGAACGTTGCCGTGTCGGCATTGCCGCAAATTAGCACTGGCGATGCGACGCAGCAGGTAAACTACGGAAATTATTGGGCAGAAGGCGTGTCGAAAGATTCAAAGCAACAGGACTACGCGTGGGACTTCATTTTGTTCGCGACTGATGAGGCGAACGTTACAAGCTTCCTTTCTGATGCAAAGAAGCCAACCGCGTTGCGTTCGCTTGTTGCGAGCCAGTTGAACGATGAAGACTTGGGTGTGTTTGCGGCACAGTTGTTAACGGCAAAAACATGGTATCGCGGACGTGATGTTGATGCCGAGGAGAAAGCGATGAATCAACTCATCGATGATTTCTTGGGACGAACCTACGGTGACGACACACAGAAAGCAGTCGACAACGCGGCTCGTGTGATTGCACAAACATACTTGTAAAGAAGTAATTCGGCGCGTGCTATACTTTCCTTATATGTTTCGCGCGTTGAAATTTGCTCTTGCAAGTTGTGTTCTCGCATCAGTGTTTGGCGTTTTTGCTGGCGCAGCACCGGTTCGCGCGGCAGACCTTGAAACGCAGTTTACAGACATTAACTCGTCGACCACTGCGTCGCAGGGGATTATTTTTGCAGGGATTTGTCCGGCAAATGTCGACGGCAAGCCTGCTGCATGCGCATGCCGTGATACAGGAAATTGTTCGCTATCCGATGCGCTACAGGTGTTTGTGAATCTTTCGACGTTCATTTTGGGTATTAGCGGAACCGCCGTACTTTTCGTGTTCATTTATGGTGGATTCAAATGGACGTTCTCACGAGGCGAATCAAAATGGGTTGGCGCTGGAAAAGAGGCGATGACTGCAGGCGTTATTGGTTTGTGCATTATTTTTGGCGCATACGTCGCAATTAACTTTATTGTGTCTGGCCTGACGACGAAAGGAACGGGAACCCCGCCAAGCGCGAATCTTGAAACGACAGTGAATCAAAGTGTTACCGGTGGAACACCAACAACAGGCATTTTTACTACTCAATAATGTATGAAAAAAGTATTTTTTGCGCTTGTTGTTCCGGTTATTGCGCTCTCTCCAACATTCGCCTTTGCGGCGTCGACTGTGAGCCTTATTAATCCACTCGGCGAGACTGACGTTCGCGTCATTTTCGGACGCGTGATTTCTGCCGCACTTTCGATTCTTGGCACGTTGGCGCTTGCGATGTTTGTGTATGGCGGTGTGTTGTGGATGACATCGCGTGGCGATTCAAAACAGGTAACGAAGGGCAAAGACACAGTAACCTGGGCGGTGCTTGGCCTTGTTATCATCTTTGCATCATACGCATTGGTGAACGCATTACTCACAGGAATCACCACCGGCGTTGCGTCGTGATATACTCTTCCTAACATTTATTCTTCTTTCGTATGATGAAATCTCTTGTGCGATTCGCGATGAGCGTCGTTCTTGGACTCGCTATTTCACTTCCGTTTGTTCGACTGGGAACGGTTCATGCAGCTTCTGGTCAGTTGGATTCATCAGATTTGCTTAGCCAGGATTTTGGTGATGCTACTGGTTTGGGACAGGGAAATCTTACCGACACGATTGGTCAATTAATTCGTGTCGCCCTTGGATTCCTTGGCGTTGTTGCGGTGGTGATTATTCTCTTGGGTGGATTTAAGTGGATGACTGCCGGTGGAAACGACGAAAAAGTTGGCGAAGCAAAGAAGCTTATTATTGCCGGAATTATTGGTTTGGCAATTATTCTTTCGGCATATGCAATCGCGTCGTTCGTGATTAGTTCCATTGTTGGCGCAACCGCAGGATAAGTTTTCTCATGACGCTCGCCTCGAAGCCTGCTTCGGGGCCTGCACTATGAGAACACTGTTATCACTCACCACCATTGATGCGTCGAGTACCGGTCTTTCAAAGACGGGAACTGAAGCATTTGGTTCGGCGTGGGTCGGAAGCAACTCTTCGATTGCATATTTTGTTGGGAATAAAATTATCCAACCGATTTTCGGCTTAGTTGGCTTGGTGTTCTTCTGTTTGGCAGTGTATTCCGGCGTGATGTGGATGACGGCGCAGGGGGATTCAAAGAAAATCGACAAAGCAAAGGACACATTGGTGTCGGCAACTGTTGGCTTGGTGATTGTTGTTGCATCGTATGTTCTTACCAACGCAATTTTGAGTGCAATTACTTCTGGATCCGTAACCTAGTGTATGAGTCGAATTCTTGCCGCAATTGCTGCGCCATTTACTAACGGGGATGCCCTTTCGAAGGGTGCGAACGCTGCGTATGGCGGCACTGCACCAACAACAACGATCTTTACGTTTATTAATGGAATCATCACTGCAATTTTCGGCATTCTCGGAATAGTTTTTCTTTTTCTGACGCTCTACGCAGGCTGGCTTTGGATGACGGCACAAGGAGATTCAAAGAAAGTCACAAAGGCGAAGGACATTCTGAGCCAGGGAATTATCGGGTTAATCATCCTTGTTCTTTCCTACGGCATTTCGTATATGGTTGTGGGAACAATCGGTTTCGCCGGAGGGTTTGGCGGCATATAAACACTCGCATTTGGCCCATTTTCGACTCAGGCCTTCGGAAACTTCTTCAACGTACCAAGAAGTACGTCTCAGAAGCTTTCCTCGCCCTTCATCGAAACTGGTCTCAAATGAGAGCGTTTATCTCGGGCAATCATCCACAGCGGCTATTTTCTCAACGTGATACACTATTCACATAATATTTTGAACATCGTATGTCGAAGTTAAAGAACGTTCTCATTGGCGCAGCACTCGTTGCACTGCCATTCGGTGCAGCATTACGAGTACCAGTTGCTCACGCAGTTCCTGATCTCACAACGAATCTCGCTGACGTGAATTCTGATGCATCGCTTGGATCAGAAGATCTCACCGCAACCATCGGTAAACTTATTTCTGCATTGTTGAGCGTTCTCGGTGTCATTTTCTTGCTTCTCATCATCTGGGCAGGTTTCACCTGGATGACAGCACAGGGAGACTCGAAGAAAGTGGACAAGGCAAAGGACATTCTCATCACGTCTGTTGTTGGTTTGATCATCTTGCTCTCGGCATACGCAATCAGCACATTCGTTATTGAACAATTGGCAACAGCCACAGGATAATTTCAAAAGGGTTTTAAAAGACGAGGCTATTGCGCCTCGTCTTTTGTTTGTAATGAAATGAAGAAGACCCCCGACATCCTTTCGGACGTCGAGGGTCTCTCGTGCGACCACCTCCCCTAGTTGCAGGGGTACGTGTGGTCCGTGGGGTGTTCCGTGCAATACTTCGCGTTCGCGGCCGACGTCGTGGCCTTCGGCTTAGTGTTGGTTCCGAGCTTGTTGTCCACGAAGTCGAGCGCTTTGTCCGTCGCCTTGCTGGTTTGCTCGGCGACGCGCCCGATCCTGCCGGGATTCGCGCTGGCTTTGGCGATTCCGCCGATGGTGACCGCCATCATCACGACGAGCGTGATGGGGAGGATGTAGCGCATGGCGATCTTGCCAGCCTTGTAGTCGCCACGATCGGTCGCCTTCTTGTCATCGCGGACGTGGGCAGCGTACGCGCCGATGTCCGTGCTGTTCTGCAGGGTCGAGGTCAGCGCCACCGGCAACGCCACGAGGACGAGGACGCCGATGATGAGCATGCGGTCGGGGTTGCCGACTCCGTACACGTTCAGCGGGAAGACGAAGACCCACACGAGGCTCACCGCGAACGCGATGGTGGTGCCGATGCGGGTGAGCCACAGGTTCTCCTTCGCGAGCTTCCCGAATTGTTCCGAGGCGCTCTTACCGAAGATCCGTTCCACCGTGCTCTCGATGTGCGCGAAGAGGCTCACGCCTTTCTGGGCGAGGCCCACGCTGACGAGGTTCCACGCGTTGACGAGGACCCAGGTCATGGTGAAGTCCACCCAGCTCTGCGGATCCTTCGTCAGCATCGTCGCGAGGAGGAACCCCACGCCGGCGATGATCGGGAGCACGCCCATCGAGACGATCAGCGCCGTTGCCTGGTAGGCGAGGGCGCGTCCGGTCTGCCGACGGAAGTTGGCGAGGATGACGATCATGGCGGTGAGTTCCAGCCCGTAGAAGCTCACAGTGGTGAGACCGTGGAGGTTTTCGGGGCTGTACGTCGCCACCAGCGCGAGCACGACGCAGCAGAACAGGGTGAACGTCACGACGCCGATGCCGATCTGCGCGCCGGTGATGGCGCCACGCACGGCGCTCTGCATCGCGGCGAACTTTCCACGCGGGACGCCCACGCCGGCGAGGAGGTTCAGGCCGTCGAGGATGTCCTCGACCTTCGCCGCCAGCCCGTTCTGCGGGTGCCGGTGGTTGTAGCCCATGAAGGCGAACTCGATCGCCGTCCGGTTGGTCCGAACGACCATGGCCGCCGCGCCTGCCCATGCGGCTTCGACGGCGGGATCGGTTGCGATGCCGAGCCGGAATTGGACATCCATCTCGTCCGAGGCCACCATGGCCTCGCTGCTGGTGGTCAGCTGTTCCCGAAGCGCGCTCGGGCTCGCGTGCACGCAGTCGAGCCACGCGATGAGTGCGAGGTTCGAGTCGCCTTCCACTTCGCGAACGATGTCGACGCCGGGCTTTCCTTCCTTGCGGAGGATCTCGGCGATGCAGATGATGATCTGCTGTTCGTCCGCGTTGAAGGCGCCGGAGACGACGTCTTCGATTCGTCGAGGCGCCGGAGACGCCGCCGGGGTGACGGGGGCTGCGGCCGGAGCCGCGGTGGTGCCCGTGGGGGCAGTAGTGGTAGCCATGA
>CAIKHN010000005.1 GCA_903827265.1 Candidatus Uhrbacteria bacterium
CAGAAGAAGAGCTTCTCTCCGGCAACACAAAGCGTTCCGACATCAGCAAAATTCTCTACCTCGAAGCCATCGACACAACGTTTTCGATCGACGGCGTCCTCGGCGCCTTCGCCTTCACCCTCTCCGTCCCACTTATTTTGATCGGCAACGGCATCGGCGCGCTGGTGGTGCGCCAGCTGACGGTGGGGAACATCGAAACGATTAAGAAGTACATCTACCTCAAAAACGGTGCGATGTACTCATTGCTAATTTTGGGCATGATGATGATGCTCGAAGCATTCGGTGTGCATGTGCCACAATGGGGGGCGCCATTGGCGACGGTGCTGATATTGGCGATGGCGGTAATAAAGTCGAGGGTGCATATAAAAAATATTTAGCCTCTGTGTACAGTCGTGGGCGTGTGTTAATTTATTCAAGTACAATCGCTTTAGTATTTCTTGAATATGGCCGTCAAAAAATCACAGCTTTATAGCTCTATCTGGCAAGGGTGCGACGAATTGCGCGGCGGCATGGACGCTTCGCAGTATAAGGACTACGTCCTCGTGCTTTTGTTTGTCCGATATGTCTCGGATAAGTACGCGGGTAAATCCGACCAGATCGTTGACGTGCCCGCCGGTGGTGGTTTTGCGGATCTCGTAGCCCTCAAGGGCAAGCCTGATATCGGTGAAGGCATCAACAAGGTTTTGAGCGCGTTAGCCGAAGCGAACGGATTGCATGGTGTTATCGATGCTGTGGATTTTAATGACGAAGAGAAGCTGGGCAAGGGCAAGGACATGCAGGATCGGCTATCCAATCTCATTGCCATTTTCGAAAATCCTGATTTGGATTTCAGCAATAATCGGGCAGAGGGGGATGATCTTTTGGGTGATGCGTACGAATATTTGATGAAGCATTTTGCCGTGGAGTCCGGAAAGAGCAAGGGGCAATTTTATACCCCGGCGGAAGTTTCGCGCATTCTCGCCAGGGTCATCGATGCAAACAAAGCCGCAGGAATGATGCAGACCGTTTACGATCCGACCTGTGGCAGCGGCTCGCTTCTTTTGAAGGTTGCTGACGAAGCACCAAAAGGCATCTCCATCTACGGACAAGAGCTTGATAACGCTACGGCCGGGCTCGCCACGCTCAACATGTGGCTTCACGACAAATCAACTGCCGAGATCAAGAAGGGTCAGAGCACCCTCTCGAATCCACTATTTACGGACAACGGTGCGCTCAAAACATTCGACTACGTTGTAGCCAATCCTCCTTTCTCATTTAAATCATGGCGTAATGGTTTCGATCCGGAGCACGATCAGTTCGGCCGCTTTGACGGCTTTGGTATTCCACCAAAAAAGAACGGCGATTTTGCTTTTCTACTGCACATTTTGAAATCGCTTAAAAGCACTGGGACCGGAGCGGTGATTCTGCCGCATGGCGTTTTGTTCCGAGGTAACGCCGAAGCGGAGATCCGTAAAAATATTATCGATCGCGGATACATCAAAGGCATTATCGGACTTCCAGCAAACCTGTTCTACGGCACCGGTATTCCGGCTTGCGTTATTGTTTTGGATAAGTCTGGTGCGAACGATCGTAAAGGCATTTTCATGATCGACGCCTCGAAAGGCTTTGTGAAAGACGGTAATAAGAATCGGTTGCGTGAGCAGGACATCCGTAAAATCACAGACACCTGGAACGGCAAACTTGAGACGCTAAAGTTTTCACGATTCGTTAACAAGGAAGAGATACAGAAGAATGAATACAATCTTAACCTCCCGCGCTATATCGATACGCAGGAGCCGGAAGACATTCAAGACATCGAGGCGCACCTCAAAGGCGGGATTCCAGATGCAGACATCGCCGCACTGTCCGCGTATTGGGATATTTGTCCGACACTACGGAAATCTCTTTTCAAAGAAAGCGCGCGGAAAGGATATAGCGAGGTGATGATTCCGCATGACGAAATCAAGAAAACGGTTCTTACACATCCGGAGTTTGAAACTTTTAGAAAGCAGGTACTTGCTACCTTCGGCAAGTGGCAAGGCGCTTCGACCGAATTCCTCAAAACTATTGAGAGCACCAATCATCCCAAGGCCATCATCCAAAAAGTATCTTATGATTTGCTTTCTGCTTGCGATAGCGTGCGATTGATTGAGAAGTACGACATCTACCAGCATCTCATGGCGTACTGGGAAGAAGTGATGCAGGACGACACGCATATCATCACCGTTGACGGCTGGAAATTCGGTAACGAAGTTATTCGTTTACAAAAAGAAAACAAGGGCAAAAAGAAAGATGTTGAAGGACTCGCCGGTCTAGAGGGTCGGCTCATTCCGATCTCGCTTGCGATCAAGACTTATTTTGCTAAAGAGCAAGCGACCATCGACGAGCTAAATGCAGCTCTCGAGCAGGTGGGGGTTGATATGGAAACCTTGAAAGACGAGCATGGCGGCGAAGAAGGTTTGCTCTCTGAAGTGATTGATAATGACAAGATCAAGAAAGCTGAGGTGCAGCGTCGTGTAAAGGAAATAAAAAACAGTGCTGACGATGCAGACGAATTCGCAGTACTGGAGAAGTACGCGGCTCTGTTCGACAAAGAAGCTGACACTAAGAAAGCGATCAAAGATGCCGAGAAAGATTTGGAGAAAAAGGTACTGACGAAGTATCCGTCTCTTGCGATTGAAGAAATAAAAATGCTGGTTGTAGAGCGCAAATGGATGGACGAGCTTTCCGCTCGAGTCTTGGGTGAAGTGGATCGGCTTTCGCATACGCTTGCGGGCAGGGTCAAAGAATTGGCCGAACGCTATGCGGAACCAATGCCAGAAATCACCAAGGACGTAGAGATGCTCACGAAAAAAGTCGAAGGGCATTTGACCAAGATGGGATTTGATTTGAAATAGCTATGGCCACATTTTCAAAATTCAACGACATCCAGGCGGTAATGGAGAAAGCGAG
>CAIKHN010000006.1 GCA_903827265.1 Candidatus Uhrbacteria bacterium
CCAAGTTCGTAGGAAGACCACAAACCAAGAAGAAAATACCCCACACAAAACAGTACTTGGAATATGTTCTTCATACGGAATTTATTTCCCATGACACTTCTTGAACTTCTTTCCACTTCCGCAATGACATGGTTCGTTCGGACGAGGGTCCTTTGAAGCTGTGACCCCCTCCGACTCCCCCTTCGTAAGGGGGAGAGTTTCAGCAGGAACGTCAATCACCGTTGTTCCTCCACTGGATTGCTGCGAAAGGAATTGCACGGCATTGCGCATGAGTTGAGGAGCAGCTTCAAACATCGCCTTTGCTGCAAGAGATTGATCGATAATCTTGAAGAGGTTGTACGCAACTTCGCGGCCGAGTTCTGAACGCATCGTGTTGTACAAGCGATACGATTCGCGTTTGTACTCCACGAGAGGATCACGCTGCGCGTAGCCTTGCAGGCCGATAGTACGGCGCAAGTACGTCATGTCGTCCAAGTGTTGCATCCAAAGCGTATCGTTTGCACGCAACAAAATATTACGCTCAAGCGCCATGAGGTATTGTGCATCGCCAAATTTTTCGACAGCACCGTCGTATGCTCTGCGAATCGCGCCGTTCACAATTTCAATCACGTGACTTCGCTGATGCGCGAGCTTTTCTTTGTCGATTGAAAGCGTCGAAAGCTCTTCGCGAATCGCGTTCGATTCTGTGTCTTCGAGTTTTACGACCGTACTCAAACTCTCGACGATTTCCTGCGGATCCCAATCTGGCTTTCCTGCAGATTCGTCATCGATAAAGTCTTTTGGAACATCGGCGTCTGCCTTGCTTGTGTGGAAGAACACCACACGTTCAATTTCCTTCTCGATTGTTGACATGACAAGTTCGTGTGCCTTTTCTTCGCTCTTCATGACTTCCTTGCGCTCGTTGTACACGGCGGTGCGATGTTTGTTTAGCACATCGTCGTATTCCAACACGTGCTTACGGGTATCAAAGTGGTGACCCTCTACGCGCTGCTGCGATTTTTCAAGAGCACGTGTCACCATTTTGCTTTCGATTGGGGTTGCGTCATCAATGCCAAGAGTATCCATCATTCCCTTCACACGATCACTACCGAAGATGCGCATCAAATCATCGTCGAGCGATACAAAGAACTGCGTACTTCCCGGATCGCCTTGTCGGCCAGCACGACCACGCAGCTGATTGTCGATGCGTCGCGACTCATGGCGCTCCGTTCCGATGACGTGCAACCCGCCAAGCTTTCGCACTTCTTCCGCCATCGCCGGATCGACCGGGTTTCCACCAAGCAAAATGTCGACACCGCGGCCAGCCATGTTCGTCGCGAGTGTCACGGCGCCCTTGCGACCTGCCTGCGCAATAATTTCTCCTTCACGCTCGTGATTCTTTGCGTTCAGTGTGTTGTGAATAATTCCCGCAGCCGTCAAAAACTTTGAGAGCGCTTCATTCTTGTCGATCGATACCGTACCGATAAGCACCGGCTGGCCGATCTCGTTCAAGCGTTTCACCTCTTCAACCACCGCCATCCACTTTCCCATTTCGTTTTTGTAAATACGATCAGGCAAGTCTTTACGCTTTGCTTCGTGGTTTGTTGGAATAGTAACAACGTCGAGCGTGTAAATTTTCGCAAACTCCTCAGCTTCTGTCGACGCTGTTCCGGTCATGCCAGAAAGCTTTTCGTACATGCGGAAATAATTCTGGAATGTAATCGTTGCAAGCGTTTTGCTTTCGCGCTGAATTTTTACCCCTTCCTTTGCCTCGATTGCCTGATGAAGACCTTCCGAATATCGACGACCTTCCATGATTCGGCCCGTGAATTCGTCGACAATAACCACTTCACCAGTACGAACCACGTAATCGCGATCAACCTTAAACAGCGCATGCGCCTTTAACGCTTGTTCGGCATGGTGAACCATCGCCAATCCTTCCTCATACAGGTTTTTCACGTTCAGCAAACGCTCCAATTTCTGTAAACCGTTTTCCGTAAATGTCGACACGCGCATTTTTTCGTCGACATTAAAATCTTCACCTTCAACGCAGTGCTTGATGACGTCGGCGAATCGGTAATACAAATCCGTTGATTCTTGTGCTGGCGCAGAAATAATCAGTGGTGTGCGCGCTTCGTCGATGAGAATGGAATCGACCTCGTCAATAATTGCGTAATGCAATCCGCGCTGCACAACGTCCTCCGCACGGCTCGCCATGTTGTCACGCAAATAATCGAATCCAAATTCGTTATTTGTTCCGTACGTAATATCTGCGGCATATGCCTCTTTTCGGCTAACCGGTCGAAGCGAGTCTGATGCAACATGAAACGCCGCGGTCGTTTCGCCACCTTCTGGCGGAACCTCGGCTTTGTACTCCGCGTCATACACATAACCGCTTTCGTGCTGAATACATCCAACGGTTAAGCCAAGCGATGCAAACACACGGCCCATCCATACTGCGTCACGCTTTGCCAAATAATCGTTCACAGTCACCAAATGCGCGCCCTTTCCTGTTAAGGCGTTCAAGTACATTGGCGCAGTTGACGTGAGAGTCTTTCCTTCACCGGTTCGCATTTCTGCAATTGCTCCGCGATGGAGCGTGAGTCCACCCATGAGCTGGACGTCAAAATGACGTTGACCAAGCACGCGTTTACTCGCCTCACGCACCACAGCGAATGCCTCGTGTGCCATGGAATCGAGCGTTTCGCCGTTTGCAAGTCGCTCACGGAACGCCTGTGTTTTCCCTTTGAGCTCTTCGGCTGAGAGTTTTTGAAGAGCCTCTTCAAAGCCAGAGATTTTCTCAACATCTTTCCTGAGATTCTTTACAACTTTTGCGTTTGGATCACCGAAAATCGTGGAAAGAGAGAAAGCCATAGATGGCCAAATTGTGCCAGAACTTGGCCGATTTCACAAGGTGACAACTTAATTCTCCTTTGGTACTGTGCGCCACGAGGACATGCCATGCTTGCAATGGTCACCGACAAAGTCATCTCCCCCTTGGACCTCAACTGCCCGTCCTACATCGGAGGCACGCTTCAAATTATCACAGGACAGCGAACCGGGATTCGGGGAAACATCCTCGACCTCACCGCGTCTGAATCGATGCTCTCCGTTCGCTTCTCGAGCGTTGAAAAACGAAGTCCTGAAAGCAACGGCTGGGCACCGACAGATAGCCCCATGGACCTCGACCTCGCCTGCACGAGCATCCCCGCTCCCAACAGCAAAGGCGCAATAACCGTCAACTACGGAAATTCCCGTGCTTGGCGACTCACTCGCCCAGCCAACGCACTCCACACCTGAAACGACGCCATTTCCTCCGAATGGAGGGGTGGCGGTTCCGTTTCTGAAGTGCTACGCTCCCATTGTCCCCGCAGGAGTCACCATGAACGACGGCCACCAAGCAGAACTTCACACCACCAAGGCAGGAGAAACAGGAGGATTCACTCAACACGTCGGAAAAGAAGCCTCGATCAGCGCAAGCCTGTTGGTCGCGGATCGTGGAGAAATTCTCGAGATCACCGTCAACGCCCAGCACTACATCGTGCTCCGATTCCGCTGGATGGCGCGGTGGAGCAAAGGTGCCTGGACCGAAATCGACGTCTACGAATACATCCTTCACCGGTCATCGCTCCCCTCTCCGGACGCCGAAGGACGAATCCTGGTCACCAACGGCGATCACGCATTCAAGATCTTCCCTCATGGGAATGCCATCGGTCGCCCAACCATCAAGCCTCGCGCCTAGGCGCAAACGCGAACGCCGCCTCGACCCATTGGGACGAGGCGGCGTGAATCATTTTTATACATTCCAAATTGCGAGTGTTAACGCACCAAATTTCTCGCCACACCGTCGACATCGCCGGCACCCATAACGATAACGATATCGTTCGGCTGAATCATTTCCCGAAGTTTCGCTTCGGCTTCGAGTAAATCTTTCGCGTAAAAACCTTCTTTCGGCGGATTCACCGAACGCATCGCGGCATCTAACAACGTCTTGCTCGATACAGTTTCGTCTCGCTCCTCAGTGCGACCTAACACGCCGTAAATTTCGGAAAGAATCAGTACATCAGCGCCACCAAATGATTCCGCAAACTCACTGAATAATTCTTTAGTTCTGTTGTGTTGATGCGGTTCGAACAAAAGTACAATGCGATTCGATGGAAAAAATTCTCGCGCGCCCTTTACCGTCCCTTTCACGGCAGTTGGGTGGTGTCCGTAATCCGAAATAATCTGTGCGCCGTTGAATGTTCCAACGCGCTCGAATCGGCGCCAGATTCCAGAAAATTCTTCCAGCGATCGCAGAATTACCGAGCGATCGATTCCGTATTCCTGCGCAACAATCGCCGCTGCCGATGCATTCATGCGATTAAACGCGCCGGGAATCGTAAGTTTGGTCTCACCGATCACCAATGCATCAAACTGCACAATTGACGACCCGACAAGCTTCATCGAGTTCGCATCTTCACGATTCACAAACACCTTCCCTTTTGTTTTGTCTACGAGTTCCTGGAACGTTGCAACGATGTGATCAAGATCGCGATACACATCAAGATGATCCTCCTCAATATTCGTGATCGCTGTCGTTTCTGGCCAAAGTTTCACCATCTTCTGTTTATACTCGTCACCTTCAATGATAAGAATATCGCTCCCACCAACTGCAACGTTTCCGTATTTCCACCCCGACACGATCGACCCAACAAACACGGTCGGATCGAATCCGGCATCGATAAAAATCTTTCCCGTCATTGCCGTTGTCGTCGACTTGCCATTTGTTCCCGTAATGCAAATCGTTCGATAGTCCTTCGAGAGTTCACCAAGGAAATCGAAATGTCCCATTTGCGGAATGTTCCGCGTCTTCGCCTCGACTCGCTCCACATTTTCTTCGGTTGCCGCTTCGGTGTACACAACAAGATCCGTATTCGATGGAATGTTCGATGCGGCGTGCCCAATCGATACCGCAATTCCAAGTTCGACGAGACCGTCCGTAATGATTGACTGCTTTGCATCGCTTCCCGAAACCGAAACGCCTTTTGCAAACAAAAATTTCATCACGCCACTGATGCCAATTCCACCCGCGCCAACACAGTGCACGTGACGATACGAATCGAGTTGCATACTTACGCTTCAATTTCGTTTTCGACCGCGAGCCCCTCTTCGTCCTCTTCTTCCTCTTCCTCACTCAACAGTTCATCGTCTTCCGCGCTATCGATCCGAGCGTCCATCATTTTCTCTTTCATATCGATAAGCTGACGTTTTACGTCGTCCTTTGCTTCGTCGATCGCTGCATACAAATCGTCGCGCTCCGCATGTGCGCGAACAACATCTCCAAGAACGGCAACATTCAATTCTGCAAAAAACACATCGCCCTTATTGTGATGCTCGCTTGTCTTTCCAACTTCAACAGCAACATCGCATGGCTCAAAACGCTTCGCAAAGCGCGCAATGCTTTCAACTTTTTCTGTCACATAATTCCGAATTGCATCCGTAAGTTCGATGTTCGTTCCCTGGATTTCGGTGATGCGCATATGGAAAAGTAAAAGGTAAAGACCTGACCCCTTAGTTATACCGCGATTCAAAAAACGTACAATGACGTTATCCTCCTAGAAGCCAAAATGCATCACTTCTTCCTCTAATTCCACACCAACTTCATCGGCGACGCGCTTTTTCACTCGCGTAACAAGCCGAAGAATATCCTCAGCTGTTGCATGACCTTTGTTCAGTAAAAAATTCCCGTGTTGCATCGACACCTCCGCGTCGCCAACCGCCGTTCCTTTCAATCCAAGCTTTTCGATAATCCATCCAGCTGGAATTCGCTTACGGTCGATAAACTCCTGAGGCACATCGTATGTTTGCTGTAATTGCGCAATTTGCGCGTGATCAACCCATTCAAAGTTCTTAAACATGCATCCAGCTGAAGACGCGCCAAGTGGTTGCGTCGCTTTGCGGCCAGCAAGATTCTTTTCAATCTGTGCGAGCGCTTCATCACGATTCCCAACCTCGAGTTTCAGTACAGCATCAAGGACGACGTCATCGTTGTCGATCTCCTTCAACAAACTATGACGGTATCCGAAATGCAGATCATCATTCGACAGCACTATCACTGTTCCACGACGAAGAACACGCACCGACTCAATCGAATCACGCATTTCTCCACCAAAACAACCCGCATTTCCGCGCACCGCGCCGCCGATCGTCCCCGGAAGCGACACCGCCCACTCAAACCCACGAAGGCCGGCCTCGGCGCTCGCACGAGCTGCAGCAGAAGAAATCACGCCAGCTTCAGCGAACACTCGACGACCTTCTACACGCATCGCACGATTCGCTGCTTTAATAACAAGACCGGGAAAACCTTCATCCGAAACGAGCGTATTTGAACCACCGCCGAGAATAAAATATTCCGCCGAAAAGTCCTGTGCCATGTTCACGGCATCAATAAGATCCTGCGTGTTCCGCGCCTCAACAAACCATTTCGCCGGCCCGCCGATACGGATATTCAAATGTTTTCCTAAAGGCTCGCGCTCCTTAAACTGCACCCCAAATCGTTCTCGGAATTTATCAGCAAGCGTCATAGCTATCGTCGAACAAGCGACGTCTCAACACGATTCATCGTCTCCATTTCTTGGTTCGCAAACCTCCGATCCAAATAGTCCTTCGTTACCATTTCATTTCGGATTCCAGAAATCTGATGGTCAACAGCATTGAAACGTTCATCGGTCGAGGACGAAAGCATATGAATAGCGTCCATCGCTTCCTCATGATTCGTATCGACTTTATTCGATAATATTTTAACTTCTTTTGAAATCTCAGCAATTGCGGAAAGAATTTCCTGTTTGTCGTCTTTCTCCATATGAGAAAATCCTATCACAAATTGGCGATTTGATGAATTCTTCACAGAACAGAGGAAAACGTCTATCCTTCTTCCATCTATGACACCATTCTCGCACGACACCGACATCGCGCAGGCCATGCAAAATGAGCTCGAACGTCAGCGCCACGGATTGGAAATGATTCCATCCGAAAACTTCGTTTCTGAAGCTGTCCTTGCCGCGCTCGGAAGCGTTGCAACAAACAAGTACGCAGAAGGTCTGCCAGGCAAACGCTACTACGGCGGCTGTTTACACATCGACACCATTGAATCCATCGCCATCGATCGTGCAAAAGCATTGTTTGGCGCAGAACACGTGAACGTTCAGCCGCACTCTGGCGCACCGGCAAACAACGCCGTGTACGCCGCGCTCCTTCAACCAGGCGACACGATTCTTGGCATGGATCTTTCACACGGTGGCCACCTCACACACGGCCATCCTGTTACTGATGCGGCAAAACGCTACAATTTCCTTCGCTATAAAACGACCGCTGACGGTACTATTGACTACGAAGAGATCGAAAGCCTTGCACGCGAGCACAAACCAAAAATGATTCTCGTCGGCTACTCTGCATACACTCGAGAAATTGATTACGCTCGCATTGCCGCGATCGCTGCCGAGGTTGGAGCGCTCACGATGGCAGACATTGCGCATATCGCTGGACTTATTGCTGGCGGAGAAATGAATAACCCCGTTCCACTGTTCGACGTCGTCACCACAACCACGCACAAAACCCTTCGCGGGCCACGCGGCGGAATGATCATGTGCAAAGAAATTCACGCAAAGGCAATCAACAAATCCGTATTCCCTGGCTTACAAGGCGGACCGCACGAGAACACGATTGCCGCAAAGGCAGTGGCATTCGGCGAAGCGTTACAGCCAGAGTTTAAAACATACGCAAAACGCATTCGCGCCAACGCGAAAATCTTAGCCGACGAACTTTCAAAACGCGGATTCACATTGCTTTTCGGCGGAACCGATAATCATTTGCTCCTTATCGACGTCAGCACAAAGGGTGTTACCGGCGCACAAGCAGAGATCGCACTCGATGCCGCAGGAATCACCGTCAACAAAAATATGATTCCGAATGATCCACGTGGACCAATGGATCCTTCAGGAATCCGACTCGGAACTCCAGCCATCACCACTCGAGGATTAAACGTCGAACACATGCCGATTATTGCCGAGTGGATCGACCGCGCAATTCAGCACCACACCGATCCTGCTATGCTGAGGAGTATTGCCGACGACGTCCGAACATTGATGTCAGGATTCCCGCTGTATCCGAATCTCACCTACACAAAATGATCAACTCACACTCAGTCATCCCCACGCAGGCGGGGATAACGGAACTGAACAAGATTCACCAACGCAGAAGCGAAACAACGTATGACCGAAATTCTCAACGGAAAAGTTCTTGCGAAAACGATTCGCGACAAAGCGCGAATTCGCGTCGAAGCAATGGAAACGCCTCCGGGCCTCGCGGTTATTTTGATTGGCGAGAATCCCGCATCACAACTGTACGTTCGCTTAAAGATGGAGGCAGCGAAAGAAGTTGGTATTTACGTTGAACGCCATGAATGTCCGGCCGATATCAGCACCGAAGATGCTATTGCGAAAGTACAAGAGCTCAACGAGCGTAAAGATATTAACGGCATTCTTGTTCAGCTTCCGCTTCCGGGGAATCAGGATACTGACGCAATTATTCGTGCCATCATGCCAATAAAAGACGTCGACGGATTCCACACAGAAAATCGCCGACTTCTTCTTGCGAGCGCACCGAATCTTGTGCCGCCTACTGCGCTTTCGCTCATGCGACTCATTCAAGCAACCCGAATTCCGCTTCGCGGAAAGACTGCCGTCATTCTTGGAAACTCACAAATTTTTGCTGAACCAATTATTGAACTTCTTCGCGATGCCGGCGTTGTGGCGACTTTTGTTCCTAAAAATGCAGAGGGACTCGCAACGATTACTCGCGCCGCCGACATTCTCATTGTTGCCGTTGGAATGGCGAATTTTGTCACCGCCGACATGGTAAAACCGTCTGCAGTTGTTCTCGACGTCGGTGCAAACAAATCTGGCGACAAAACCATCGGGGACGTTTCCGAATCCGTCGTCGGCCACGCTGGATTTATCTCCCCCGTCCCCGGCGGAGTTGGTCCGCTCACGGTCGCTTATCTTTTACTAAATGTCATCAAGGCGATGGAGCTACAGGAACGACTGCGAGGATGACATCATTCTGAAAATCGAAGACCGCCTCCACGCTGCGTGCGTGAGGCGGTCTCGTTGATTCAAAGCAAGGTCACTGTTCGCCGTCCTGCTTGTCAGGCTTCCCCTTGAACGAGCTCGTAGCAACAATTGCCATCAGCACGACAGCGAAAAGAAAACAGGTTACCCCAGGGCCAAAACTCATGATCACTCACCGGGTGGAAGCAAAACATACCAAAAAAACGGCTTGAAAGTCAAGCCGTTTTTTGCGAACATTCGCCAAATACTACTTCAAATACTTCCGCAAATATCTTCCCGTATGGCTTTTTGGCATTCGGGCGATGTCTTCGGGGGTGCCGACGCCGACGACGGTGCCGCCGAGGTCTCCACCCTCCGGGCCCATGTCAATAAGCCAGTCGGCAGTTTTGATGACGTCGAGGTTGTGCTCGATGACGATCATGGAGTTTCCCTTGTCCACGAGACGATGGAGAACGTCGAGAAGCTGCTTCACGTCGTCAAAGTGCAAACCGGTTGTTGGTTCATCAAGAAGATACAACGTCTTTCCCGTTTGTCGCTTTGACAACTCCGACGCCAACTTCACACGCTGTGCTTCGCCGCCAGAGAGCGTTGCCGCAGACTGGCCGAGAGTGACGTACGACAAACCGACTTCGTTCAGCGCCTTCAACTTATCAGCAATCTCGGGAATATCTTTGAAGAACGGCGCAGCTTCCTCGATGGTCATGTCGAGCACTTGGCTGATGTTCTTTTCCTTGTACAGCACCTCCAGCGTTTCGCGATTGAATCGTTTTCCCTTGCACACTTCACACGTCACATACACCGTCGGCAAGAAGTGCATTTCGATTTCGATCTCACCGTGGCCTTCGCAATTCTCACATCGTCCACCAGGAACGTTAAAACTGAAGCGTCCTGGCTTATATCCACGGAACCGCGCCTCTTCAGTTGCAGTGAAGAGCTCTCGAATCGGCGTCCAAGCGCCAGTGTATGTTGCGGGATTGCTTCGCGACGTTCGGCCAATTGCGCCTTGGTCGATAAGAATCGCCTTGTCGATATACTCCACGCCGAGAACAGACTTCGCAGCACCTGGCGTGTCCTTTCCACCGTACAGCTTCTTCGCGATCGACTTATACATCACATCGTATGCGAGCGTTGATTTTCCGGATCCGGAAACACCTGTCACACAAATGAATCGACGCAACGGGAAATCAACATCGATGTTCTTCAAGTTATTTTCGGTGGCTCCTCGAACTTTAATCGCGCCGACCGAACTATCGCGTCGCTCCTCAGGGACCTCGATCTTTGCATCGCCACGAAGATACGCGGCGGTTCGAGACTTCTTGTTCTGGAATACATCCGGCGTCTTCCCTTCCGCTACAACATATCCGCCATGCTTTCCGGCTCCTGGACCAATCTCCACCATGTAATCCGATCGGCGGATCGTATCCTCATCATGCTCAACAACGAGCACCGTATTGCCGATGTCGCGCAAATGCTCGAGGGTTTCGATGAGTCGTTCGTTATCGCGCTGATGCAATCCAATTGTTGGTTCATCGAGAACGTACAGCGCACCAACCAAACTCGATCCAATTTGTGATGCTAAGCGAATACGCTGCGCCTCACCACCTGAAAGCGTTCCTGCGGTTCGATTGAGTGTGAGGTAGTGCAATCCCACGTCGAGCATGAACGACAAGCGCGATTCAATCTCTTTAAGGACAGCGCTCGCGATGGTTCGCTCGCGATCTGATAATCCGAGTTCAAGGAAGAACGTCACCGCAGCGTCGATACTCATCGCCGTCACGTCCACAATCGATTTGCCGCCAACAAATACAGACAACGCTTCTTTGCGCAAACGTGCGCCATGACACGTTTCGCAAATTTCTGACGAGAAAAGATCGACGGTTCCCAAACCTGAACACGCCGCACACGCACCGTACGGACTGTTGAACGAGAACAGACGCGGCTCGATATCTGGAAATGAGAAGCCACAATCAACGCAGCTGAATTTGGACGACAACAACCGTTCCTCCTTGTTTGGCATGACCGCAATCGCGAGATCCGATCCTTGCGAAAGCGCCTTTTCGAGTGCCTCGCTTAAACGCTGACGGTCGTCTTTCTTTGGCGTAAGCAACGAGCTTGCCGGCAACGTATCGATCACAACTTCAATCGTGTGTTGCTTGTAGCGCGACAGTTCAATCTTCTCGCTTAAGCGATACAATTTTCCGTCAACGCGAACCTTGGCGAATCCGCTGTTGTAAAGATCGTACAGCAATTGATAGTATTCCCCCTTTCGTCCGCGAATGATTGGTGCAAGAATCAAAACTTCATCACCCGATTTCAACTTCGCAATTCCCTCGACGTCGCGAATGACAATGTCACTCATCTCGTCCACCGTCAGCTTCTCGATTTTTTTGTGACAGTTCGGACAAAATGGAACACCAATACGCGCGTACAACACGCGAAGGTAGTCATAGATCTCCGTAATCGTAGCGATGGTTGATCGCGGATTTCTCGAGTGCGCCTTTTGATCAATACTAATTGCCGGCGACAATCCTTCAATTTCATCAACATCCGGCTTTTGCATCTGCCCCAAGAATTGCCGAGCATACGCCGACAATGATTCCACGTACCTGCGCTGGCCCTCCGCGAAAATCGTATCAAACGCCAAACTCGACTTTCCACTTCCGGATAATCCCGTAATACAAATCATCTGGTTCCGCGGCAACGAAACCGTGATGTTTTTTAAATTGTGCTGACGCGCACCTTTGACGACAATGTGATTGAGCATATTTACGACTTGATCGTTCCAAGAATTCGTGATATCATATTCTTACAAATTGCCATTCGGCACCTGAGGACCCCGTAAGGGGTCCGTTTTGTTTAAAAGACTCGCCATCTTTTCA
>CAIKHN010000007.1 GCA_903827265.1 Candidatus Uhrbacteria bacterium
GCCTTCTCCGCGAGGAGAGCCTCGAGTTTGGCTCGCTGGCCGGCGCCGAAGAGCGAAACATCGGAGGAGTAGAGGGAGGAGACGAGAGAAAGGGCGGTGTTGAGGTCCATTTTGAGGACTCCGGGTGAAAGAAGCGGGAATGCAGTACCGACCATAATCATAGCAGAAAATAGCCGAAAAGTCAAGATTGTTGGCTAATATTAGCTATAATCCCTTACATTCGTTCCTTCACTTTCCGTCCTGCTATACTTAGTCCATATGGACATTCCGTTGTGGATTCTCCTGGTGCCGGTTGGGTTCGTTGTTGCGTTCACAGTCCTGTTTCTGTTTTTTAACGTCTTTCACCTTGCACGCTATGGCACCGTTGGGCGCGGCGCCGTTGCGCTGATTTTGGTATACGTGGTGAGCTATTGTTTTGTGCTTGTTCTTGGTGCAACAGCACTCCTCGACGTTTCGTGGTCACGCACCGTGAATGTTCGGGACATTCTTCCGTTCACCGGAAGTGGAACATCTTCTTTCGGCCTATGATGAACCTCGAAACACTTCCGAACGCCATGCCAAACGAGAAAGTCGTTCTCTTTCTCCGCCGACACTGGATTGATCTCATTCGTATTTTCATTTTTAGCGGTGTGCTGTTTGTGCTCCCAGTTGTCGTAGGAACACTCATTGAACTTGCAAACCCGAATCTCCTCGCACACGTTTTCTGGGGGCCGGCGCTTCTGGCGATCCTCGTTGCATACCTTCTCGTTGTACTGGTTCTCACATTTACCGAGCTTACCGATTATTGGCTCGATGTCTGGATTGTCACCAACGAACGCATCATCAACACCGAACAATTCGGACTGTTTAATCGCGTGGTCTCTGAAGTACACCTCCACCAGATTCAAGACATCACGAGCGAACAAAAAGGATTACTCGCGACGTTCCTGACCTACGGCGACGTGTATATTCAAACTGCCGCAGAACGCGAACGATTCCAATTTAAAAACATCGACAATCCCGAAGACGTGAAGATTGCGATTAGTGGGCTTTCAAAGATTTGTAAAACGAATCATGGGCATCAGGTGCATGAAGAGGAGATGCCGACGGATTAAATAAAAGCCCTCGCAAATTGCGAGGGCTTTTATTATTCCCATTTTTTTGTGACATCGATTCCCGTGTAGAAATATTTCAGGATTTGATCGTACGATTGACCGTCATTCGCCATTGCGAGCGCACCAGATGCCGACATTCCGACACCGTGTCCCCATAATGTCTTTCCAACATCAGACGGGACCGGAACGCCCACACACCACGGCACAGTGCCGAACCATACATCGCTCCAGCTTCGTGTTCGGCCATCACTACGAGAGAAATACGGGGTAATAGCCGTCTCGCCCTGATACGTCACCACTCGTCCACGCGTCGCATCAACTGCCGCGGTCAAGTTTGGTGTGCGCAATTCCTGACCGTAGCCTTTGTACACTTGGTCGAGCCATGCATCGACGTGGAAAAATTCACTCTTGTGCTTTGTTGCTCGGCTCCAGTGGTAAAAGGCGTACGTTCGCGCAGCAGTAATGAGTGTTTTCTGAAATTCTGCTGGTGAAATGTTCGACGTTTCTGCGAGTCCACGGAGATAATATTCCATCGGAAGCTCGTTAATAAGCCACGTACGATCATTCGGCGTGTTGTATCGAAGTTCGAGAATATTTCGGAACGTGTTGTCCGTAAATGACGACCCGCGCGTTACTTTTCGATCAAAATTCGACACGGTCATGATGGCGTTCTCTGTTTTTGGAACAAACCGAATACCGCTCGAGACTTTTTCCGTTCCCTTCCCGCGATCGAATGTATATGTTTTTCCATTCCACGCCGCGGTCACCGATTGCCCCTTTTTCATTTCTGCCAAAAGATTGCCGTCAATATCCTTCACGTCGAAATCGCTCTGATCCGACGTAATGACGACCTCATTCTCGGTTTCTTCATCAACAATAAGTACACCAACACGGATCGTCGGTTCAGAAATATACGCAACATTCTGACTTCCGTCATCAACACTCGAATCTTTTGGCGCAGTAATCACCTCTGCCGCGCCGCCAGTCACCTCGACAGGGATCGAGACAAACGCGTCATCAACAGACTCGTCGTTGGCCATGAACTGAAATCTTGCCGTGTGCGTCCCATTGGTTTTTGGTGCAGTAATCGCAAATGTCACATATGCCGTCTCCCCCGGCTTCACCATCGACGTCGCCGTTGCAACAACATCGCCTTTCCACGATGTGTGCTTAAACGATCCCGCCGATGCAATACTCATGTCCGGCGCCTGCAGTCCGTAGTTTTTCCACGTTGTGGTTCCAGTATTTTTAAATCCCGCGGAAAGGGTAATCGACTTCCCTGCAACGGCCTTCACCTTGTTCGCGGAAACCATTGAGAGCGACGCGTGATTCGATGCTTCTACAACAGGCGACGATGCTGACGACGTATTTGGGGTTGTTTTTGTCGACGCCGCTGAAGTGTTCTTCACCGCAATATTCAACGTAAATTCCCCGCCATCGAACCATGCATATGATTCTGACGCGAGCTTGAATGTTTCAGCGTATGTTCCGACAGTTTTTGGTGCCTTGATTTGAAATGTAAATGTTCCTACTTTGCCTTTTGCAACCGACACTTCTGCCATGCGCTTCACCTGGCTTGGCGAGAGCCATGTGCCAGGATCGAAAACGCTTGTGCGATATTTTGGAGCGTACGTGTAGAGTGAAACGTATCCTGCTCCGTCATTTTTCCACGTAAAGTCTGATGTGTTTTGAAATGTTGTGGTGATGGTTTTTACCTCGCCCGGCGCCATGGAAAATGAACCGCCAGCGGAATTCGTGACCTGCAACGCAGAATAGACTGCGGCGCGAGCGATTGGCGCAGGTGAGAACGAAAGTAGAAAAGCTAGCGCAACAAACGACGCACAAACTCTCCGAAAAAATGAAAGCATAGATGCAAGCGCATTGTACCAATTCTTGCTATAATTTTCACTATATATGTCCACCGAACGCCACGCACTCGCAAAAAACACTGTCATTCAAGTCGTTGGCAAAATCATCGGCACCATTCTTGGCCTCGTCACCTTCTGGCTCCTCATCCATTCGCTCGATGATTCAGGCTACGGTGCGCTCACCAAAGCACAAACCTACGCATCGGTTTTCGCAATTCTCGTCGATTTTGGCCTGACGCTCACCACGGCGCAAATGATCTCCGAACCTGGCACAGATGAAAAAAAGATTCTCGGGACCATTTTTTCCGTTCGCATGGTCAGCGCATTCGTGTTTTTAAGCATCGCACCAATCTCTGCGATGTTTTTACCGACAACACCCGACGAACGCATTGCGATTCTCTTCTTTGCAGGATCGTTCTTCTTCAGCTCGATTGCGCAAGTATTCGTTGGCGTATTCCAGAAGCGGCTCATGCTTGCCAAGGCAACAATCGCAGAAACCGCAAACCGATGCGTTGCATTTCTTGGTGTGCTCGCGGTGTGGCATTGGCATCTTGGGCTCGGCGCTGCGGCATTTGCGTTTGTCGTTGGCGGCATTGTTCACGTCGTCCTCATGCTCCGCGGAGTTCAAACGCATATTCCCATGTCACTTGGCTTCGACAAACGCATCGCAAAAATACTCTTCACGAAAAGCTGGCCTATCGGCATTTCGATTTTCTTTAATTTGCTCTACTTAAAAGGTGACGTGTTGTTCATGTGGCTTTTTGGACGATCAGATACGGAAATTGGGTATTACGGTGGCGCATATAAAGTCATCGACGTTGTCACGACCGTTCCAACAACACTCATGGGACTCCTTCTCCCTCTTCTTGTTGCTGCATGGGCCGCACATAACCGCCCACTCTTTACAAAACGCATGCAAGACGGATTCGACATGCTCGTGATGCTCGGAATTCCGTTTGCATTTGGCAGCATATTTTCTGGCGTTGCAGTTATGACGCTCATTAAGTCATCGCTCGAACCTGCCGGACAGATTCTTGCGATCCTTGGACCAACCGCAACCGCAGTGTTTTTCGGATCACTCTTTTCGTACACCGTTGTCGCCATTGGAAAACAACGCGTCATGACGTTTGCGTACGCATTCGTCGCAACACTCACTCTACTTGGTTACGCGATATTTATTCCGCGCTACGGCATGTGGGCGGCGGCAGCGATGTCACTCTTCGCTGAAACGCTTATCGGAAGCATCGCCGCTTTCGTTGTTATTCGTCATACACAATGGCGACCAAACCTCACGATATTCATGAAATGCCTTGGAGCGTCGCTCGTTATGGCGTTTGGCCTGTATGCGCTTCGTGATGCACATGCGTTTATTTCCGTCCCAATCGGTACCATTTTGTACATCACCGCCCTCGCCGCCCTCGGTGGCCCCTCACCAAAATCCCTCCTCCGTTTATTCCGACCGGATCCAGGACTGGTAATGTAACCTTATGACGTTTTTTCTCCTCATCGCCATCGCGCTCATCACCTTCGCTGTTCTTTCCTGGCGCAACCAAAAACTCGGCATCATTCTTCTCTTCGCGTTGCTTCCGACGTATCTTGTTCGATTCTCCGTCGGACCGATTCCTTCAACACTCCTTGAGGGATTTGTACTCATCACCATCGCAATCGCCGTACTCAGATCTAAAGCTCCCCCTCCTTACGAAGGAGGGGGTTGGGGGGAGGTGTTGAATTCCCTCGGCTGGTACCGCATTCCGCTGGCCCTCGCCGTCATCGCCGGAATCATTTCCACGATTATCGCGCCAGATATTCTTTCCGCACTCGGTATTCTGAAGGCATACATCATTGAACCGATTCTCCTCGCGTTCGTCATCACATCGATCATGGTCGAGCGTGCCGACATCGAGCGGATTATTGACGCGCTCGTAGCATCGGCAACCGTCGTCGGTGTGCTCGCTATTCTTCAGGCACTTACTCACGTTGGTATTCCCGACGCTTGGGCAATCGAACATCGCGCAACATCACTCTTTGATTACCCGAACGCGGTCGGCCTGTTCATCGCACCGATTATGGTGATGGCGATGGTGAGGCTTTTCACCCCCTCCGACTCCCCCTTGAAAAAAAGGAAAACTTTCACCGGAGGTGCGGTCCTCCTCATGCTCGGTGGAATCTTCGCCGCAAAAACAGAAGCTGCGCTCGTTGCGATTCCTGTTGCGCTGGCGATCATCGGACTCATTGCGCCACTGTCGGCACGAATCAAATACGGAATTGTTGCGCTATCAATCACCGGTGCATGCGCAATGTCAGTCTTCGCACCGTCGATCATTCAAAAAATCACGCTTCACGATTCTTCTGGGCTTGTTCGCCGAGCACAATGGAGCGAAACGCTTACGATGCTTGCGGATCGCCCGCTTCTTGGTGCTGGACTCAACGGCTATCCCACGGCACTCGCGCCGTATCATGACGCAACGTTCTACGAAATCTTTCAGTACCCGCACAATATATTTTTAAACGTGTGGTCAGAAATGGGCCTTATAGGACTTATCGGACTCATTGTCTGCGCAATTCTCGTAACCCGAACAACATGGCGACGAAAAGACGACGCACTCATCCTCGCCTTCGCCGCAGCGCTTCTCGTTATGCTCATTCACGGATTGGTCGACGTCCCGTTTTTCAAAAATGATTTAGCGATACTCACCGTGTTCTGTGTGATGGGAATGATGGTAAAAAAGGAGGCCTAATCGAAACGCCGCTGACCCTTTCGGATCAGCGGCGCAGTCGTGTGTAACGTCACGTCACACGGTGTTCACCCACGGCAATGTTCGTTGCCGAGGCGCGGGCTCCAACCGGGGATGTAGACGCCTCCCGAGGAGAAGAGCGGTCCACGCCACGGGGCGATGGAACCATCGATCGTTCCGTACCCCGGGTACATCTTCACGTAGACCTTCTTGAGAACGTCGTAAACTTCGACGACGTCGTCACCCTCGGGGGTGAAGGTAACGATCTGGGCCGAGAGCTGCAACTCCTTGATGCCCCGCACCTTGAGGTACCCCCTCTTCTCGGAGCCGCCCCGAAGGCACGGCTCCATGACGGAGACGAAGTTCCCCACCAGCATCGACACCGTCTTTTTGTTCACGGGATTGACGATTTCTCCAACCTTGACGGGGTTCGCGTCGAGGTAAACCCCGACCGTATACCCCTCTCCGTCGACGACGTGGATCTGCTCGTCGACATTGTCATTGTGGAGGACGAGATAGCTCCCGCCGGTGTTGGCGATCGTGACACACCCGTTTTCGGGGTGACATTCGTTCGGGGGAAGGCTCTTCGCCACCTCGACGTTCTCCTTGTACGGGTTGAGGACCGTACGGGGAGTCAACGGAGAGACGGCAGAGGCGATGGAAAGAACGAGCATGAACAGGGACATGGGAACTCCGTTCCTGGGTTGATGAAGAGACAGACTGTTTGCGGCAATGGGCGTCCCATAGGACTCCATCAAACCGCGGGAAGGGTGGGCCGTGTCGTGGCCCTGACGTTCAGCTCCCCTGCTTCTCTGCCAACTCGGCGTCGCGCTCCTTGAGGAGCTTCGTCTTGGCTTCGAGCTGGGCCCTAGCCTCCTCGAGCTCCTTCTTGAGCTCGTCGTCCTTCTTCAGCTCCTCCTTCGAGGTGGCCGGGGGCGGAACGACGACGCCCGCGGGGATCTGCGGGCTGGCAGCGAACGCGGCCTCGGTCGAGGCGAGGCGCCAGAGCATGGCGGCCTCGGGGTTGGTGGAAGCGAGCGGCATGCCGGGCGCGAGCCCGTTGCCGTAGATCGAGCCCGCGTACGCCTCGTAATTGAGGTGCTCGCCGATCTCGACCTTGAGGTCGCCGCCGCTCTGGAAGCGGAGGTTGCCGCCATCGCCCGTCTCCACCGCCTTGGCCGTGGCCTTGGCGAGGAGGTACTCGGACGTGGCGTGGGCCTTCGCCGTGATGACGTCGGCCTGGGCCTCGGACTTCTTCGCGAAGCAGTCGGCCTGGGCGCTGAGAACGCCTTCGGTGATGGCCGCCGCCTTTGCGGGCGGAACCACACCGAGGATCTCGGCTTTGCAGGAGTCGTCCGGGTTGATGTTCACCAGCACCCCCATGACAGGGATGGTGGTGGCAAAGGCGGAAGACAGGAGGAGGATGAACATGACGGACCTCATTGAGTTGCGGGTTTTGAAGGCGTCTTTTGGCACGAAATCGCGGGAAGGCCCCGCAAACTTTCGCACTTCAGGACCCTTTACTATAGCAGAAAATCGCCAAAAAGTCCAGATCAGCCCTGGGGATTCCCCCTGGACTTTTTGCCAATTTTCTGCTATAGTTCTCTGTCCGGAAAGCCTCAGAAACAGGGGCTTCGGCCCTTCACAACCCGCATCATTTACCCCAAGGAGGCCTCAATGGCCGACTCTTTCACCAAAGACGTCATCGACGCTCTCTTGGAAGACGCCGAACAGCGCTTTCCGGATGCGATCGTCGACAGGATCAGCTACGCTGACAACGTCGGAGGGATCATCGGAATCCTCTTCGACCTCTACTCGGGGTTCCCGAGCCTCTCGAGTCCGTTCTTCCTGTTCATCGCTGAACGCCTGAAAGGGCGCGGCGGTCTGCTGGCGCTGTTCGGCGAATTCGTCGAAACCATTCCGGCAACGTCGCGCCTTCTGCGCCGCGTGACCGGAAAAACCCCCGAAAGCGCCCGTGCGGACTTGGCCCAGCACTGGCACAACTTCTCCAACAACCCTTCCATCGGAGCATTCATGGCTACCACTACTGCCCCCACGGGCACCACCGCGGCTCCGGCCGCAGCCCCCGTCACCCCGGCGGCGTCTCCGGCGCCTCGACGAATCGAAGACGTCGTCTCCGGCGCCTTCAACGCGGACGAACAGCAGATCATCA
>CAIKHN010000008.1 GCA_903827265.1 Candidatus Uhrbacteria bacterium
GAATGTGCACGGCATCTCCGAGCCTGCAGATAAGCGTGATTGTGAAGTTCGTCTCGAACAATCTCGGAAATTACTTTCGCTGGTTGCCGATACTCAGAGCAAAACGATCATTGTTGGTGACTTCAATCTTTTCCCTGACACTGAATCCATTCGCATGATTGAGCGTGCGGGGTATCGAAACCTCGTTACCGAGTTTGGCATCACAACAACTCGGGGAACCAACATGCATAAGCTCTGGCCACAATACGAACACGGGAAGTACGGTTTTCAGGAATTTGCCGATTACGCCTTTGTGCCTCCCGATATCCGCGTTGTCGATTTTGCTGTTCCCGATCTTGCGGTTTCCGACCATCTTCCATTGATTCTCGATATTTCTTGCTAATCTTAGTGAAATCCTTGCTCGATTATCCCAAAAACTGTAGAATTGACCGTAATATGAAGGTCTTTGTTGCAGGATCGGCGGGGTTTATCGGGACGAATTTCGTGCGGATTCTTCTTCGGGATCGTCCGGAGTGGGACGTGCTGAGTTTTGATGCATTAACGTACGCCGGGAATCCGGAGAATCTTGATGAGCTCTCCGTGAATCCACGTCATCGATTTGTTCAGGGCGATATTACTGACTCCGCGACTCTCGATCGTGCGGTGACCGAATTCGCGCCTGACGCTATTGTGAACTTTGCCGCCGAGACGCATGTCGATCGGTCGATTCACGGTTTTGCTGATGTATTTGTTCGTACGAATGTTATTGGCGTGCAAAATATTTTGGAGGTGGTAAAAGCTCATAACATTTCTCGTTATGTTCAAGTTTCAACCGACGAAGTGTACGGCGCGCTTGATCTTAATGATGGGAAAATCTTCACCGAAGACACTGCGTTCGCTCCAAATTCGCCTTACGCGGCATCGAAGGCTTCCGGTGATTTATTGTGTCGCGCATATTTTAAAACATACGGAACGCCGGTCATGGTGACGCATTGCGGAAATAATTACGGTCCGTACCATTTTCCAGAAAAGATTATTCCGTTTTTTATTACTCGCGCGATGAATAATCAACCGTTGCCTCTGTACGGTGACGGATTGCATGTTCGTGATTGGGTGCATGTTGAAGATCACGGCAACGCAATCCTTGCAGTACTTGAAAAAGGCGAAATCGGTCATTCCTACAACGTGAGTGCCGACAACGAACGATCAAACATCGATCTCGCAAAAATGATGCTGCGAATTCTTGGAAAGGAAGAGTCTTCCATCACATTCGTTGCAGAACGTCCTGGTCATGACCGCCGATACGCCATTCAGCCAAGTACCGCGCTCGCTGCTCTCGGATGGTCGCCAAAATACGACGCAGAGCATTTCGAGCAAGGACTTCGTGAAACAATCGAATGGTTTCAGTCGCACAAAGATTGGGCCGACCGTGCCATCGCTCGAGCAAACGGCGTTAATCAACATATTGCATAATTATGAAAATTCTTATCTTCGGCAGGGGATACATTGGTAAGCGATGCAAGGATGCGTGGGGTGAATCGGCAATCATGTCCGACGTTCAGGTTCGATCAAAAGAGGACGCCCTTGAAGAAATTCATCGACACCAGCCTGATGCTGTATTTAACGCTGCCGGAGTTCGGGGTCAGCCAAACGTTGATTGGTGCGAGACGAATCAGATGACGACGATTCTTGGTAACACGAAGTTACCGATTATTCTCGCTGAAGCCTGTCAGGAAGCTGGAGTCTATTTGCTCCACATCGGATCGGGATGTATTTTTTACGGCGACTCTCCACATGAGGATAAAGCGTGGCGTGAAGAGGATTTTGGGAATCCAGTTCCTGTGTACTCACGATCGAAATGGGCGGCGGATCTCGTGTTGTCGACCTTGCCGAACGTTGGAATCGCAAGAATCCGTATGCCAATTGACCACGTCCCGTCTGCGGGGAATCTCATTGATAAACTCGCGGCCTTCACGAAGGTTATCGATGTTGAGAATAGCGTCACCATTGTTGATGATCTTGTAAACGTCTTTTGGCAGATGATGGAAAAGAAGGCTACAGGAATTTTCCATGCAACGAATCCCGGAACGGTTCGTCATCGAGATCTTCTTGCGCTGTATGAGGAACTTGTCGATTCTTCGCATGCATGTGAATGGATTCCGAATGATGATCTTGTGAAACTTGGACTTGCGACGAAGGGCCGGTCGAATAATTTCTTGTCGTCAACACGGTTGGCGGAATTTGGCATTACGATGCGTCCGGCGATGGAGGCGCTTCGCGATACCATGGAAAAATATGCCGCAGCGAAGAAACTTGCGGCAAATGTCGTTTCCGGCTAGGGTTTTTCTATATGAAAGCTCTTATTGCTGCTGGAGGGCGGGCGACGCGACTTCGTCCAATTACCTGGACGAGAAATAAGCATCTTATTCCGCTTGCGAATAAGCCGATGCTTGCGAATGCTATTGAGAAGCTTGTTGATGCGGGAGTTACAGAAATTGGGATCAACATTAATCCGGGCGACACAGAAATTGCGGCTGCGTTTGGTGACGGTTCTGCATACGGCGCGAAGATTACGTATCTTGAACAGCAAGGCGGACCACTCGGTTTGGCGCACATCGTGAAGAACGCGAAATCCTTTCTTGGAACGGATTCATTTGTGTTTTACCTGGGCGACAACATTATTCTTGGCAGTCTTCGACGATTCATCGAACGTTTTGAAAAAGGCGATCTCGACGGTTTGCTTGCGCTTTCTCGTGTTCCGGATCCGCAGCGTTTTGGTGTGCCGGTGATTGAGAACGGACGCATTACGAAGGTTATCGAGAAGCCGAAGGAATATGTTTCGGATTTTGCGGTGACAGGAATTTATCTGTACAACAGCAGAATTTTCGATGCGGTTGAATCTATTGCTCCAGGTCCACGAGGCGAGTATGAAATTTCCGATGCGCATACGTGGATGATCGATCACGGCGCGAAGGTTGGATTTGAGGAGATTACAGGTTGGTGGAAGGACACGGGAACGCCAAAAGATTTGCTAGAAGGGAATGCGTTGTTGTTGAACGATCGTCAAGCATGGCAGATTCGCAATGAAGGAATGGTTGACGCGACAGCGGTGGTTCGAGGTGACGTCGCGATTGGAAAGGGAACGATTGTTGGAAAGAATGTGATTGTGCGTGGACCTGCGGTTATTGGCGAAAATGTTGTGCTTGAGGATTGCTACATCGGTCCGTATTCATCAATCGGGAATGACGCGAAGATTCACGGTGCGACGATCGAGAATACGATTGTGTTTTCGGGTGTGACGGTGAAGGACTGTCATATCGTCGACAGCTTGCTTGGGCAGAACGCAACGATCACCAAGGCGATGGCGTATCCGCCACGTGGTCACCGATTAATCGCCGGCGACAACTCATCGATTGAATTGTAGCGATGTGCCAAAGATTTCTGTCGTTATCGTGAGCTGGAACGTTCGTGAAGTGCTCGAACAAAATCTTGCACAACTTTTTACGTTGCAGCACGATGATTTTCCAGTGGAAGTTTTTGTTGTCGATAACGGATCGAAAGATGGTTCGGCGCGGATGGTTCGAGAGAACTTTTCGTGGGTGCATTTGGTGCAGAATGATTACAATGCGGGTTTTGCAAAAGCGTGTAATCAGGCAATTCGTATAGCAAAAGGTGAGGTGATTCTTTTACTGAATCCGGATAATCGCGTCGAGGCTGGAACGCTTGAGCGAACATACCAGGAGCTCATGGATCACAACGATATTGGGGTCCTTGGTGTAAGACTTTTGAATGAGGACGGGGGAGTTGTTCCTTCGGTTCGTCGCGACCCAACACTTCTCGACCAGCTCGCGATTCTTTTGAAGCTTCCGCATTTCTTTCCGCATATTGTCGACAAATATCTCGCGAAAGATTTTGACTACGCGGTTTCGCAAGATGTTGAGCAGGTTCGTGGGTCATACTTTGCATTTCGTCGTGAACTGATTCGCGAGATTGGCATGCTCGATGATCGATTCTTTATTTGGTTCGAGGAGGTCGACTTTTGCCGGCGTATTCGTGGAAATGGGTACCGTATTCGATATTGCGCTGAAGCCGTGTGCAGAGATTTGGTTGGGCGAAGTTTTGCGCAAGTTTCGTTGTGGCGGAAGCAACGATTGTTTTTCACAAGTGCGTGGAAGTATTTTTGGAAGTGGGGATTACGAGCCTAGCCTATGCGTCTTGCGCTGCATCTTTCGACGTATAACGGATCCGAGTTTTTACCCGGTCTTTTTGCGTCGCTTGAGTCGCAGACGGATCACGATTGGATATTGCGAATTCGTGACGACGGATCGAGTCCGGAGGAGCGTATCGCAACGCAGGCGCTTGTTGCTCAGTATGCGGTGCGTCGACGAATCGATTTCGTTGCTGGTGAAAATATGGGATTCGCGGCATCGCATCAGGATATGTACGCGTCGCATGACGAAGAGCTTGTGCTTTTAGTGAATCAAGATGTTCTTTTTACGCCAACATACATTGCGACGGTTCGCGCATTCATGGAGCGTCATATAGATGTCGGCGCTGCGGCGGGAACGATCCTTCGATGGAATTGGGACGCGCATCGTGCGCCGCGTTTTACGAATTACATCGATTCTTTAGGGCTTGCTCGTGGAGCGTCGCATAAGGTGTTCGACATTGCCTCTGGAGTGCGGCTTGAAGATTGTGCAATGCATGACGTACCAGTGTTTGGCGTTTCTGGGTGTTTGCCGATGTATCGCCGACTTGCGCTTGGTGCGCGACTATTTGATCCAACATACTTCATGTACAAGGAGGACGTCGATGTTGCGTACCGATTGCGTGCGCTTGGCTTCCGTTCGGCGCGAGTTCCTGGCGCTGTCGCGTATCACTTCCGTACATTCCAGCAGTCGATACTTCACATCGGCGTTGGCGCACGATTCCAAGAGCTCTCGTACCGAAATCATTTGCGGAATCTTGTTGCGCACCTTTCGCTTCGCGATTGGCTTCGCGATGGTTGGGCGATTATTCCATTCGAGCTCGCAAAAGTTGGATTCTTTTTGTTTACGAATCCGCGTATTCTTTGGCGAACTGCACGATATTTTTCGTCGAAATCTGTATGACATACGATATTGCCATTATTACCGTGTCATACGACAAAATCGTTGAGGAGTGTTTGCCGTCAATCGCTCGCGCAATGGCGGCTTCACCACTGAAGATTGCGTTTGTGCTTGTTGATAACGGTTCGCCAAACCTTCGCGCACATGAATTTGTGAAGGCGCATATCCCGAATGCAATTGTGATTCTTCGCGACAAGAATTACGGCTTCGGGAATTCGTGTAATCGTGGAACGGAAGAAGTAGACGCAGAGCATTATTTCTTTTTAAATCCAGACACTGTTCTCGTTGACGAATCAATTCTCGATCGTCTCCATGCGTTTATGCGCGAACGGCCGTGGACAGGAATTGTCGCGCCGCGAATTCACTATCTTACCGGAGAATTACAGGAGACGCACCGACGGTTTCCGGCGTGGTACATGCCTATTGTGCAGCGCACGTGGCTTGCGGAAACAAAGTTCGGTCGTGCGTATGCCGATACGTTTCTTATGCGTGAACGTGTGCTGAAAGAGCGTCGGCTTGTGGATTGGGTACAGGGTTCAGCGATGATGATGTCATCAACATTATTTGAGGAGCTTGGCGGGTTCGATGATCAATTCTGGATGTATTTTGAGGACATTGATTTGTGTCGACGAGTGTGGGAGCGTCATCGTCCGGTGTATTATTATCCTGACGTTGTTTTGCATCATGTGTACGGAAAAGGCTCTGCAACGACGGGCGGATATTTCAAGAACTTTTTTACGAATCGCCAGTTGCGAGCGCATATCTCGAGTTGGATTCGGTACGAGTTGAAATGGCGTCTTTTTTCTGAAAAGGCAATCATGACGAAAACGTAGTATGCCCCCAAAAGTCGTCGTCCAAATCATTACGTATCGCACCGAAGGTATTGAGGCGGAACTCGATGAGCTTTTTGATAGCCTGGCAAAAACACGTGCACCAGAGGGTGGCTGGATTCTTGCGGTGATTGATCAGCCGTCACCGCTTGGGAACCTTCGTGAATATTTGGAGTCGAAGGTGAAGCCGCGGAGTGGAGTCGATCTCCCTGAGGTCGTTCTTGTTTTTCATAACGAGAATCCTGGTTTCGCTGGTGGGCACATGAAACTCCACGAGGCGATTCGCAATCGGAATCCAGAGTTTGTGTATCTGTTGAATCAAGATGCGTATGTTGACGAGAATTTCCTGACATCGATTGTGCAGTGTGCGGAATCGAATCCGAATGTAGCGATTATTCAATCACGAATCATGCGTGCGCAAACGCCTGAGCTGTATAACTCTGCCGGCAACGCGCTGCATTTTTTAGGATTTGGATATTCGTTAAAGAACGGCGAAGGTCGTTCTCCTGATTCCTCCCCCTCCTTACGAAGGAGGGGGTCGGGGGGAGGTGAACTTCCAATGTTCTACGCCTCCGGCGCTGGCGTCCTCATTCGATCTTCCGTCCTTGATCACATCGGCGGGATGTTTGAGCCAATGTATTTCATGTATCACGAAGACGTTGATATTTCTTGGCGCGCGCGCCTTGCGGGGTTTGATATTGGTTATGCTGATGATTCGGTCGTCTATCACCGGTACGAATTTTCCCGGAGCATGAAAAAGTTTTATTGGATGGAGCGGAATCGCCATCTGACAAATCTGTGTAACTACAAAATCGGAACACTCGCGTTGATTGCTCCGCCAATGATCGTCATGGAGCTTGGAACGTTATTTTTCGCGTTCAAGTCTGGCTGGTGGAAAGAAAAGCTTCGAGCATGGGCATTTTTTCTGAAACGTTCGACGTGGAAATATATTCAGGAGCGTCGTCGATTCGTGCAATCGATTCGCGTAAAGTCAGATCGCGAAATGCTCACGCGCATGGTTGGCGTTATAACAGCGCAGGAAACCGAGAATGTCATTATGAATCAATTGGTGAATCCGGTATTGGCTGCGTACCTCCAATTATTGAAAAAGATCGTTCGATAATGTAGGGTGTGCCGCGGAGGTATTCATGTCCCTGTACCGTTCTTCGTATCTTGCGGTTGAGGCCGCGATGCGTACCGCTGATCGTCGTCTGGAAATGGAGGGTTCCTGGGGTCCGGACTTCCCGGAGCTCCTCGAATACATGGCCTACGCCACGGCTCCGCTTAGCGCGTCGTTCGAGGTTCTCCGTCACGCCCGGCGCGATAGCGGAGGCCGCACGATGGTCGTCGTTACGGAATACTGTTCATCGGATCTAGAATCGTCTCCCGGGACGCTCGACGACGCATTCCGTTCGGCGTTAGGCGGTGCGAGCGATATTCTGGAGGGGTCCAATGAGACGTTTGTGTTGTGCGCGAGCGGCGCATCAACTCGTTCTGTTCGCGTCGTTCAAGCCGTCTCTTTGGTGGCCGCCGAGATCGGTGCGCATTTCCCGCCAATTGCCGGGGTCGGGTTCGAAGGCTGCGCAATGAATCTCGGCGAGCAGGCGCGGATGATCGGTGGCCTCGCGTACGCGCGGCGGGTAAAACGGCTGGTGTTCATGAGTCCCGTTGCGAGCATCGCGCGGGTGGCTGCTACGCACGCCTGTGCGCTGCAGCAGATCGTGGACGCCGAGAACGTGCGTCTGCATGAGCTGACGACTCGGGGGGTAATTTCTCCGGAATCGTGGGATCGGCGTCAAATGCCGGAGGTACTGTTCGTCGCGGTCGGTGAATGGAGCGGCGAAACGCATGTCGGGCTCCGCCCTCCGGGGAGCACGGTGTCCAACGGTCGAGTCGCGTTTGGCCCGACGATGGGGGAGTACTGCGGCGAATGCCATCTTCGTTACCGTGCCGAACAGGACGTGGTTACGAGCATCGACTACGCGTGCGGCGCTCTGTCGCCCAAGGACATGCTGAAGCTCGTTCCAGGTTGGGTGAAGGATTTCATGGCGACGTCTGCCTGAAAAATGTGACGTACGCGCGCTGCGGCCCGATGCTTGAGAGAGCGTCGGGCCGTACTTCGTTATTCGGGTATACTTTGTGTATTCGCATTATGAAACGACCGCCGAATATTCTCTGGTTTCTTGCCGCGTGCTCTGGCATGTTGGCGATTTCGGCATTCGCATGGTTTGGGTATCTTGCACCGTTATTTCTTTCAAACACAGGAGACGGAGAGTTTTTTTCGCAATCCGCGCTTCTTCCAAATGAATGGGAAACGTATCGTTCTGGAAGTATGTGGAGCGTCGGATATCCGAAAGATTTCGATGTCGATATTCAATCGGATAATCATTCCGTTGCATTTCGGCCAAGCATCGATCCGGGAGCGAAGATCTACTTCTCTGTTCGTCAAGAATCAACGTCGCTCGACGCCTACACGATTGCCAGAAAGGCTGAAGGGTACCGTGCGCCAGAATACGTGACTATCGCGAATTACCCCGCGGCAAAATATACCGTTGGCAACGGCCACATTGATTACGTCATCTCGTATCACAACAGCGTTATCGTCGTGTCGTCTGACGATTTTGACGACGAAACCATTGCGATCATGCTTGTAACATTCGCGCTGAACACGAAGTAGCTCGTATTATTTACATGGTGAAAATAACAAGGAGCGAGTACAGAATGAAACATGCTGGAATGAAAATTGAGAGCCAAGAAATCACTGAAAAAACTTTTGAAGGATGTGTTTTGAGGTTCGCGATTCCTGCAATGACTTTCATATTTTTTTACTGCGTCAGTGCGACTTTCCAGATTCCGGTAATTTCGCCAATGGTTCCGAAGAACGTGAGGCTCTTTCCTGTGGCGTCGGGCCACATGTTGACGATGGACGCGTTGTCGACGAGTGTGGTGGTTTCGCGTGTATCGTATTTGTCGCGTTCAACGGCGACGATTTTTGACGCTGTTGCAAAAAAGAGTGCTCGATCGCTTCCATGCCAACCGAGGGCAAGGATTGGATCACTTTGGCGTGCGATGAATGTTCGATCGCCGGTTTGCGGATTATAAATATCAATCTCATTTCCGTCAGACGCTGCGAGAAGATTTTCCGTTGGGCTTTCGGAAAGGAGCGCTGTTGCGAGATCGATTTGTGTTACGGAGTTTTCGGTAAGGTTTATGAGGTATGCACGATCACGAGTGTCTTTCAGAATGGCGACGGTCGCATTTCGAAATGCGACGGTGTACGTACTCGGTGGAAGAAGAGTGACGAGCGTGTCCGTATTCGCAAGTCGCAGTTCAACGTTCGAACCATTGTCGAAGAAGGAATATTCGGGGAGCGCATTCGCTGCCGCGGCAACCTCGTCCTCATTGAGTGGCCACTGGCCGTCGACTCGATAACCTATCGCATGTGGCTCTCGCTCATCGCCGCTTGTGATGAAGAGTGTTGATTCGTCGCTATTTAAGGCAATCCGATCTGTCGCAGTTCCAACATCGCGTGCGATGATTCGTTGAAGACGCGTGACGGTGTCATAGCGCCATACCTCGTGCGCTTGGCCGGATTCCACGAGGAGGTACACAAAACGACCGCTGCGATCACCAACGACAGAGATCGCGTTTTCCTCAAGAAGAAGTTCGGGGCGTGCTTCAGAGAAGAGGAGCGCAGTAATGTACGTTGTCGATCCACTTCCAACGTCGACATGTTGGCTCCACGATCGATATCCGGTTTTTTGCAGGAGTACGTCGTAATCTCCAGGCGTCAGACGTTGCGCGACGTACGGAGTTTTTTCAGCGATAAGTACATTATTCATTGTCACACTGGCGCCGCGGGGGAGTGTGGTGATGGCAATAACGCCAGTACGTTGCACTCGCCACGTTGAGAGGTTGAGTCGATATCCCGCGGTATACAAAACAATGATTGGTGCGCCAATCACGAAAATCGTTAAGAAAACGAAGAAGATTCCATTGCGCAATCGCCGGTGCATAAAAGTAGTATAGCAGATTAAAATACGTCGCTAATATTAGCCATAAAGCTTGACTTTTCGGCTATATTCCCGCTTCTTTCACCCGGAGTCCTCAAAATGGACCTCAACACCGCCCTTTCTCTCGTCTCCTCCCTCTACTCCTCCGATGTTTCGCTCTTCGGCGCCGGCCAGCGAGCCAAACTCGAGGCTCTCCTCGCGGAGAAGGC
>CAIKHN010000009.1 GCA_903827265.1 Candidatus Uhrbacteria bacterium
AACATCAACGGATCGATCAACCCAAGCATTAACGGCTCCATCAATCCGAACATCAACGGATCGATCAACCCAAGCATTAACGGCTCCATCAATCCGAACATCAACGGATCGATCAACCCTTCAATGAATCCCAATTTTACCGGTTTCATTCTATTTGATTTGGGTCTTAATAAAACAGCCTTTTTAATAACAGCAAATGAAAATATTCTACTGATGTTCGATTTTGCAAATCGTTATCTTGGTTTCTGTATTAAAACACCGAAAGAAAACTATAACGTATTTGATTTATCAAATACGTGGATCGGTTATCTTGTTTCAAACAAAAAAGACGGTTTCAATTATTTTGACGTGAATGGACGCTGGATAGGATTCATTGTCTAAAACTAGGCGAGTTTAATGGTTCTATCAGACAAAGTCATTTGTGAATTGAGATGTCCTAATAGCTCCCGTTTTTCTTCCTTTGTGCCTTCCTTCAGAATATATTTCGCACAGGCATAAACGTCGATGTCCGGCATAATTTCTGCAACTTTTGCTGTCGCGAGATGACCGCCGAGGCTCGAGATCATTTTTGTGAGACGATCAATTTCCTGTTTGATCCGTTCAACCGCCGCGAGTTCGTTGATGTCGACTTTGTCGATGATTTTGTAGAGCTGGTCTAGCAATTCTTCTTCGCGGATATATGGTTGTTTGCATCCTGTCATCCAACGTTTCATGCACCCATAGTATACGTAGCGTTTTGTTGTTCCGTCCTTGAGCCGTTTCACTTTTTGATCGGCACTGATGCCTGAACTACAAGCTCCACATTTGAAGATTTTCGTGAAGCCGAACAGAGCACTGACGACCGCCTTGAGGGCGTCATAGAACGGATATACCACGTGCCGGTACCGAACGAGAACGATGTCGTAACCGCCAATTTCCGTGTTGTCCATTTGGCCTCCGGCGCGAAATATAGCGAAATTTCAATCGAAACACAAGATTTGTATGGTCGCTTTTCAATAAAACGCAGTGAAGGCCGCCCGGTGAGGGGCGGCCTTCGTTCGTCTGTCGTTCGTTCTTACGGAATGCTGACCTCGTCGATGCTACCGTCGCAGTCGTTGTCGAGAGCGTCGCAGATCTCGACCGCGCCCTGGTAGACGTTGGGGTTCGCATCGTTGCAGTCGTCGTCGGTGGGGGCGACGTTCGAGATCCCGAGGAGCACGTAGACTCCGTACTCGCACATGTCTTCCACGACGAGGCTGACGCCTCCGTTCATGTCGCCGTCCATGTCGGCATACCAGGACGACGTGCCCACGACGCCCTCAGGATCTTCGTCGTCGACGTAGCCGTCGCAGTCGTTGTCGCTCCAGTCGCACACTTCCTCGGCGCCCGGGTGAACCTGGGCCGAGAGCGGGTCTCCCGGAAAGTCGTAGCAATCCGACCCGTCCTCGACGTAGGTCGCGTCGACGCTGACCGGTGCTTCGCACGCCGCTACGGCGGGGAAGAAGTATCCGTTCGGGTCGCCGTACCCGTCGCCGTCGTTGTCCGGGTACCACGTGAGGGCGTCCACCGCGTTGTTGTCCGCGACGCCGTCGCAGTTCTGGTCCATGCCGTCGCAGATCTCGTCCGTGTTGGGGGACACGGTCGGATCGTTGTCGTCGCAGTCGGCGTGATCGGCGTTGGAGTACGCCGGACGCTCGTCCGGGCAGGCCATGACGGGGGTGATGTCCTCGGAGGCCGTGGAGCTTCCGTCGCCGTCCACATCCGGGTACCAGGCCCACATGTCGACGGCTCCCGCTTCCGGGTCGCCGTCGCAGTTCTGGTCGATGCTCACGTTGTGGAGATCGCAGTGCTCCGGGGCACCCGGGTGCACGTCGACATCGGCGTCGTCACAGTCGTCGGCGTTCGGGACGTAGCCCTTGATGTGCTCACACACCAGCACGGTGAACGCGGGGTCGCCGTAGCCGTCGCCGTCACCGTCGAAGGACTGGCCGGTGACGGGGTTGTCGTCCACCGTTCCGTTGCAGTCGTTGTCGAGGCCGTCGCAGAGCTCCGGGGCGTCCTGGTAGACGCTCGGGTCGCTGTCGACGCAGTCCTTGTGGTTCTTCACTTGGCCCTCGGCCAAGACGCAGGTTTCCACGAGGGTGTTGATGTCGCCGTACCCGTCGCCGTCCACGTCGCTGTAGGCCTTGAAGGCCGTGCAGGACGCGGTGTCGATCGCCGAGTCGACCGTGTCGTCGATCGCGAGCGCGGTGTCGATGGACTCGGACGAGTCGGTGGTGGCGGCGGGGGAGGAGCAGGCCAAGAAGGCCAGAATGAGCATGGAGACCATGGAGCACCAGGGGCAGGAGGTTTTGGGTACCCAACATTGGGCGGCAAGACCATACCAAAAAAACGGCGAATTGTCAACCATTATTGGCTAACATTCGCCATTTCTAATGGTAGCCTCATTAACTGTCTCAGTGAGACCGAGTCTTTAAAAAGACTTACACGATGCATGACTGGCGTATATTTTTCCAACAAACTTATGAACTCTTTTCAGATAACTCCATACAAAACCTTCGGCGATGTTGAAACCTCGGCGATTCGTTATATTTCTAATGGACATTGGGTTCATGGATTTTTAGCGATGCCGAAAGGAGAAGCGGGACCGTTGCCGTGTATCATTTTTAATCGTGGCGGATCCTTTGATTTTGGCGTGATCGACGATGTCACCCTTGAAAAACGTATTTCGCTTATTGCTTCATGGGGCTACGTCGTTATCGCCTCGCAATATTCGGGTAATGGAGGGAGCGAGGGGCAAGATGAGCTTGGAGGAGCTGATGTTGAGGACGTCGTGCGTCTTAAAGAATACATAAAAGATATTCCGCAAGCAGACGTATCACGCATCGGTATGATCGGCGGATCACGTGGCGGTCAAATGACATACCAGTCTCTTGCTCGTGTTGACTGGTTAAAGGCAGCAGTCAGTATTGCGGGATTAGCAGATTTGAACCGGCAGATTGTTTTACGACCAGAGATGATCAAAGTATTCGAGCAAGGATTTGACAATACCGCTGAAGGGAGAAAAGAGCGTAGCGCGATTGCATTTGCCGACCGACTTTGCAAAACAACGCCATTGCTCATGCTCCATGGCACGGCCGACTGGAGAGTAAGCCCTAAGGATTCATTGGAGTTATCGGTGAGGCTCCTTGAGGCACGTGTGCCACATCGATTGGTGATGTTTGAAGGTGGGGATCACGGACTTGCTGAGCATCGTAAAGAAGAATGGGAGATGATCCGTATTTGGTTTAAGCGATTCGTGAAAGACGGAGAAGTGTTGCCTGATTTAGAGCCGCATGGAGTATAGGTAAAGGGAGTAGATGGCAGGTTAGTGGGGCAGTCGGGAAAGATACAACAAAACCGGCCTTGCGCCGGTTTTGTTGTGCTCGATATCTGTGATGATTCTTACAGCACGTCGTCGATGTCGTTTACTGAGTAGTATGCGTCATCACGGTCGTAGTCACGGACGTTATCGATTTCGGTGCCAATCGTGTAGTTGCTGTAAAGGGCATCAGGAACCTTTGCGAGAACGTTCGTCCAATTGCTGCCGTAGTCGGATTTGAGAAGGGAAAGTGTGGTGTAGTGATGAAGAGTGTGGTCGGCGCTAATGGCGTATACCTTTGAGGAGCTGTCGAATTTTACGACGACACTTCCTGGACGATACGTCACATTCTTGCCGATGGTGAGTGATGACATGAAGTCTTGGCTGACGTTCACAACGTCATTAAAGTTGGAATACCAGGTGTAGAAAACACTTTCATTCGGGAACACGTGGCGCTTGCCGTCGTTGCCGTAGTAGTACACGGCCTTACATGTTTGTGATGTGTTTGCATACACGCCGCACGCAATCTTGATGAGCGATCCGCGGTTTGCATTGTTGGATGTATGCGATTGGTTGCTCACGGTAACGGTGCGTGATGTGCCGCGTGTCCAGTTGCCATTCTCATCTTCACAATATGCGTACACCGTGTAGCTGCCGTCGTTGCTGAACGAGTAATTTTTTGTGAATCGGTTTGATGACGACTCAGTCATCGATCCGACAGACGATCCGCTGACGTACAGTTTGCAAGTGACTGCATCGAGTGTGCCGTATGGTGTCACGCTGAAGGTAGTTGATTCGTCCTCCGTTGCGGTTGAAGGCGTTACTGATGGCACGGTGAATGTTCCAGAAGTGTCTGGGTCTTCTTGATTCACAACGCCTACTGTACGCGATGTTCCGGTGGTGTAATTGCCATCGCCGTCGGCACAGCGTGCGTGCACCGTGTAGCTGCCGTCGTTCGAGAATGTGTAGGACTTGTTAAATGTTGATCCGCTCTTCGTCATCGATCCGACGGAGGATCCGCTGACGTACAAGTCGCAAAACGAAGTTGCGGATTCGCCAGAAGGCGTGACGCTGAAGGTTGTTGATGTGTCTTCAATGGCGGATGATGGCGAAACGGCTGGAACCGTCGGGCCAATGGTGTCGATTTCAAAAGTGACGGATGTTGATGTGCTTGTTGCATTCGTGCCTTGTGCGCGAACAAACAGCGTGTGCCAGCCGTCAGCAAGTGACCAAGTGGTATATGAGGTGACGTTTCCAAGGTTCAACCAATCGCCGTCATCGACGAGGACTTGATACCACGTTGCGTTTGCAGGACGTGTCCACGTTGCAGTCGGAGTGGTGTCGTTGGTGTAAATACCGCCAACAAGACTGAGGTTTGTTGGCGCTGCGAGCGTTGCAGCAAGCAATGATTGTGGGAGGATCCCAAGGAACAGTGCGGAAAGCGTTGCAATTCCGAGTGCCTTTCGGAGGGAGAGGTTTGTCATATACCACCATTGCATGCTTGTTTGGTGTGGTTGTCAATGCGAAAAAATGTGGATTGATTTTCCGCAAGCTGATACGATTGTTTTATGCCAAAACCTATTGAACACACACCACAGGAACGGACGCAGATGATCATCGCTGCCGTTTTGGAATGCTTGAATGCATTTTCCGATTTTCGGGAAGAATATTCGGCGCAGAATGCGTCTGAGGTTGTTGCGATCCAAAAATCGCTCGAACACATTGCGATGACCGTACTTTCTGACGCGACTATCGACGACAAGCCGCAGGTAATCGCGAAACGCATGCTGTCAGACTTGAGTCATCGCGGTGGAATTCGTCAGGGATTCTTTGATCCGATGGAATCAGAAGATCGCGGTAATTTAGTCCGTGACGTTGCGTTTGTTATTTACCGTGTTTTGCACAGCGGCAGTGTTTTCCAATGAAGTAGTTGAAGTAGTCTTTGCCGTAGTTGTACGAAAGTTCTTCGCCGGCGTTGATTGCGCGTTTTGAAAAGACGAGAACTTTTCGCCCTTTTACTTCTACTTCGCAATTTGGACGGCATGAATGGTTAATGTATCGCGCGATGTTTTTACGCGTGGTTCCGTTGATGGTTTTGCCGTGGCCAAGCTCGAAAAGATACTTGCCGCCGATGCGGTTCGCTTCATCGTCGGAAACGATATCGCCCCAATACTCAATGATGAACCGACGCTTAGGAATGGCGACATTGGTAAAAATGCCCAAACCAGCGGCGCTTTTGCGCGGTACAACGTCGAATGCGGTTTTGCGTGGCGTGTAGGCCATAGAAGAAAAATAACCGCGAAGCATAGCAGAAATTTGGAAAAAAGTACAGAGCGTTATGACCGGTCTTTGAAATAAAGGATACGAAAAGAATCAGATATGAAATATTGGCTTCTCAAAACCGAACCGAGTACATACTCCTGGGACGATCTTGTTCGCGATGGCGCCACGAGCTGGACAGGAGTTCGTAACTTCCAAGCGCGAAATAATTTGCGAGCGATGCAAGTTGGTGACGCGTTGTTCGTGTATCATTCAGTGAATGAACGATCGATCCGCGGTATTGCAACGGTTACGCGGTCTGCGTATTCAGATCCAACGGCCACAGATGGAGATTGGGTCGCGGTTGATGTTTTAGTAGATCATGCCGCAGACGTTCCGCTATCACTTGATGACATCAAAAGAATTCCGTCACTGAAGAACATGGTGCTTGTGAAGAACTCTCGACTTTCTGTGCAACCGGTTACCGACGCCGAATGGGATGAATGCTTTCAAAAAATGTATCCAAAATTCGGATAATACTATTCAACGTATTCGTTCGTTTCTTCAGGCGGCAAAGTAAGATCGACATTGAACGATGGCGCGGTCCATGAATGCTCGCCAGTGATGCTCATGTCGCGAGCTGGCGCTCGAGTTGCTGCTTCAATCGCGCCCCAAACTTCGTTGCGATTGCGCCCAGAGGTAATGGAATGTTCAATGCGACGAACACCAGGATATTTTTCTTCGAGTGTACGATGCAGTTTTGCGGCGTCCGATGCTGAAAGTTTATCCATTTTGTTTGTGATAATCACGAACGGAATTCCGTTACTCTGCAACCATGCGGCCATGTCAGCATCAAGTTCTGTTGGAGGAATGCGTGCATCGATAATGAGAAGTACAAGACGAAGCTGTGGGGTTTGCAAAAGATATTCGTGAATCATTTCCGCAAACATGACTCGCTTTTCCTTTGACGTTTGTGCGTAGCCGTAGCCTGGAAGATCAACAAGAAAAAAACGATGTTCAATATCGTAAAGGTTGATGGTTTGCGTGCGTCCAGGATCGGCACTGACTCGCGCAAGTTTCTTTTGACCGGTGAGATGATTAATCATCGACGATTTTCCGACGTTGGAACGCCCAACCATAGCGATGTGCGGTTTTGCATCGATAGGGAGATCAGAGAGCGACGTTGTCGCAGTAAAGAAAGACGCGGAAATCATATGAGGAGTGAGTGTAGCACGTCTGAGGCAGACTGCATATGATTGTGCTATTACCCATTGTGGCGCATGGTGAAGGAAAGATCGTCTACGCGGAATCTTGTGCGGTAACTTTTTCCGTATGTTGTGGACTATCGCGGTCGTGCTCCTTGTTCTTTGGTTCCTCGGACTGGTGACGTCGTACACTATGGGCGGGTTTATTCACATTCTGTTCGTTCTTGCGATCATTGTCGTGTTGATTCGTGTCATTCGAGGAGAGAAAGTGATCTGATGTGAAGAAATGGTACGATGTGGTCATGATCATTTTGGATTATGACCAATCGTCCATGGCTTGAGTTCGGAATTTTTATCGCCATCGCGGAAAGCGCTGGCCTTCTTGGATCGGTGTTCACTTTCTCTGCAATCCCAACGTGGTACGCGACACTTGTGCGGCCGGCGATCGCTCCGCCGAGTTGGGTGTTTGGACCGGTGTGGACCACGCTTTTCGCAATGATGGGTATTGCTGCGTGTCTGGTGTGGCAGCAGCGAAAACGTCGGAAAGATGTTCGGCGTGCACTCTTTCTTTTTGGTCTTCAACTTGTGCTGAACGTGTTGTGGTCAGTGCTGTTCTTTGGAATGCAAAATCTTGGTCTAGCGTTTGGAGAAATTTTTCTTCTTTGGATTGCGATCGCTACAACCATTGTCGCATTCGGGAGAATTTCCCGATCAGCCGCGTGGCTTATGGTGCCGTATCTGCTTTGGGTGAGTTTTGCGACGGTACTGAACTACGCGTTTTGGATTGCGAATGCATAGCGTATGCCAAGAACGCGGAGTACAACCATTGTCGTGAATGACTCTTTTCAAAGAGGATATCGGTACGTGCTCACAGAACCGTCTGGCAGAAATTTCGATTCACGATTTTCGCCGGAACTTACACCAAAACAGATGCTCGCGCTTGGCGTATTCGACGGAAAGTACATGACGGATTGTCGGAAAGAGTTTCCAAAAAGCTGGTTTGCGCGCGCAAAGCTTTCGCCAAAACGACCAGATCCATCAATAAATTATTTTGGGTGTCATGCAAGTCAATCGCTGCGAACATGGCAGCGCAACGGATGGATTCGTGCGGCGTTTGATCCTCGCGGTTGGTTTCAATGGTACTGCAGGTATTACATGGGACGACGTTTGCCTGGTGAGGACGATCGGCAGATTCGCCGTTGGCGAGCAATCGCACGACATGTCGGTGCTGTTCGCAAGCATTGCGCAAAAGGCGATGCAACTTGTCGACCGCGTCAACGGCAGGCGCTCCTGCACTGGGCGTATGATAGTCGTAATATATAGTGTGTTTATGCCTACATCTCTTTCATTGTTCGCGATTGCGTTCTCGACGTTTCTCGCACTCGATCTCACCTGGATTGGATTCGTTGCGCGTGGATTTTACAAAAGTCAGATTGGGTACCTCATGACGTCGAACGTAAACTGGATTGCGGCGATTGCGTTTTACGTTCTTTTTATCGTTGGGCTCTTGGTATTCGTTATTGGTCCGGCTTTTCAATCACACTCCTGGATTCAGGCATTGTTGTACGGCGCGTTCTTCGGTTTGGTGACGTACGCAACGTATGATTTAACCAATCTTGCAACCACAAAAGATTGGCCATTGCTTCTCACTGTTGTTGATCTGACGTGGGGCACCGTGCTCGCTGCATCAGTTTCGGCACTTACAGTACTGATTGCGAATGCATTAAAGGTGTAATATGTTTGGATTTCTTGCGTTTCTCGTGTGGGCGTACATGACGGTGTGGTTTGGTGTCGCAGCACTTCGAAAACGAAATGATCTCGCTGACGTCGCGTGGGGAATTGGATTCGTTGTCCTTGCTTGGGCGTCGTGGATCGTTGGTACAGGAAGTATTCTTGCCGCCATGGTGAATACGCTTGTGACCGTGTGGGGCACACGACTCGCATGGCATATTTACCGGCGTCATCGAGGGCGGCCTGAGGATTTTCGTTATGCAGCATGGCGCGTTCAGTGGGGAGCGTGGGTTCTTCCACGGTCATATGCGCAAATTTTTCTTTTACAAGGCGCGCTCATGTATGGCGTAGCGCTTCCTGTACTTGCGGTGAACCTCTTTCCATTGACGACGTCACCATTCGTTACTGTGGTGGGATTTGCCGTGTGGTGTATCGGCTTTGCGTTTGAGTCTATTGGTGATGCACAGCTCGCGCGCTTCATTGCCGACCCGGCGCAAAAAGGAAAGCTGTTGATGTCTGGATTGTGGAAGTACACGCGTCATCCGAATTATTTTGGTGAAGTAACACAGTGGTGGGGAATATGGTGCGTGGTTGTTGCAAGTACAGGTGCCTGGTGGACGGTTATTGGCCCATTGATAATTACGGGGTTGATTTTGTGGGTCTCTGGAATTCCAATGCTCGAGGCGAAAATGAAACTTCATCCAGACTTTGCGGCGTACGCGAAAAGAACAAACCGATTTTTCCCGATGATTCCACGTCGGTCGTAACGCCGTTCGAAGGTGATCGTCATGCTATGATCGTGTACGTATGATTCCGGGATCGCGACAGGCGCTGCAAACATACAAACGTGTTCGAGCGTTTGCACATCAGTACGAACGTTGGTTTATGCCAGCGATGCTTGTTGGTGGAACGGGTTTCGATGTGTGGCAATTTCGCGTTCTTGATTTGCGGGAAAAATTTATTGTCATGTGCGTGTACGTTGTAACGGTTATGGGTTCCATGGCTCTTACTGCGTACAGACGTTCTGATGATCTTTCACCGTTGCGGTACTTAAAACTCGCTGCGCCGTTTGCGCAGCAATTTGCGATGGGAGGTTTGTTGAGCACTGCGCTGCTGTTTTATTGGTTCAGCGGAACGCTGTCGGTAACGTGGCCACTTGTCGTACTTGTTGCGCTCCTCATGATTTCAAACGAGACACTCCGGCACATTGTTCTTCGTCCATTGGTGCAAATTGGTATGTTGTATTTTGCGCTGTTTTCATTATTTGCAATTTGGTTTGCGCATCTTTTCGCATCGTTGAGCTGGCCAGTGTTTCTTGCAGGGGGCTTTGCAAGCATGGTAGTGATGTCGCTCTTGTTGGCGCTTCTCGTGAACCTTGGAGATTTGTATACCGACCGTATTCGGATGTGGTTGACGATTGCTGGCGTGTTTGTGTTCATGAACGTGTGTTACTTCCTCAATATTATTCCGCCAATTCCGCTAGCATTGCGCGACGCAACAATGGCGTACAGCGTGACTAACGATTACGTTCTTGTGACACCGGAGGAGTCATGGATCGATCGACTCATTCCTGGAGAGACTATTCTTGTGACGCCGGGCGATCCGTTGTACGCATATACAGCGGTGTATGCGCCAGAAGGGCTCTCAACAACAATTGTGCATCAGTGGCAACGCTACGACGACGAGACGCATCGGTGGGAAACTGAACATACGCTTTCATTCGCGATTGCCGGCGGACGACCTGACGGGTATCGCGGGTACTCCATGGTGTCGTCGCTCGCGGCAGGAAAGTGGCGGGTAAGTGTCGAAACGACAACAGGCCAGGTGCTCGGTCGGATAACCTTCACCGTCGTCACCGGCGCAGAGTGATCGAGCGAATCAACGGGTGGCACCGAGGGACGCGAGCGCCAGTGACGACGGTACATGTTTCGCAACGAGCAGCACGGATGCACAGCCACGTCGTTCGCGAACGACGTGGCACGGCCGTAGTCGAGTGAAACGAGGCGTCACGGCGTAGCGTCCTTGCGCACAGTGAAGAAACATGTACCCGAGTCACCAAGCGAGCGATTAGGAATTGACTGGATCCCCGCCTTCGCGGGGATGACTGAGGGAACGAGGATGACCATGGGAGGTTCGGCTTGCGCAAAACAAATATTTCTGCTAACATTCGCAAAATCCTATGTACAACAAATACCAAAGTCAGCGTTCTGGTGGTTCAAATAGCGGAAAGCCCAACAATCGTGGCACATGGAACCGTGCTGGTGCAGGCCGTCCAGCTCCTCGCGAGTTGCACGACGCGACATGCAGCGAGTGCCGCAAGCCATGCCAAGTTCCTTTTTTCCCAAGTGAAGGTCGTCCGGTAAAATGTCGTGATTGTTTCCGTACCGACGGACCAAACTTCGACGATCGCGATGACCGTCGTCCATCATTCGACCGCAAGCCATCGTACGCCGATCGTTCTGAACGTCCGGCCTATGCACCACGTGAAGAGCGTTCCTCTGGAAGTGGCGATTCCGTCCGCCTTGCAGCAATTGAGCGCAAACTTGATCAGATCCTCGAGCTTCTCGACGCAGACGAAATGTAAATAAAAGAACCGCGGCCGCCTCGCAATGAGGCGGCCGCGCGTTTTTTTACTGCCACTGAACCAGGAATCCGGCGGCGTTGTGCGATTGGGCAATCACGTAGCCATTGTTTGTGCTTCGTTCTCCTCCTTTCACGAGCCGAGGCTTTGCCCTCGGGTACGCAGCGCGAATGAAGAACATGTGCTCGCGACTCACCGCAGTGAGGTCGATCACGAATCGGAGAAGTGTTTGTGGCGTACCGTCGGGCGGCGGTCGAACCTCGCTCGGCAGCGCTCGATCGAGAAGGAACCGTCGATCGTGCCGGTGGATCCGATACGTTTCGTCGCCTTCTGAAGTGCTGATGACCGCCCAGCGCGGAACAGGCCTCGGACTCTGAATGTGGACTCGATATTTCCGGCTGAGACGCTCCACCGCATTCATGAACGCAATGTTGCGTTCGCGGTCAGAGCTCGGCAGATGCGGCAGATCTGGAAAGCATGTCGATGCGTATCGTTCAGCGGTTCCGCCAGGCTTCAGTCCGGGATGATGGAGTCGGTGCACCTCTGACATGGAGAGCGGGACGAGCTCGATGTCATCGCCGATTGCGTAATCGCGAGCGAACGTCTCTCGTTCAAGCGGTCCGCGGATGTCCCAGACGTTTCCGTCGGGTGCCAGCACACCGGCGTGGTTTCCGTTGCGAAGCCGTACCATTGGCCAACCGGTGATCCGGTGGAGGCCGGCGGCAAATGCGTAGCAGTCGCCGTGAAGGTATCCGTCTTCGATGCTCCGGCGGAGCGTATCTCGATCGTATGCATCGGGTGTGAGAACCGTGGTCGTCATGATGATCACCGGGGTAGCGCGGTTGTGAAAACGGACGGTGAAGCGTAGCATAATGGTATACTCAAGGCAACATAAACCCTTATCTATGAAGGCTCTTCCACGCTCGACAGCGAAAGATGTGTTTGCACATTTGTTCGCCATTGTGACGCTTTACGTGTCGGTCGTGTCATTCATTGTTCTTGGATTCCAGTACATCGACGTTTCGTTTCCTGATGCGTTGAATTTCTATTACACCGGCGCCTTGGATGCGATCCGTGGAGGCATGGCGAGCCTTATCGTGATGTGGCCAGCGTTCATTGGTATTTCGTGGTTCATGCACAAGGACGCAAAAGCAGAACCAGAGAAACGCGAAATCGCTATTCGAAAATGGTTGCTGTACCTCACATTGTTTGTGACGGCAATCACGATTGTTGTTGATCTCATCACGTTAGTGAACTACTTCTTGAACGGAGAAATCACGACACGATTCATTTTGAAAGTTCTAGTGATGCTTGCAACGGCGGCTGCGGTGTTTGCGTATTACCTTTGGGACTTGCGGACAGAGTCGATTGCGAAATCGACGACACCAAAAAAGACGGCAATCGCAGCATCGGTCGTGGTCATCGCAACGATCGTTCTCGGGTTCCTTCTTGTTGGCTCACCAGCACAGCAGCGCAAAGTTCGATTCGACGATCAACGTGTGTCTGAGCTGACATCAATCCAGTATGAAATCGCGAATTACTACAGTACGAAGCACGTGCTTCCAATCGGATTAGCCGATCTCACAAACGCGCTGAGTGGATTTACAACACCAAAAGATCCTTCAACTGGTGCGCAGTTCGAATACAGCACGAAGAGCACATTGTCGTTCGAGTTGTGTGCGACGTTTGAGGCAGAATCTGCTGGTGGAGATGTTGTTCAAGCTGTTCCAGTGTACGGCGGTTACGGATCACCTGATCAAAACTGGACGCACGGCGTTGGCCGAACATGTTTTACCCGCACGATTGACCCTACAATGTATCCAACAAAGTAGAAATCAAAAAAAAACGCCACCTCGGTCACGACCGAGGTGGCGTTTTTTGATTTACTTCGCAATCTGGAATGTATCTTTTTGCGTAATGTTGTAATGCTTGGCTGCACTCGATCCTTGCACGACGAGTTCTAAGAACCGTTTGTGTCCGTAGCCGGAGCTTCCCATGGTTAATCCGGTTTGGTAGTTCGGAACGGTACGAAGTTGTTTGTAGCATGTCGCCTTGATTGCGAGACCGTTCAAAATGATTTCGCGTTCAGCGCCTTCTTCGAACTGGATGTCTTCTGGAAGAAGTGTCGTCTTGCAGTTGCCGAACGAGTCAATGCGCCACACATCGAGGGCGGCGTCGGGAATATCGACGAACATCAGTTTTTCTGATGGTACATCTTTTTTGTCCCATACAATGCGAGCCAAACGAGGAAGATAATCGAAGCTTCGGAACTGTGATGTTGCAGCGCGATCGATAATTTCTTGGCTGTATCCGCCGAATGCAAGAACCGTACGAATGTCTGTCACGTTGACGTGATCCGCGAGTCCAAACTTTTTCAGAAGTGAAAGCACTTCTCCGTCAATCGTGCAGACAACGAGAATTTTTCCGATCCAGAGATATCCGAATGGTGTGCCGTTTGGCCACTTGCGAGCCGCACCATGGCGAGGAGCGACGTTGACGGCGATGATGCCTTCCTGATCGTCAGATGCATCAAGGACGTCGATGAGGTTTCCGGCTGCCTCAATATCTGAGAATGCTCCTGCAAAACTTGAAGGCACGCCAGGGAATAGAACGCTGTATCGAGTCTGCTGACGAATCTGTGCGTTTCCGTCTTGGCAATCGGTGATGATCGAAATAAACATAGGGAAGATATTTACGCTGATTATGACACACCAACGGCCGAATATCAAGCAAGGACGATATATTGACGAGAATTCGATTAGCTGCTAATCTATTCAGGTTCTAATGCATTCTCTATGAAGCGTGAAAAAATCCTCGCCGACGTGTTTGACGGCATGGGGATGATGCGACGGTTTTTCGCCATGAAAAGCGATCCGCATCAGCACCAGAAAGACATGCCAACGCGGGCACAAATTGCCGTCATGATGTTGCTTCAACAGACGCCGCAAATGGGTGTGAAGGACATCGCACACGCGTTGTGCATGACGTCTTCTGGTGCCACGCAGACCATCGACAGTTTAGTGACCGAGAAGCTTCTCACTCGGAAGGCCGATCGCTCTGACCGTCGAAAGATCGCTATTAGCCTTACTGCTCGAGGAAAGCATGTTTTAGCCAAAGCGAAAGCGGCGCACAAGGGTATGATGTCGGTCATGTTTGCGCCGCTCTCGACAGAGGAATTGCTCCAGCTCAAAAATATTCAAGAAAAGATTATCGCGCATTTGCAAAATGTATGAGTACAACGTCGCAAAAGAAATCTCCTCCAAGTATTTTCTCGGTGCTCACGCCGTATCGTGGGTTCGTTGCGTTTTTAGTTCTTGTTGCTGTTGCAATGAACTCGGTGAGCTTAGTTATTCCAAAGCTTGTCTCACGAGCGATCGATGCATATTTAACGCATCGGTTCGATCCGTCGACAATTACCATTGAGTTCGTTGCTGTTGCGATTGGTATCGCGATCCTTACATATGTTCAGGGCGTCATGCAGACATATGCATCGGAGCGTGTTGCGCGAGATTTGCGCAATGCATTAACGGCAAAAATTTCAAATCAGAGTTTTGCGTATATTCAAGAAAAAACACCGTCGCAATTACTCACGAATCTTACATCCGACATTGATGCGGTGAAACTCTTCGTCTCACAAGCGGTTGTTTCACTTGTATCCTCGGCAATCATCATTATTGGGTCAGCGATCCTTTTGCTTTCGATTCAATACGAACTTGCGATTGTCGTGTTGTGTGTGTTGCCGGCAATTGGCTTTGCCTTTGCCATGACACTCGCACGTGTTCGTCCATTGTTTAAAGCATCACAGGAAGTCATCGACTGGTTAAACAAGGTCATTAACGAAAGCATTCTCGGCGCTGCATTTATTCGCGTGGTGAATGCGCGAAAAACCGAAGAAGGAAAATTTGCAACAGTGAACGCAAAGGCGAAAGACGTGAGCATGAACATTCTGTATCTCTTTGCCGGACTTATTCCAATCATCACGTTTGTTGCAAGCTTTGCAACGCTTGTGATTTTGTTCCTCGGTGGACACCTCGTGATTGGTGGCGGACTTTCCCTTGGTGATTTTGCGGCATTCAATAGTTACGTTGGCCTGATGATCTTCCCGATTCTTATGCTCGGCATGATGAGTAACGTCGTCGCTCGTGCAACAACGTCGTATGAGCGCATTATTGGTGTGTTGAATGCGCCAGAAACAAAGGATGTTGGTGCGCATGTCGCAGAAATTCATGGTGATATTGATGTACAGAACGTCACGGTAATGTTTGGGGAAAAGTATGCACTGAAAGACGTGTCGCTCTCTATTAAGGCTGGAACAAAAACAGCGATTCTTGGTCCGACAGCGGCCGGAAAGACGCAGTTGCTGTATGCACTCATCGGACTGATTGATCCGCAGGAAGGATCGGTGTCGTACGATGGTGTTCCCATGAAGGAGTACGAGAAAGTGTCGTTCTACCGTCAGATTGGGTTGGTGTTTCAGGAAAGCATCATGTTTAACGTGTCAGTGCGGGAAAATATCGCGTTTGCAGGAACTGCAACGGAGGCCGATATCGCAAAGGCGATCGCTACGGCTGAATTGAACGATTTCATTTCGACGTTGCCGCAAGGTTTGGACTCTATTGTCTCAGAGCGCGGATCAAGCCTATCTGGCGGACAGAAGCAACGCATTATGCTTGCACGTGCACTCGCCTTGAATCCGAAGATTCTATTCCTCGATGACTTTACTGCACGTGTCGACGCAAAAACGGAACAAAAGATTGTCGCGAACATCGCGGCGAATTATCCGAACACAACTATTGTGTCGGTGACCCAAACTATTGCGCCGATTCAAGCGTATGACCAAATCGTGCTCGTGATGGAAGGAGAAATTCTTGCAAAGGGCACGCACGCAGAACTCATGCAAACTTCATCAGAGTACGTCCAAATGGTTGAATCACAGCAAAGCACCAGCGCATATGAACTATAATCTTGCCGAAAACAAAGGGACGTCGTCTAACGCCCTTCTGGCCGTTGCGAAAAAATTCGTTCCGTTTATTCGAGGAGAAAAGAAAGGGATGATCATCGCACTCATTGCGATTGTTCTGAACTCTGGATTAAACCTCGCTGCGCCAATTATTGTTGGTCACGTTGTCGATACATACATTGTCACGCGTCAGTTTGATGGCGTGGTCACATTCTCTGCTTTGCTTCTCGCGATTTTCGGGCTCGCGGCATTGGCGCAGTACACGCAAACTCGAGTGATGGGCGCGGTAAGTAATCGTGTCTTGTTCAATTTGCGTAATGTAATCTTCACGAAGCTTCAAACGCTTCCTGTTGCATTCTTTAACCAAAATAAAGCCGGTGATCTTATTTCGCGTATTAACAACGATACGGATAAGTTGAACCAGTTTTTCTCACAAGCACTCATGCAGTTCGTGGGAAGCGTGTTTATGGTTATTGGTGCGGGAATCTCTGTGTTAGTAATTAGCCCTCGTCTCGGCGCCGCGGCGCTTGCTCCTGCGTTGTTCTTGCTTGTCATTACACGGGTACTTTCAGGTTGGATGAAACGCAAGAATGCAAAGAGCTTGGAAACGATTGGCGACATGAGCGCAAGTATTCAAGAAAGCTTGAACAACTTTAGCGTGATTGTAGCATTCCATCGTCAGGACTACTTCCGTGAGCGGTTTACGACGGTGAATGAAAAGAACTTCAAGGCGTCAATTACCGCTGGACTTGCGAATACGATCTTTACACCAATCTACGGTTTGTCGAGCAATATTGCGGTTCTGGTGGTTATTGCGTACGGCGCACACCTTATTGGTCTCGGACTCCTGACGATTGGTGTGCTCATTAGTTTCTTGACGTACGTGACGCGGTTTTATGATCCGTTGCGCCAAATCGCAAGTCTTTGGAGTTCGTTCCAGCTTGCACTTGCGGCGTGGGATCGTATCTCCGACATTCTGAGTATGGAATCGGAAATGGTTGAAGGCGATGGCGTAACACATGGCGCAGCAGGCCCTGTGCTCGAATTCAAAAACGTGAAGTTCCATTATCCAAACGGGAAGACTGTGCTGCGTGACGTGAATCTTTCGCTTGAAGCAGGGAAGACGTACGCGCTTGTTGGCCCGACCGGTGGAGGAAAAACAACGACAGCATCGTTGATGGCTCGCTTGTATGATCCGTCAGAAGGATCTGTCTTGTTGCACGGAACAGATATTCGGTCGTACACATCTGCTGATCGCGCAAAGCGCATCGGATTCATTTTGCAGGAACCATTCCTGTTTACTGGAACGATTCGGGACAACATCGTCTACGGCAACGACGAACTCGCTTCGGTATCATCGGAACAGCTCGTTGAAATTATTACGAAGAGCGGACTCTCGTCGTTGTTGCCGCGATTTGCTGAAGGCTTGGATACTCCAGTAACGTCCAATGGAAATTCTATGAGCCTTGGACAGCGACAGTTAATTGCGTTTATGCGTGCAGTGTTGCGGAAACCGGATGTTCTTATTTTGGACGAGGCTACTGCGAACATCGACACTGTAACGGAACAACTTCTTGAAGAGATTCTTCGCCAGCTTCCATCAACGACAACACGTGTGATTATTGCGCACCGTTTGAACACCATCGAGGCAGCGGATGAAATTTACTTTGTGAACGCGGGAACTGTATCGCCAGCAGGATCACTGGAGCATGCTGTTTCCATGGTGATGCACGGGAAACGGGAATCGTAGTTCTGAACGAAGACCCTCCCCCTTTCCGAGGGGGAGTAGGAGGGGGTGGAAGCTATAGAAATCAGACCTGATTCTTTTGAAAAGGTCGTGACGGAAATGGCCGCGTGAAGAAAATGTCGGGAGTATGGGTGTTCGATTTTAAAAGGGGTATTTTGTTAACGCAACTCATTCGCATTAAGGAATCGGTGGTTAATTATTGCGTGGACGCATAGGTCGTATTGGACCAATACGACCAATATTCAATACTTAATTGAAACTGATTTCGAAATTTTCAGATTTTCGATTCATATCGCAACGTGGTGTGAAGTTTAAAAGGGTCAAAAAACGACAGTAGTGTTTCAAAATGAGGATACCGACACGGACGATTCACCTCCCCGACCCCTCTAAAGAATCAGTTTCATCCTGGTCTTTTTCTCTTTTTTCCCGTACACTTCTGCCGAATATGTCCACAGCAACCACGATCATCATCTTCTATAAATACGTCCAGATTTCAGACCCAAAAACATTTGTCGCTCTCCAGCGGGAGATGTGCGAAAAACTGGGCCTTTTGGGACGAATCCTCATTGCGACTGAAGGGATAAATGGCACCCTTGAAGGAGCAACGGAATCGATTGCGGAGTATGAGGCTTGGATGCACACGTTGCCGGAATTTGCAGGGCTTTGGTTTAAATCAAGCCCAGGGACGGGAGACGCGTTCAAGAAGCTCGTCGTAAAGCTCCGAACGGAGATCGTGGCGACAGGACTTTCAAAGGAGCAGGATCTTGATCCAAACGTCACCACCGGGAAACACATCGATCCCGATGAGCTGAAACGATGGATCGAAAATGGTGAAGAATTCGAAATTATCGACATGCGCAACGATTACGAGTACGCTGTGGGCCACTTTGCCAATTCCAAAAACAGCACCATGGCGAACTTTCGTGACTTACCAAAGATTGCTGCAAAGTTTGAAGGACTGAAAAAGAAAAAGGTGCTCACGGTGTGTACGTATGGCGTGCGATGTGAGAAAGCGTCGGGATTTCTGAAACAAGAAGGATTCGAGGACGTGTATCAGCTGAACGGTGGAATTGGAACGTACATGAAGCAATTTCCTGGGGAGGACTTTTTAGGATCGCTGTACGTCTTTGACAGGCGGATGACTGAACAATTTACAGACAAATATATGGTGATTGGTGAATGCACGGCATGCGGTTCAAAGACAGAGCGATTCGGAAATTGCGCATGGCATGAATGTCACAAGCAGTTGTTGATTTGTTTCAACTGCGCAAAACATGCAAAAGGTATTTGGTGCAACGACGACTGTATGGTTGGTGCAGCGTCAGGCGTTCCGATTCGATAATTTCTTCTATGGACCACGGCAATGTCATCGTTCGATTTGAAAACGTCTCATACGCGTATGACGGGGATTACCCGATTCTTGACGACGCGAACTTTTCCATTCGTGAGAACAGCAAGATTACGGTGATGGGCCAGAACGGCGCGGGAAAGAGCACAATTTTCAAAATGATTTTGGGGGAGATCAAGCCTGACGCAGGGCAGATTCACATTCAAAAAGGTGCGTCGATCGCTATTGGCCGACAGGTCATGCATCGCGAGCATCTTACGGAATCCGTGCGCGATTTCTTTGCACACGCATTTCCAGAAATTACGTACGATCTCGATCGGCGTATTGCTGAGGTTCTTGAGGCGGTAAACCTTGTTGCGCCGCTTGAAAAGATTATTGGTGAGTTTTCTGGCGGTCAGCAAGCACGATTATTGCTTGCATACGCACTCATTCAAGAGCCGGACATTTTGCTGCTCGACGAGCCAACAAACAATTTGGACCGTGACGGAATCGACCATCTCACTGGTTTCTTGATGATGTACCAAAAGACAGTTCTCGTTATTTCGCACGACGCCGATTTCTTGAATGCGTTTACCGAGGGCGTGTTGCATTTGGATGTGTATCGTCATCAAACCGATATTTACGTGGGAAATTACTCCGACGTTATTGAAGAAATCGCTGCTCGTGTTGAGCGCGATCGTGCAAAGAACGCGCAGTTGTTGAAAGAGATCCAAGACCGCAAGGACAAGGTGAACTTTTTCGCAAACAAAGGAGGAAAAATGCGTAAGCTCGCGAGTAAGCTGAAAGATCAAGCAGAAGAAGCAGAAGAGAATATGGTCGAGGTTCGTCGTGATGATCGGACCATTAAGGATTTCACCATTCCAACGCAAGATTTCATTGAGACGATGGTGACGATGACGTCGGTGAAGGTGATTAAGAACCATGAGCCGCGTGATGCGAAGGTGCACATTAAGCTGCGCCGTCGTCAGAAGTTGTTGGTATCTGGAACAAACGGCATTGGGAAAAGCACATTGCTTCGCGCGTTGGCCGGAGGAAAAACGGAAGGCCTCGCGATCGATCCAGGCGTAAAGGTCGGATATTACAAACAAGATTTTTCTGGACTCGACTTTGACCAAACCGCGTACGATTCGCTCGCGTCAGTTATGGAACTAAAGTCGAATGAAACGCTTCGTGCAGTCGCTTCGCAGTTCTTGCTTACGAGCGCTGTCCTTCAGAACACGGTCGGGTCGCTTTCAGAAGGGCAGAAAGGTTTGCTCTGTTTTGCTCGATTCGTCTTGCAGGCCCCGGGGTTGCTTATTCTCGACGAGCCAACGAACCACATCAACTTCCGCCATCTTCCTGTTATTGCAAAGGCGATCGACGAGTATCAAGGCTGCGTGATTATGGTGAGCCACGCACCAGAATTCGTGTCGCAAATTCACTTCACCCAAACGCTCGACATGAGCACGTTGAGTTAGCCGTTTGGTTCAGTCATCCCCGCGCAGGCGGGGATCCATCAGAAAGCGTGAACGGGACGAGCGAAGCTCGTCCCGTTTCGTTAATCAGCGCGTCGCTGATCCGTTGTACCTATCCGCAGATCGACCACTCGCGAGCATACGTTCCCGTGGTGCTGAGCAGCCGTTGCAGTCGTTCGGCGGCGCGTTGCCGGCGGGCGACTGATTCGCGGTTGTGAGGGTAGTCGAATTCCAGATCCTGCTTGCCGCGTGCGTAGAGAAGGAGCGTCGCGATCGACACCTTCTTTCCCTTCACACGAGGGTACGCGATTTGGAAGTCCAGCCACGGAAGATGTGCGGTGATTTCCGCAGTCGCCGAGGCGGTCGATTCATGCCCCAGACTCTTGAGAAGTTTTCGGTTCTGTTCTCGACGGGCGGTGGAGTGAAGGTGATGACGACGCGCCATGAGGAGATCTCCGCGTTCGGTTTGTGGCCTCAGGCAAGGCCGGGGGAGTGAGTGACGCCTGAAGAAAAACGACCTGTCTTTTGGACAGATCGTTTTTCTTCAGTCACGCGCGTTTGCACGTTGCGTTATACAGAATGAATCGATCTGTCGTTGGCACAAGGAAGGACGCGCGTAAAATCGCAAAGGCCATGGATTGGCATTGCGATCGCGAGCGACTTCTTTGTATACGACTGAGCGTTCATATGGATATATTGAGAATACCATAGATTTTTTGCATTGCAAGAGAATTGTGGATATTGTGGCTTCACGGTTCCTTCATGTGGCATCTGTATACTTGAAGCGTATGAAAATCCTCGTTGTTGAAGATGAACAAAAATTAAATGCCGCGATTACTCAGGGTTTGCGAAGTCGTGGGTATACCGTTGATACGGCGTTTGATGGGAAGGAGGGGGAGCGCATTGCTCGCGAATATTCGTATGACTGTATCGTGCTCGATGTGCTGATGCCGGTTATGGACGGACTGACAATGTGCAAAAATCTTCGGGCAGCTGGGGTGCAGACTCCTGTTCTCTTCCTCACGGCGAAGAGTGACGTTCATGAGAAGATTGCTGGGTTCAATGTTGGTGCTGATGATTACGTCGCAAAGCCGTTTTCGTTCGATGAACTTGTTGCTCGCATTCGAGCAATCACGCGTCGAGCACCGAATGTTCAGGGCGACGTTCTTACGCTCGACGGATTGCTCCTCGATACGCGGTCGCAAATCGTGACGATTAACGGCAAGCCGGTCGATCTTACATTGCGTGAGTATGCGCTTTTGGAATATTTTCTCCGCAATCAGAATGCTGTGGTGACGCGTGAGGATATTCTCTCGCATGTGTGGGACCGATTTTATGACTCGTTCAGTAACGTCGTCGATGTTCATCTGAAAAATCTGCGAAAGAAATTGCCAAAGGATTATGCGAAACGTATTCAAACGGTTTGGGGGAAGGGATACCGGCTCGTTTCGTGACGAATACTTCCGGACGCGTATTGCGTTAACCGCAATTTACACGGGTATTCTTGTGATTCTTTTAGTACTGTCGAGCGGAATTACTCGAGCGGTATTCTCTGAGCGCTTGAGTCAGCGGTTTGCGTTGGTGATCGATCAAAACGATCGTATTCATCCGGTGGTGTTTCCGGTGAACGTCGAAAACGTTACCAAAGATCTTTCGGACACACTCATGCTCGTCAATGGCATTTTGGTTTTTGTATCCGTCTTCGTGAGCTATCGACTCGCAACACGAACCTTGAAGCCAATTGAGAAAGCGTATGAGCGTCAGCGACAATTTCTGAGTGATGCGTCGCACGAACTCCGTACGCCGCTCGCAATTTTGCAGGCGAACCTCGAAAACGAACGCGATTCAGGATCGGTAGAATTACAGCATTCCGCGGAGAGTCATTTGGAAGAAGTGCGTCGGATGAGTACGTTGGTTCATGATGTGCTTTCGTTATCAAAACTCGAACACACCGGATCAAGTGCTGTTCGTATGCCGATTATTGTGAATGATGTTGTACAGACTGTTGTTGACCGGTTGTCGTCGATTGCACAGCAGAACACTGTTTCATTGACGCTTGAAGACGCCTCGGAAACGTTTACGGTTTTTGCGGCTGAAGAACCGTTGATTCGTGTGCTGACGAACGTTGTTGAAAATGCGATTTTGTACAACAAGCGAGAAGGATCTGTGACGATATCAGCGGCGCGAGAGGGTGAGCATGTACGGATCGATGTTGTTGATAGTGGCGTTGGGATTTGTGAAAACGACGTTCGGAAAATTTTTGATCGATTCTATCGCGCAGACAAGAGTCGATCTCGCCGAACAGGGGGAAGCGGTTTGGGGCTTTCTATTGCGCGGTCGATTGTGGAATCATTTGGTGGAACGATCGAAATGAAGAGCGTTGTCGACGTTGGGACAACCGTCAGTATTCGTTTGCCTATCCACAGTGCTTCATGATTGCTTCATTGAGCGTTTTTTATAGTGTCATCGTCACTCTTAAGCACATTGTTCTATGACCATCACAAAAAAGTCTGTGGTAACTGCAGCGATAGTTGCGACGCTTGGTATGGGTGCATTTGGTGCGACAACGGTGTTCGCCGCATCTGATTCGTCAGTGGGTCATAATCCAATGCAGAAAATCGTGACGGCTCTTGCAACAAAATTTCATTTGAACGAAAAAGATGTTCAAGCAGTGTTCGACGAACAGCGCGGTGCCATGCGCGAAAACCATCAAGAAAACGCAAAAGATCATCTTGCACAGGCGGTGACGGACGGAAAGCTAACCCAGGCGCAGGCTGATGCGATTACGACAAATATGGAATCGCAGAAGACATTCTTTGAAAGTCTGAAGAACATGTCTGCCGCGGATCGTGATACAGCAATTGCCGAAAACATGAAAACACAAAAGGCATGGGCAGAGGCACAGGGGCTCCCAAAGGCGTTTATGCCGTTTGAAAAAGGTGATCGCCCAGGGTTTGCTGGCGGGGTGCATGGGAAACGCGGTATGATGGACCGCGTTGAAAACGACTAACAATCCGTCTCTTATGCAGCGTACTGTTCAACGTGTCTCAATCCTAGTTGCCGCACTGCTTCCGGTCGTTGTGCTTGGTTTCTATGTTCTTCAACCGAAAACCCCGCCGCCGGAAACCGCTGCATCAGTCGTTGCGGTAACGCAGTCATCATCAACAACGAAGACTGCGACATCAGCCACTACACCAACGACGACACAACAAACGACGAAAACGACACCTTCATCAGCATCAACGTCTGCAACGACAACGCCGTCGTATGCGTACAAAGATGGAACGTACAGCGTTACCGCAACGTATCGCGTTCCAGAAGCCTCGGCGCAGAAGCTTGGGGTTTCGCTTACCATCGTGAACGACGTTATTACTGGTGCGGCGGCGACGAACATGGCAACAGACCAAACGTCCAGCATGTATCAGAATGCATTCGTAAGCGGGTATAAAACATCGGTTGTTGGAAAGAGCATTGCGAGCCTTCAGCTCGGAAAGGTGTCAGGCTCCTCACTCACGACCGCGGCTTTCAACGATGCTCTCACTGCAATTCGAAAAGAAGCGGCAATATAATTATGGAACACCGTCAGGAGTTCCATGCGATCGGTACACATTGGTGTATTGATTTCCCCACAACACTCGACGCATATCGCGTCGAGTTTGTGATGCAGCGCATTCATAGCCGTATCGATGAGTTCGATAAAACGTACTCGCGCTTTCGTCCGGATTCGATCGTGACGATGATGTCGAAGACGACGGGTCGGTACGAATTGCCGTCGGATGCTGCGCCGATGCTCGCGTTGTATCGGAGACTGTACGATCTGACCGATGGCGCTGTTACGCCGTTGATTGGTCAGACACTTTCTGATGCTGGGTATGACGCGGCATATTCACTGAAGACAAAATCGATGTCGTCGCCGAAGCGCTGGGACGACGTCATGCGTGTTGAAGGATCGGCGATCGATCTTCTTGAGCCTGTGCTTTTAGATTTCGGCGCCGCAGGAAAGGGGTACCTCATCGATATTGTTTCTGAAATTATCGAGAGCGAGGGAATCGATTCATACTGCGTTGACGCCGGTGGCGATATGCGATATCGGAGTTCGGCGGGGGAGGTTCTGCGTGTCGGCCTTGAGGATCCGTCGAACGTGTCGCAAGCCATCGGTGTTGCGTCGATCGTCAACAAAAGTATTTGTGGATCTGCGGGGAATCGCAGAACGTGGGGAGCGTTCACCCATATTCTCGATCCAAAGTTGTTAACGTCGCCAAGGCATATTCTTGCGGTGTGGGTTATTGCAGACACGACGATGCTCGCTGATGGCCTGACAACCGCATTAATGTTCGTTGATCCCGAGGTGCTTCGACCGGAATTCGATTTCGAGTTTGCAATAGTGCACGAAGATTTCTCGCTCACACGATCAGCGGGCTTTCCAGGCGAATTCTTCCAATCATAGCGATTCCCGTGTACGCTGTGGGCAAGAATCATTAACTATCGCTATGGAAACTGTGTTTCTTCTTGGGAAGATTGTACTTGGTGCGTATTTCATTTTTGCAGGTATTCCTCATTTTACTAAAGCAAAGGGCCTCATTGAGTACTCGAAGTACAAAAAGGTTCCAATGCCAGAAGTTGGCGTGTACGTCAGTGGAATCATTTTGGTTCTTGGCGGACTCGGCATTCTCTTCCAGATGAACCTTGTGTGGTCGTACGGACTGCTTGCAGCGCTCCTCGTGGCGTTTGCGGTAATGGTTCACAATTTCTGGACCGTCACTGACGAGAAGCAGAAGATGACCGACATGATTATGTTCCAAAAGAACATCGCGATCGCTGCCGCTCTCCTCATGCTCCTTGCGAAGTAAGCGGAAACAAAAAAAACACCCGGCCAATCGGTCGGGTGTTTTTATTATGCGATCGCGATGACGGTGTAGTGCGTTGTTCGATCGTCGACTCTTACCTCGACCACATCGCCGACAATTGCACCGAGGAGTGCTTTGCCAATGGGAGAATGATGGGAGATTTTTCCTTTCATTGGGTTGCTCTCTTGTGAACCGAGAATCTCGTAGGTGTAGGTCGATGATCCCGGATCGAGCTTTACGGTCACGATCGATCCAATGCGAACTTTCGTCGATCCGGCTTCATGAATGATGGGAATTGCGTGCGCAATTTTTTCGGTGAGTGAAAGAATTCGACCGTTGATGCGCCGAAGATTTTGTTTTGCCCATTGGTAGCCTGCGTTTTCTGAAAAATCGCCCATTTCGCCGGTGCGAACAACTTCTGCCGCAGCAACGCCGCGTTCAACATCAATAAGCCGCTGAAGCTCGCGTTTCATCGCCTCAATCTTTTCCGGTGTGAAATGCAAATCAGGTTCTTCGGTTTGCTGACGTTCGAGTTCTTTCTTTCTGGTAGGAAGTCTCATGAAATGTATTCGTCATTGCGAGGAGGGTAATCCCGACGCGGCAATCCAGGTGAACCTAGATTGCCGCGTCGAACGATTACGTCCTCCTCGCAATGACGGAGGAGATATTTAACGCTTCTTATAGGTTTAGTGTACCCTTCCTGCCATGTCTCGACCACTCCTCGACGTGAAAAACCTCCGAAAGTCGTACGGCAAGCAAGTTGTCTGCGACGATATTTCGTTTGTGGTAGGCGAAGGGGAACATATTGCGCTCATCGGCCGTAACGGCGCAGGAAAGTCGACGCTTCTCAATATGCTCATGGGAATTGAGGAGCCTGATGCAGGAACAGTACAGCTCATGCCGTGGACAAAACTTGGTATGGTCGCGCAGCACGACATTCTGCCAGGCGATGTGACCACGGAGGAATACTGTTCTGCGATCTCGGGCAAGCCAACATGGGACGTCCGCAAGCTCGCCGCAAAGTTCGGGTTACACGGAACCGATCTTGAAAAGCCACCAACGGCGCTTTCTGGCGGTTATCAAATGCGTGTGAAAATTGTTGCGATGTTGTTGTGCGATCCGAATCTGCTTCTCCTCGATGAACCGGTGAACTACCTTGATCTTCCAACGCTGTTGTTGCTCGAGCGATTTCTCGCGGATTACGAAGGAAGCTTTATCATGACGGCGCACGATCGGGAATTTCTTCAAAACACCTGTACGTCAACCTTTGAGATCGAACGAGCGCTCCTGACGCAATATCCTGGCACGGTCGAAGAGTACTTTGTGTGGAAAGAAGAGCAGCTTGAATTTCTTCGTCGAAATAACAAGCGCGTTTCCCGAGAAATGGCGCATCATCAAGAGTTTGTGAATCGCTTCCAGTACAAGGCGAGTCAGGCATCACGTGCGCAGAGTAAAATAAAACACATCGAGAAGCTTCGTCGGAGCATTGTTGCGATTAAGAAAGATTTGTCGACGACGCGCATTGTTATTCCTACGCCGGTTATTGTGCCGGGCATTGCGGTTCGTGTAGAAAAGTTGTCGATCGGGTATGGCGATAAAGTCATCGGATCGAACATTTCGTTTACGTTCAATCGCGGGGAGAAGGTGGTGATTGCCGGAGAGAATGGAAAGGGGAAATCGACGCTCTTGAAAACGCTTGCCGGAATCCTCGAGCCGATCGAAGGCTCGGTGAAATGGTGGCATCGGGCAGATATTGGGTATTACGATCAGAAGACTGATGCGACGTTGATTCCATCGGAAACCGTTCTGCAGTATCTCACCCGTCTTTCTCCGCCAATGGCGTCGGGGGAGCGCATTCTCATGATGGCGGGCAACTTCTTGTTCCGTGGTGACGATCTGGAGAAGACGACGAGCGTGCTTTCCGGGGGAGAGCGTGCGCGATTATGTTTGGCGGGAATGTTGCTCCACGAACATAGCGTGTTAATCCTCGACGAGCCAACAAACCACTTAGACGTCGAGACCGCCGAATCCTTGGCATCGGCGCTGAAGGAATACGGAGGTACTGTGCTCTTCGTTTCGCACGCTCGAACATTCGTGAATGCGCTTGCTGAACGAATCTACGAAATTCGTGGCGGAACCGTTCGTCACTACGTCGGCACGTACGAGGACTACGTACGAGATCTCGAATCGATCATGGATACAGACGACGTTGCGGTGCTACCAAAGGAATTGTCCGATGATGCCGAAGCACGATCGCTTCGCCGACAGGTGCTCAAAGAGAAACAGCGACTCGCCGAACGGATGCAGCTGCAAATCGAAAAGCACGACAAAGAAAAGAGCGCGATCCTCGCGTACTTTTTTGAGAACCCCACCGACTACTCGCCAGAAAAGAATCGCCGGTTATCTGAACTCGACGACGAACTTGGTCGATTCGAGCATCAATGGTTGGTGTTGTGTGAGGAGATTGAGATGTTGAAGGCGGTGAAATAATAAAACTCAGTCATCCCGCAGCCCTCAGTCGTCCCCTTACTTTTTCAGTCATCCTCGCGTATGCGGGGATCCAGTAATCATCGGCTTCCCTCACTCATCAACGGGTCCTGTCACCTCGGACCCCGTTACGGTGCTCACCGCGCACGAGGCGTTTGCGGTAATCGGAATCGACATCTGTGCTCGTTGCGCTCCGTACGGGGGCCTCCCTCGGTGCCACCCGTTGATTCGTTCGCTACGCTTTCGCCTTAAAATCCAACGACAACGAATTCACGCAATATCGCATTCCCGTCGGTGCTGGTCCATCGGGGAACACGTGGCCAAGGTGGGCGCGGCAGTTGGCGCAAAGAATTTCTGTTCGTGCCATGCCGAGCTTTCGATCGGGTTCTGTTGCAACATTTGCGGAGTTTGCGGTATCCCAAAAACTCGGCCAACCGGTTCCGGAATCAAACTTCGTATCCGAACTAAACAATTCGTGTCCACAATTTGCGCAAACATACATTCCGGCGTCGGTTGTTTTGTAATACTTCCCGCTAAACGGCGGTTCGGTGCCTTTCAGAAAACAGACATTTTCCTGTTCTGGTGTGAGATTCGGGTTCCGGATGCGTTCGTGTTCCATACGCGAGAAAGTGTATCAAACATTGACCGCAACTGATGATTCTGCTAGTATCTTTTCGGGACATGTGGGTGGTGCATACGTATTGACGCCGACAGGACGTCTGCCAACGCGTATGGGGCTGTCGCCCAGGAAATGGTGGTAGAGACCGACAATCGTGCTGCCGCGAAGGGCAGAGGCTGAAAAGTCTCTGAAAGCGCGCGAGTCTGCCAACCAATCTCCGCTGGGAGCATCTGTTAAAGGCCAGGCCTCTGATGCTCGAAATCCCGGAGGGGAATCCATCACGAGTGGACATCGTGAAAACTGTCGCGGCTGGAACGCTGCGAAAGTGGAAAGCGCACACGGAGCGCCTGCTCTCTCGGTGTTGTCATGACGCCGAATAACGAGAGACCACGTTGGGAAATGAGGGGCCCGCTAATGCAGATTGAAAACCTGCGTTAGCGGAGCCCCTCGCCCAATCATCATTCATCTTCACGTCGTCAGACCGGACAGTGCTGCATCATCGAACTGCGCGTTTCTTCCCTCTGCGCATTCGATCCGCGAGCCATTCTGCTGACACACTCCGGCGCCCCCCTACGTGGTGGGCGTCGGTTTCATTTTTATTGAAAACAAAGGCTTTTTTCATGTATTCCCGCCATTTCCTCTTTTGCCTTAGCACTAGCAACGCGGGGCAGAATAAAGTGTCGGCTTTAGGGCTTACACAGTGGGAGTGCAAACGGAGCACCATTACCTTCGATCGCCATTCGAGGGTGGACCACTCAGGAGCGGTCGGTCGTCTGGTGGGGCTCACACCTCGCCAGCGACCGGCCGGAGCCTGAAGTGCCGGCAAGTCTTCGGGAGAAATCCTGGAGTCATCCATAAGCGGAAATGCCGCAATGGAGTCTGATAGCGAAAGCCTCAAAAACTTTCGATTCGCTGTCCGAAGGGATGGTGTGAGTAACGGATCAGACGTTGCGCCAACTCCTACGCTCGTAGCCCCTCAGAAGGTTACCCTCACTGGCCATCAGTCCTCGCGGATTGGTGGCCAGGTTGCTTTTTGCGACGTTTTTCGTTTTCCGGTACCATCGGTGCATTCGCAGGACTAAGTTTTCTTATGCGCTATTCGACAATTTTTTCAAAAACAACAAAATCGGTTTCCGCCGATAGCGAGTCAATCAATGCTCGCCTTCTTGTTCAGGCGGGATTCGTCGATCAAGAAATGGCTGGCGTGTACACGTGGCTTCCGCTTGGTTTGGCGGTTCTTCGTAATATCGAACAGATCGTTCGCGAGGAAATGAATACTCTTGGCGCGAGCGAGATTTTTATGCCATCGCTTCAGCCAAAGGAGTATTGGGACACCACCAACCGTTGGGAAGGCGTGGACGTGTTGTTTAAACTCAAGTCGCAAACCGGAAAGGACTACGCACTTGGCTGTACACACGAGGAGGTTGTAACGCCACTCGTCAAGAAGTTCGTACAGTCGTATAAAGACCTTCCGCTCGTGACGTATCAAATCAACACAAAGTTCCGCGATGAACTACGCGCGAAATCTGGCGTACTTCGTGGCCGCGAGTTCCGCATGAAGGACATGTATAGCTTTCATACCACGCAAGAAGATCTTTCCGCGTTTTATCAAAAAGCACTCAAGGCATACGTTCGAGCCTACAACCGTTGCGGCCTCCAGGTAAAAGTAGTTCAGGCAAGCGGCGGCGTGTTTACGCAAAACCTTTCGCACGAATTTCAGGCGCTGACTGATGCCGGTGAAGACGTCCTTATCGCGTGCGATCACTGCGAATTCGGTGAGAACTCAGAAATTGCGACGCACAAGGCTGGTGATCCTTGCCCAATGTGCAAATCAACCCTCGTTTCAACGAAAGGAATTGAGGTGGGAAACATTTTCGATCTCGGTACAAAGTATTCTGACGCGTTCGAACTCGACTTTACGAATGAAGAAGGTAGGCGCCAACGTGTACTGATGGGCTGCTACGGCATTGGTACCAGCCGTTTGGTTGGCGCGATCGTTGAGGCATCACATGACGATAAGGGAATGATTTGGCCAAAGAGCATTGCGCCGGCTCTTGTACACCTTGTCCGCATCGGTGAAGACGCGGAATCGGTTGCAGCGGCAGACGCGCTGTACGACGAGCTCCGCGGCGCAGGATTTTCCGTGTTCTATGACGACCGCGATGCATCGGCCGGCTCAAAATTTGCAGATGCCGATTTGATGGGACTGCCGATTCGTCTCACCGTCAGCAAGCGCATGCTCGCCGAGAACGTTGTCGAGTGGAAAGAGCGCACGTCAGATGAGCTCAAAAAGATTCCTCGATCAGAAGTACTTGCAACGGTCCGATCAAATGCCTAAACCAACAAAAACCCTCCGATTGCTCGGAGGGTTTTTTGTAGCTTACTTTGCGGACTTTGCTGCGGCCTTAGCCTCCAGCTTTCGCATGCGGATGGCCTTGGACTTGCGGTGGGTGGCAAAAGCTTTCTCGCGCTTAATGGCGAAAAGGGCGTTTTGGGACTTTCGTGAGAGGTGATGGCGTGATGGCATAGTCGAAACGTGAATCAATGATGGTGTAAAGTATGCCTTATCTTCCAATAATCGTCAAACAAATCGCCCACAAATATGCATGAGATTAGCCAAAAACTGTATAAAGCGGTGGTTCTGGTGTGTGAAAATCGACGGGATGATGGCAGGAAGTCCTGTGGGGTTACCGAGCCAGGATTAAGGATAGCGATCAAAGAAGCGATGAAATCCGCCGGTTTGTCAGTTCGAGTCCTCTCAACTTCGTGTATGGACCACTGCAAGGACGGACCAACCGTCTCCTTCATGCCAATGGACGTGATGTTTGGGGATGTTCATATTGACGATGTACCTGAGCTTGTGACTAAGATGAATGTGTATTTGAGTTCTTAATCGGAGGATTATGAATGCTATGAACATCCTTGGAGAAAAGATGGATCTGTTTGCTGCGAAAGCCGAGGTGCTCGTGCTTCCCGTGTTTAGTGGGGAAGGATTCTCCGCAGAGTCGATTGTGGCACGAATGCCGGAGTCTGTTCGAAAGAGCGTCACGCGATCAATGAAGACGGCGGAATTTTCTGGGAAAGCGGGCGAGGTTATTTCTGTTGACGTTCATGACGCGGCGCATCATCACATTCTCCTCATTGGTCTTGGATCGATGAAGGATGCAACCCTCGAATCTGCTCGTGAAATGATTGGGACGGCAATCGCATGTACTCGTCGATTCGGCGCAAAGACATTAGCGGTGGAGATTCCTGTTTCAGAAGAAGGTGACGTTTCCGATGTTGCAGAAGCGATGGTGGTTGCGGCGCAGCTTGCAGACTACGCGTTTGATAATTACAAGGAGAAGAACGGTGCAAAGCGCATGAAAGAGTTGACGCTGGTGATTCATGACGGCCGCGATGTACTTCGTGTACGAAAAGCTGTGGAACGCGGTTGCGCGATTGGTGGGGGAGTCGCGGTGGCGCGTGATCTCGTCAACATGCCGGCGCAGGTGATGACGCCTTCTGCACTCGCTGAGGCTGCAGAGCGCATTGTGAAGGAAGGAGGAAAGAACTTCTCTCTGAAGGTGCTCGAGCGTGAGGAGTGCGAAGCGTTGGGGATGGGATCGTACTTAGCTGTTGGTCTTGGATCTGATCAGCCAGTGAAGTTCTTGCACCTCATTTACACGCCAGAGCGATCGAGTCGAAAGCGACTTGCGGTGATTGGAAAAGGTGTGACGTTCGATTCCGGCGGATTATCGCTGAAGCCTGGTGACAGCATGATGACCATGAAATGCGACATGGCGGGCGCTGCGGCAGTGCTTGGTTTCTTTACCGTACTTGGTCAGCTTCAGCCACGATGCGAAGTGCACGGCATCGTTGCTGCGGTTGAAAACATGCCTTCCGGTAAAGCGATTCGCCCAGGCGATGTGGTAAAGGCAAGTAACGGAAAGACGATCGAAATTCTGAATACCGATGCCGAAGGTCGTCTGACGCTCGCTGATGCTCTCACGTACGCAAAGAAGCTCGAACCAACCGCGATGGTGGATCTTGCGACATTAACCGGTGCGTGTGTCGTTGCGCTTGGTGAAGAAATTACTGGACTCATGAGTAATAACGATGAACTCGCGCAGTCGGTTCTCGATTCTGCGGAAGATGCGGGGGAGAAGATGTGGCGCATGCCGCTCGAAAAGCGTTACAAATCGCTGATTGAATCCGACATTGCGGACTTGCGAAATATCCCAACGTCGCGCTACGGCGGATCACTAACTGCTGGGTTGTTCCTTGAGGAATTCGTTGATGGACTGCCATGGGTGCATTTGGACATTGCCGGACCAGCGTTCGCCGAAAAGCCGATGGGAAGTTATCTTGGTAAAGGTGGAACTGGTCATGGTGTTCGAACATTGGTGGAATTGGTTGAGCGAATGTAGGAAGGCAATGCACACCTGGCCACCTGGCTGGGTGTGTTTTTGTTATACTGCACCCAACACAGACGTATGGCGAACCAAACACTTGAGGAGTATGTTGACGATTTGCTTGATGAGCGTGGACTATCCCTCGTCGACGAAGCGGTGCTTGTCGAACTGCGGGCCGATCTTCTGTCGCGTATTCAAGAGCGTTTACATGCAGAAATGGTTGCGCTGCTGAACGACGACGCCCGCGAAGAGCTTGAGGATCTGCTCGACATCGGCACGGCGCCACACGCTATTCGTGACTGGCTCGCCCAACACGTATCGAATTTTAGCGACGTATATGTGCAAACACTCGCTGATTTTCGGACATCGTATTTGAAATAACTTATGGTCTTTTTTGCCAATCGCGAACAGACGTTTTCTCATGGCAACGATGTTTCGGGGGAGACTTCGTTTTCGCGACTCGAACAGTATGCGAAATCGCGTCGTGGTGCCGACACTGACGACGCTGCACGCGCTGCTCAAGCGATGTATAAACGTCGACACAATGAAATGCTGCATCTCGTCGGTGAGGATTGGCGTATTGCCGGAACGGTTCCGGGTGACGACGGGCATTCGGTGATTCTCGAGTCAGGGGCAACGTATAAGACGCTGCCAGCTCTTGATGTTATGCGTATGGAATCTGCGGCATCGGCGCTTTCCGGCGGTGAACATTTGCCGAATGATCCTGAGGTTGTTTCGCTTGGCGTAAAGCGCAAACACCGCGTGCCACTGGATGGGCACGCGGTGTCGCGAAGTGTTGAGCGGATTGATCGTGGATACGATCGTCGGATTGAAGGGCTGATGGACGGCGAGTCGACTGAACGCGGAAGATTTCGTGTCGAGCATTTGCTCGCAAAACTCAATGCGCTGCGGATTTTTTAGTGTTAGGCTTTTCCGAGTGTCTTTTCGCCTGGTTCCCATTCAACAGGGCAGAGCTCGCCAGATTGCAATGCAGTAAGCACGCGAATAACTTCTTTCACTGAACGACCGACTGATCCTGCAGAAACGAGCGCGAATTTCACTACTCCTTCCGGATCAATAATAAAGAGGCCACGATCAGATGATCCGTCGTCTTCATTCAACACGCCGTAGTTGCGTGAAACGTTTTGTGTGGTGTCGGCAAGAATAGGGTAGGCAACTTCAGGAAGATCGCGTTCAAACCATGCTTTGTGGCTCCATTCGCTGTCGGTGGAAGCGCCGATGACTTTTGCGTTGAGCGCAGCAAAGTCTGCCTCATGTTTTTGGAATCCTTTAATTTCGGTAGGACAGATGAATGTGAAGTCGCGAGGATAAAAGAACAGCACCACCCATCCGCCTTTATATGAACTCAAACTGGTTTTGGTGAACTCGCCCTTGGTGTACGACGTGATGTTTTCAAAGCTTGGTGCCGGTTTGTTGATGGCGATCATAGTTTTACGACACTTGAAGGAAATTTTTTAGTGTTTCGTTTCCTGAACCAGAGGCAAAGATACCGTGATTCGCTTTTACAATCAACCGGTTATCCGCTACACTTCACGCCATCTATGACTCAAGGACAAAAGCAAAATCTTGCACTGTTTGTGGGCGCGATTGTGGTGATTGGCGGTTTCACATGGGGGTACAACGCGTACCAATCATATAAAGCGAATGCGTCAGCATGGCCAATGCTCGACGGTGGTGTGTACGCATCAGCAGTGACTCGCGACGGTGTTACGTCCCTCATTCCAGGGGATCAGCTCTACGACAGCGGGGTGGTGGAGGGTGGCATTCCTGCGCTCACGAACCCAAAATACGATTCTGTTCTCGCGTCCGACGCCGTGATTGCCGACGATCTTCTTGGTATCGATCTTGATCTCGGGGGAACGCGCCGGTTCTATCCAGTGCAAATCATGAACTGGCACGAAGTCGTGAACGATACAATTGATGGCAAGAATATTGCCATCACATACTGCCCACTTTGTGGAACAGGTGTTGTGTACGATCGCGATATCGACTTGAGTTTTGATAATTTTCCTTCCGTCGGAACACATACATTTGAAGCGACCGGAAAGGTATACAACAACAACACCGTTCTCAAGGATGCCGAAACAGGATCATTGTGGCTGCAGGCCACAGGGCAGTCGATTCAGGGTGCGGCGATCGGACGAACGCTTTCCGTTATTCCTTCGCAAATGATGAAGTGGAGCACGTGGAAAGATTTATATCCATCCGGCTTGGTGCTTTCGACGAACACCGGCGTAACGCGCGACTACACTCGTCATCCGTACGGAAACTACGACACGAGCAAAGGATTGTATTTCCCAATCAACCACACGAGCGCTGACTTCACGTCGAAATGGGTGACGTACGGTATGGGAAGCGATGTTGATGGTGCAGCATTCGCGGTGCCTGCATTGAGCGGCTTAGGAATGATGATGGCTGCAGTTGGCGGGGAAGCTGTTATGGCGGTTTATGACTTTGATACTGATACTGTTCGAGTATTCTCTCCAACGGATGTTCAAAATAATGCGATGACGTTCACGTACGATTTTGCGAAGAAGCGCCTGACGGATACCGCGACGAATAGTGTGTGGAATGCACAGGGCTTGGCGATTTCTGGAAGTATGAAGGGCTCACAACTTCAAGAAATTCCAACAACTCGGAGTTTCTGGTTCTGTATGGCAGCGATGCATCCAACATGGAGAGCGATAACAACGAACGTGAATACTGAATCAGGAGAATAGGTATGCTCTACGTCGTCGCAACACCAATCGGGAATCTCGGCGATGTCACCGAACGAGCAAAGGAGGTTTTTGCGAGTGTTGACATTGTGCTCTGCGAAGACACGCGGGTGACAAGCAAGCTCATGTCGCATCTGCAAGTACGGCCGACGTTGATGGCGTTTCATGAGCATACGGATCAGCTCGCACGAAAAAAGATTGTCGATCAGTTAGTTTCCGGAATCGACATGGCCATTGTGACGGATGCCGGCACGCCATGTATTTCTGATCCTGGCGGTTTTCTTGTGGCTGACGCGGTTGCAGCCGGAGTAAAGGTTTCTCCGATTCCTGGAGCAAGTGCGGCAATTGCAGCATTGTCGATTGCGGGCATCGCGCTCGATCGTTTCACGTTCGTCGGATTTCCGCCAAACAAAAAAGGACGCGAGAAGTTCTTCCGCGAGATTGGCGAAATCAATCATGCCGTCGTGATGTACGAATCGACGCACCGCATCGAGAAAACACTCGAGGCGATGAAGGGACTGAATCGCAAATTGATTGTTTGTCGAGAACTGACAAAGATTCATGAGACAATATATCGCGGTACCGCAGAATCGATTCTCGCTGATCTTGAAAAAACGAGCACAAGAGGAGAATTTGTCATTGTTGTTGATCGATAATTTTCTATGAAGACATACTCGATTACCACCACGCTGCCATACGTGAACGCTGATCCACACATTGGATTTGCGCTCGAGATTGTGCAGGCCGACATGTTGGCGCGATACCATCGTTCGAAGGGCGATGACGTTGTGTTTAACACGGGAACTGATGAGCACGGCCAGAAGATTTATCAGAAGGCGATTGAGGCCGGGCTTGATCCGAAGACGTATTGTGATGAATACGCTGCGAAGTTCGATGGTTTGAAGTCAGCATTGAATTTGAGCTACACGCATTTTGTTCGCACTACCGACGAACATCACATTGCGGCAGCACAAGAATTCTGGAAGCGATGTGATGCAAACGGCGACATTTATAAGAAACAGTATTCGATTAAGTATTGCGTTGGCTGCGAACTCGAGAAGACTGATTCCGAGCTTGTGGAAGGCCGTTGCCCAATTCATCCGAATCGCGATCTTGATCTTATTGAGGAAGAGAACTATTTCTTCGCATTCTCGAAGTATCAGCAGAAACTTCTTGATCTCTATCGTGAGCGTCCAGATTTTGTGATGCCACAAGCACGCATGAACGAGATTCGAACGTTTGTTGAAGGAGGTTTGAATGATTTCAGTATCTCGCGCTTGAAATCGAAAATGCCGTGGGGTGTTTCTGTTCCCGGCGATGACGATCAAGTGATGTACGTGTGGTTCGATGCGTTGGTAAATTATATTTCAACACTCGGTTGGCCAACGGAAGGATCATTGTTTGATTCGGCCTGGCCAAGCGTGCAGGTGGCGGGGAAGGACAACCTTCGCCAGCAAACCGCAATGTGGCAGGCGATGTTGATGTCGGTCGGAATTGAACCGTCAAAGCAAGTGTTCATTCACGGCTACGTGACGGCTGACGGTCAGAAGATGAGTAAGTCCATCGGGAACGTGATCAACCCGTATGATCTCGTGAATGAATACGGAACCGATGCAACACGTCTCTACTTGCTTGGCGGCATGCCATCGTGGCAAGACGGAGATTATTCCAAGGAGCAATTCGAAATCCTTTTCGCGACGAAACTCGCGAACGGGCTCGGTAACCTCGTCAGCCGTGTTGCAGCAATGTGCGCAAAGAGTTTTCCGGAAGGGATTGATCGGGTTGTATATGAAGGAAATACTGCAGCGCTCGCAGAAGCTATTAGCGAATATGATTTCCGAAAGTATGTGGACCTCGTTTGGGATGTTGTTGATAAGGCGAACGTAAAGATTGGAACCGAAGAACCGTTTAAACTTGTGAAAGTCGATGTTGCGGCTGCGAAGAAGTCGTTGTCAGAACTCGCGGGAATGATTCGATGGATTGGTGTTGCTCTTGAGCCAGTTATTCCTACAACGGCCGCGGAAATTCTGCGACGATACGAAAGTGATATTCTTGTTGCTGGGGAACCGTTGTTCCCACGAAGAGATCGCTAATATGAACATGGGTATTGTCGATATTTGCATTACAGTGTTTGCGCTCGTGTTAGCGCTTGCCGGTTGGCGAAGCGGATTTGTTCGTTCCGTCGGAGGTTTGCTTGCGCTTATCGCGAGCATTGTCGCGTCATTTTATGGTATGAGTTGGTTGCACGAGACGTACGGATTGTCGTTCGTGGAACATCCGTGGCTTACGATTCTTGCATTTCTTCTGTTGACGTTTGTTGTGGGTAAAATCGCGCAATATATCGTTGAGACACTGGATTTGGTTCGGAGAATCCTCTCGATTATTCCATTTGTGAATTTGTTGAATAACCTTTTAGGTGCAGCATTTGGCGTCGCGCAAGCTGCGGCAGCTGTTGCGGTGCTGGCGTATGTAACCGTCACGCTTATTCCTCTTGGAGATTTGCGAACATCGCTTCTCTCGTCCGTCGCCGTTGGCCGTGCAGTCGATATCGAAAGTAATGCGGGGCTCCTCTAGGACTAAGACTCTCCCCTTTCCAAGGGGAGTAGGAGGGGTTGGAGCTACAGGACTTGAATCTGATTCTTTGAAAAGTTGGGTCGGGAATCGGAAACTGATTCATCCGGGTTGGCTATCCTCATTTTGTGGAGCACATGTCGTTTTTTGACCCTTTTAAACTTCACACCACGTTGCGATATGAATCGAAAATCTGAAAATTTCGAAATCAGTTTCAATTAAGTATTGAATATTGGTCGTATTGGTCCAACACGACCTGTGCGTCCACGCAATAATTAACCACCGTTTCCTTAATGCAAATGAGTTGCGTTAACGAAACACACAGTTTCAAATCGAACACCCCTACTCCCGACACGTCGTTCGCGAACGACGTGTCCCGACAAGAGTTTTCCGTTCCCCCCAAAACTATCAAAGAATCAGTTTCATTCTCAGTTCATATCCTATGGAATTCATCGACTCCCACGCGCATCTCCATTTTCCTGCATTTAGCGCCGATGGTGCCGAGGTTTTGCAACGAGCTCGCGATAACGGTATCTCGCTGATCACTGTCGGGACGAAATTCGCGACGAGCGCATCGGGAATTGATTTCGCAGAAAAGTACGACGGTGTGTGGTGCACGATTGGCCTACATCCAGGGCACGTACATGATCACAATTTCGTGGACGAAAACGAGGAAACGCACGACAGGCCGACGCCTGAGAGGGAATTCGATGAAGCGCGGTACGAAACACTCGTGAGCCATCCGAAGGTCGTCGCGATCGGCGAATTCGGTCTCGATTACTCCCGCATTCCGGAGGGCATAGACGTTGAAGAATTCAAGAACGATCAACGGAATGTTGCGCGTCAACAACTGCGGTTCGCAACGAAGCACAACAAACCTGTCGTTATCCATTGCCGTGGCGGCGCGACGGCCGATGTTACCGGCGCTCATGATGACATGCGTTCCCTCATCGCTGAGGAGATCAGCAAAGGAGGAATCGAACGTAGGGGAGTGATTCATTGTTTTACCGGTACGATCGACGACGCGGCGAAATACGCTGAGCTCGGATTCTTGATTTCGATTACCGGAATCGTGACTTTTGGAAAGTCCGTTGCATCTGCCGTGAAAGAGATCCCGTTGGCGCAGATGATGATCGAAACCGACTGTCCGTACCTTTCTCCTGTTCCGTTCCGAGGCAAACGGAACGAGCCGGCAAATGTCGCCCTCGTCGCGCAAACTATCGCAGACCTGAAGGGCGTGAGTTTGGAAGAGGTGGCGAGAGTCACTTCTGCGAACGCTATAACACTTTTCCGCTTATCTTAGCCATTCATACGCGCTTCCCCAGCGCAGTGCTTTTAATCTTTATTCGTGTGGGGTATACTCATGCCGCTTTATGGACGATTTTCGGTCATCAATGCGATTCGCATTGCGCGCGATGGCGGATATCACAGGAACAACCCTTGTCCCAGCATTCGTTGCGGCAATCGTCGGGAAGTTCCTTGATGCACGCTATGGTACGGGCCGAATTCTGTTCGCGGTGCTGCTTTCGCTGACATTCCTTGGCACCGCGTTCATTCTTGTGAAAAAAGTTCGGGAGTATGCAAAAGAGTATCAAAAACTCATCGCCCATTAACCTCGCGCTTGTTCCGCTTGCTGCGGAACCTATCGCGCACCTTGGCGCATTCCCAATCACCAATACCATGGTGAACGCGTGGATTGTGACGGCATTTTTTGTGCTGGTCGCATTCATTGCTACGCGCCGTAAAACCGGCGTACCCCGCGGCATTCATAATGCTCTCGAGGCGATTATTGATGTGCTTTCGTCGGAGATTGAAAAGATTGCCGGGAGCCGCAAGCTCGCGCGTCAGTTTTTCCCTTTGATTGCGACAATTTTCTTTGTTGTTCTTGCAAACAACTGGCTTGGATTGATTCCTGGCACCGGAACTGTTGGTGTTTATGGAATAATGCACGGTGAAACGGAACTCATTCCACTCCTTCGTTCTGCGGGAAGCGATTTAAACTTTACGCTTGCGATTGCGGTTGTCGCAGTGGTGTTTTCACACTTTGCGGGCGTTCGTGCGGTTGGCGTTGTTGATTACTTCAGTAAGTTCGTGAACATTAAAGGAATCTTCAAGGCTATCAAGCACGGCCCGATGGCCATCGTTACTGCGATTATTGAGTTTGGCGTTGGGCTTATCGAAATTATTGGTGAAGTTGCAAAAACACTCTCCCTGTCACTTCGTTTGTTCGGAAACGTTTTCGCGGGTGAAATTTTGATGACAGTTATGCTTGGGTTGGCATCGTACGTTGTACCGATTCCATTCATGTTCTTGGAAATTCTCGTTGGCGTTGTGCAAGCAACGGTGTTTGCCATGCTCACATTGGTGTATCTCGTCATCGCAACAACGCCTCACGGCGGACATGATGATCATCATGCATAATTTCGGCATCGTGAGCGAAGGCGATGCGGCGAGGCTCTCGTCGGATCACTCTCATTCATGATTCATAACTTTCTTGTATGACAGCAGAAATGATTGCGCTTATTGCGAAAGCATTTGCGATCGGTGTGGGTGGAACGATGCCAGCGTTGGCAATTGGTCTCATTGGTTTCTCGGCAATGCAGTCTATTGGCCGCAACCCAGAAGCAGCAGGGAAGGTGCTCGCGCCAATGCTTCTCGGTATGGCATTCGCAGAAGCTATCGCAATTTACGCATTGGTTATCGCCTTCACACTCTAAGTGATGTCGTTACACGCTAGGGGATTCGAGTCTATCGAACCTCTGCGCGTTATGAGATCGATTTGATGAACTTCTATGCCAGCAGAAAACGAAACAACAACAGCAACAACATCCGAACAGGCTGAAGTGCCAACCGGTATTCTTGGAACCTTCGGTATCCGTGGTGATTTGTTTGCAGCACAACTCGTGAACTTTTTGTTGGTACTCGTGGTGTTGTGGCGTTTCGTCTACAAGCCAATTCTTGCAATGCTCGACAAACGTGAGGCTGCGATTGCACAAAGTGTCAAAGATGTTGAGGAGATTTCTGCACGCATGAAGGTGACGGAAGCAGAGCGTCAAGCAACACTCGCGTCCGTTACAAAGGAAGCGCAGTCTATTATTGAAAGCGCGATGCGTGAAACCGATGCGCGAAAAAACGAAATGCTCGAAGCGGCAAAGCGTGAAGTTGAGCGCGTGATTGCGAAAGGAAAAGAACAGCTCGCCGCAGAACGTGAAGCATCACTGATGGCGCTTCGAAAAGATGTCGTCGATATCGCGGTTCGTGCCGCAGCTAAAATTGTTACCGAAGGTTTGACGGAGAAGAAATCACAGTCGCTTGCTGAAGAGGTTGTGCGAAAGATGACGTAATATGCCAAAACTTACTCCACGCCATCTTGCCACCGTGCTCGTCGACGAATGTGTCGACGTCACGCGCGCAGAGCTGGTGAAAATTATCGATGCCTTCGTGGGCGAACTCGCCGCACGAGGCATGATGCACAAATGGCGCGACGTCGAACGAGAAATTCACGGAGCCTGGAAGCGAAAGTTTGGCGCCGCGAACGTCACCGTCGTTTCTGCACATCCCCTGACCGTGGCGATGAGAAAAGCGATCGAGGCAAATGCGCCAGGCGCTGACATTACGGAGCGCATCGACGAACGGTTAATGGGTGGGGCAGTGATCCGTATCGACGACCGACGCATCGACGCAAGTGTGGCAGGGATCCTTCAACGTTTGAAACAGTCTCTTGATAGCGCAGCATCTTGAACCCAAATCTATGGCAACCAAAAAAGCAGACATCATTGCAGTCCTCCGCGAACGCATCGACGAGTTTAAAGTTGAAGCACACGAAGAGCGTGTTGGTACCGTCATGAGCGTATCCGACGGCGTCGCTCGCTTGTCTGGCCTCGGCAACGCAATGAGCCAGGAAATGATCGACTTCGGCAATGGCGTCTTTGGCGTGGCGTTGAACCTTGAAGAGGAAACCATCGGTGTCATTATTCTTGGCGATGCAACTGGCGTGAAGGCTGGTGACACTGCGCGAAGCACTGGTCGAATTCTCTCTATTCCTGTTGGTGAAGAAACTGTTGGTCGTATTCTCGATCCACTCGGGAACGCTCTCGATGGTAAAGGCGCGCTTTCCACAAAAACACTTGCTCCGGTTGAGAAAGTGGCACCAGGTGTCATGACACGCAAATCAGTTTCCGTTCCAATGCACACCGGAATTAAAGCAATCGATGCGCTTATTCCTGTTGGCCGTGGTCAGCGCGAGCTTATTATTGGCGATCGTCAAACCGGAAAGACTGCCATCGCTATCGACACAATTCTTAACCAGAAAGGCGAGAACGTAAAATGTATTTACGTTGCGATTGGACAGAAGGAATCGAAGGTTGCGCAAATCATGGCGCGCTTTGAGGCTGCCGGAGCAATGGAATACACAACGATTGTTCTTGCTGGCGCATCTGATCCTGCCGCAATGCAGTACCTCGCGCCATACGCAGGATGCGCGATTGCCGAATACTTCATGGCAAAGGGTGAGGATGTACTTATCGTGTACGATGATTTGAGTAAGCACGCTTGGGCATACCGCGAAATTTCCTTGTTGCTCCGCCGTCCACCAGGACGCGAGGCATACCCTGGTGACGTCTTCTATTTGCACTCCCGTTTGCTCGAGCGTTCTGCTCGTTTGAACGAGGAACACGGTGGAGGAAGCATCACTGCACTTCCAATTATTGAAACGCAGGGAGGCGACGTGTCTGCATATATCCCAACAAACGTTATTTCCATTACCGATGGACAAATTTACCTCGAATCTGATTTGTTCTACCGCGGTCAGCGCCCAGCACTCAACGTCGGTCTGTCGGTTTCGCGCGTGGGATCATCTGCTCAAACAAAGGCAATGAAGAACGTCGCAAAGACACTGAAAGTGGACCTTGCGCAGTTCCGTGAGCTCGAAGCATTCGCGCAGTTCGCTTCTGATCTTGACGAAGCAACCAAGAAGCAGATTGAACGCGGTCGTCGCGCAATGGAACTCATGAAGCAGAAACAATACTCGCCGCTGTCGTTTGCAAAGCAAGCGATCGTCATTTTTGCGCTGAACAACGGCATGCTCGACGCATTGCCAGTAACGGCGATGCAAAAGTTTGAGGAAGAATGTTTGCGATACTTTGAATCGAGTGGCGCGTCAGTGCTCAAGGCGATTCTTGAGGCTCGCGATGTCTCTGGTGACGTCAAGGCAAACCTCGAATCTGAACTGAAGAAATTCCTTTCAACGTTCACCGCTTAATATGGCAATGTCGCGGAAGCTCATCAAATCCCGAATTACGTCGGTCAAAAATACGCGCAAAATTACCAAAGCCATGGAAATGGTGGCGGCAAGTAAAATGCGCAAAGCAGTATCGGCGACCTTCCGCGGTCGGCCGTATGTTGTGCTTGCAAAATCAACGATCGAAGCCGTGATGGAACGATCAGGATCCTCGTTGAAGCATCCGATGCTCACTCCCGGTGCCGGTGATCGTGAATTGATCGTTCTTTTTACGTCTGATCGTGGCCTTGCCGGAGGTTACAATGTGAACATGGTGAAGTTCGCTCGTGAGCAGATGAAATCACTTGGTGACGTGGATGTTGTTGCGGTAGGGAAGCGAGGATCAGATGCAATGCAACGCTTAAAGTACAACGTTGTCGCGTCATTCGCTGGCTTGGGCAACGCTCCGAAGTACAGTGATATTGTTCCCGTCGCACGTTTTGCACTCGATGGATTCCTTCAAGGAAAATATCGGCGAGTGCGACTGCTCTACACGCATTACGTTTCTGGCGTAACGCAAACGCCAAGTATGCAGACGGTGTTGCCGTATGGGGAACAGGGAGCAGGGAGTAGGCAGCCGGCAGTAGGAGGTGAAGGAAAGAAGCGATCATCGGACTACACCATCGAGCCTAACGCTTCGGAGCTTCTGTCACGCGTCATTCCAAACCTTGTCATGACCACGTTCTATCAAGCGCTGCTCGAATCGAGTGCTTCCGAGCACGCGGCGCGAATGCTCGCCATGAAGAATGCATCGGATTCTGCACGAGACATGATGGAATCACTTACCTTTACGTATAATCAAGTTCGACAGGCAGCGATTACGCAGGAAATTGCAGAGATTAGCAGCGGTGCCGCGGCACTCGCTTAAACCCACGATTATGAAAGGATCCATTGCTCAAATCATCGGCGCAGTCATCGACGTCCGCTTCGAAGGCGAAGTGCCGGCGATTCTCAACGCGCTCACCGTAAAACACGGCGACGCTGAACTTGTTCTCGAGGTTGCTCAACACCTTGGAAACGGCATGGTGCGTGCCATCGCCATGGGCGCAACTGACGGCCTCACTCGCGGCGTTGAAGTGAGAGACACTGGCGCGCCAATTAGTGTTCCCGTTGGTCCATCAACACTCGGACGCATGTTCGACGTGACAGGAAACGCGATCGACGGTCTCGAGCCGATGAAGGGTTTGCGTAACGATCCTATCCATCGTCTTGCACCTGCGTTCATCGACCAATCAACGAAAGCTGAGGTTTTCGAAACAGGAATTAAAGTCGTCGACCTCATCTGTCCGATCTTGAAAGGAGGAAAGACGGGATTGTTCGGCGGTGCTGGTGTGGGAAAGACGGTGCTTATTCAAGAGCTCATTCACAACATCGCAAAGGAACACGGAGGATACTCGGTGTTTGCTGGTGTTGGAGAGCGAACTCGTGAAGGAAATGACTTGTACATGGAAATGAAAGAGTCTGGCGTTCTCGACAAGACAGCACTCGTCTTCGGCCAGATGAACGAACCACCAGGAGCTCGTGCTCGCGTGGCGCTCACCGGACTGACGCTCGCGGAGTATTTCCGTGACGACGAAGGTCGCGATGTGCTCATGTTCATCGACAACATTTTCCGTTTCACCCAGGCAGGATCCGAGGTGTCGTCACTTCTTGGACGTATTCCATCGGCCGTGGGTTACCAGCCAAACCTCGCAACAGAAATGGGAGCATTGCAGGAGCGCATTACGTCCACAACGAAAGGATCGATCACATCAATTCAAGCGGTGTACGTGCCAGCTGACGATCTTACCGATCCAGCGCCAGCAACGACATTCGGTCACTTGGATTCAACTGTGGTGCTTTCTCGTGCGCTTGCCGAGCTCGCTATCTATCCTGCCGTCGATCCACTCGATTCCTCGTCAAATATTCTCGATCCAAACATCGTTGGCGATGAACATTACGCAACTGCTCGTGGCGTGCAGAAAGTATTGCAGCGATACAAGGACCTGCAGGACATCATTGCAATTCTCGGTATGGATGAATTGTCCGAAGACGACAAACTCACTGTGTCCCGCGCCCGCAAAATCCAAAAGTTCTTGTCGCAACCGTTCAATGTCGCAGAGCAGTTTACGGGAACCCCTGGAAAGTACGTCGCACTTTCTGAAACCGTTCGTGGATTCAAGGAGATTTTGGAAGGTAAGCACGATAGCGTTCCAGAACAGGCGTTCTATATGAAGGGAACAATCGATGAAGTGCTCGCGTAACGAACGAATCAAAGGGTCTCGTATCGCTCGCTGGTGACTCGGGTACATGTTTCTTCACTCGCCGCAACGATCGTCACGCCACGACGTCTCGCTCTGCTCGACTGTGGCTGGACGACTGTGCGGTTCGTTGCGAAACATATACCCTCGTCACTGGCGCTCGCGCCATCCCTATGCTTAAACTCAAATACCAAATCGTTACTCCAGAACGCGTCGTCCAAGAAGGCGAGGCGGATTCGATTTCGGTCATGACTAGTCAGGGAGAAATCACCGTCCTTCCGCATCACGTGCCGCTGTTAGCGCTCATGAAGGCTGGTGAGATGCGTGTTATGAACGGCGGACAAGAATTATTGTTCGCGACGTCGACCGGGCTTTTCGAAGTTCGAGATGGATCGTCGGTTGTTGTGCTGGCGGATACCGCGGAACGGAGTGAGGAACTCGAGCTTGCCGCGATCGAAACCGCGAAAAAGCAGGCTGAGGAGAATCTCAAAAACATACGGAACTCGAACGATGTTGGTTTCGTCGACGCCGCAGCTCACCTCGAGCGCGAGCTTGCTCGGTACCGTGTAGCTCTAAAGAAAGGGAAGGCGAAATATCACCGAACCGAAGCATAACGGGGTCAGGTCTTTACCTTTTACTTTTTACACAAAACATCTGCGTGATTGCAGATGTTTTGTGTTTATCGTTGATATTTGCTACATTCCTCGAGCTCAAGGGGTTCCCATGTCTTCGTATACGCTTCGTCTGATCCTCGTCACGTTGTCCGCCCAGAACGAAAAGGAGGAGGTTTACTTCGCGAGGTATCTCAAAGAAGGATTCCTTATCGCCGCTGAAACCAAAGAGGCCGTGTCGGCGCTGCTCGTCATTCCACGTGAGGCGTTCGAGGCGCGTCTGAAGGATGCGGTCAGTGAAGAACGCGCGTTCACGGAATCCGAGGACCGGGTTCGCGAAGTCTGGCGGGCGGTGGACAGGCTCTATTCGCCGAAGGATGGGGTCAAGATCGTCCGGTTCGAAATTGTTCAGTTCAGTATGGCAGAGACGACGGAACTTCCGCTCTGACCGCACTCTGCACCGTCCTGACGAAGGACCGCGTGCGAGTGCGGTCCTTTCGTTTTGCGACACTTGTAGAAAGGGTTTTTACGTCGCCTCATTCTTGAACTTCCTGTAACTTCGTGGTGAAATTGTGCGCGGAGACTGACCATGGAAATCAGTGGGTACCTCGGCCCCGAGGTGAAAAAAGGGGGTTTGTTGGTAACGATGGAAAAGTGCATGCTCGACATCAGCAGGATTCACCTGAATGTTCAGGCGTGTGTTCGGGAGGTGGAGTCCACGTTGGGACGCTACTGTCGAGGGGCGTCAGGACTGGCACAATACGTCGTCAATGCGCCTGTGTTCGTCGTCCGTCTCGGTGACGGCCATTCGCCGGAGCTCTTGGAACGCCTTCGACTCGTGTACGCCACCGGCAAACGGCCTTGGCCGTTCGTGGGCGTCTGGGCATCGAACGGACATGCAGTCATCGTGCTCCTTGGAGAGGGAGCCGAATCTGGTGCCTCGACCTTGACGGCGATTCGGCGGATGATGCATCTCTTCGGACGGAACGAACGTGCTTCATTCTTCACATCGCGCTCCATCGATCCAAAACTTCACGAAACGCTCGGAATCGTGAAAGACGAAATCCAGGGGAATCGAGAAGGCGGACTTCCGGCGTTCTGGTATCAACTCATTCCGGTGTGACATCGACGACAAACGGGGAGGGCTTGCGCGGCGAGCCCTCCTTTCGGTTTGCGAAGGGAAGAATCCCTGGTACTCTTTTGGTGTTCACAGAGGAATGCATGACACGAGATCAAGCGATTCGGCTCGTCATCGATGGAACTGTCGCGCTCGAAGAAGGGGCCTCAAAAATCGACATTACGCTGATTCGAAAACCGGACCATCCGGAAAAACTCGAACGCGATTACCGACAGCGCGGATGGATGGTCGCGAGGTGGAGGGAGTGTCAGATGGACGACGGTGCAGGACTGTTTCATCTTCGCCGCAAGAGTGGAGAGGAGACTGAGGCGGAGGCGCTGTTCAATCTGTTCGAACGCGACGAGTGGTTCGACGGAAGAAAGAGGTGGGAAAACCGCGAGCTCCTTGCCGGCGGGGTCGGCGCGAATCCCGGCGAACTCACGAGTCAGCTGGATGTACTGTTCGCTTCGGTTCCCTCAGACGCTGTGAAGGGTCGGAGGGGATGGAAGGTTACGGAAATCGCAGAAACGAAGGAACACGGAACGGTGCTCGTCAAAATTCAGAGAACCGATCCAACGAAATGACGGAGAAACGGGGAGGGCTTGCGCGGCGAGCCCTCCTTTCGGTTTGCGAAAAAGTAAAAAGTAAAGACCTGGCCCCGTCGTGTGACGGGTGGACAACCGGCTTGATGAACTTGGCGCTAAACCATACACTTCGCCTGATGTATTCGTGATTATTTTGTAATTTCGCGTCTTATGACACCGCTCGAGAATTCACTGTACGTTGCCAGCGTGGCTCCGGTGCTTGCAATTGTTGTATCGACGGTCCTTCGTCCGGCGGTTTCCGCACGATGGAACGCTATTCTCCTTGCGCTTTCTGGCATTGGAGGCGTTGTGGCTGGCGCGTACGGAGCGGTCGCGGAAACGCCATTTACCATGGCTGTGCCGATGTTTTACGGGATGACGATCGCGTTGGATCGCTTCAGTGCGATCTTTTTTCTTGGCATTTCTCTCGCTATTGCTGTCGCTGGATTGTGCGCGCTGTCGCAGATCGGAAAACATCATGACGCGGGCAACGTTCGAATGCTGGGTATTCTCGGTGGTTTGCTCGTTGTAAGTCTTCAATGGACGCTTCTTGCTGGGAATATTATTGGTTTCGTGACTGCGTGGGCAACCATGATGCTTGCTGCATTTTTGTTGCAGCGTATTGTCCGCAATACTGCGGAGACGACAGGACTTCAATTCCTTGCAATCGCGCAAGTGAGCACTATTGCAATTGCGTCGGGATTGTTTGTTCTTTCATCTGGTGCACTCTTTAGCGACTTTGGGACGTTGGCATATGTCGCTGGTCAGTTGAGTGTCACCAATCTCATTGTTGCGTACGGTTTACTGTTTCTGGGCTTTGCGGCGGCAATGGGAGCGTTCCCGTTCCATCGAGGATTCATTTCTGCGGTAACACATGTTCCCGCACACATTGCAGTCCTTTTTCGTGGTGGGCTCTCTGGTGTTGCATTGTACGGATTTATTCGGTGCATCTTGTTTATCCTCCCCCCACTTTCCATTTGGTACTCGCTTCCTGTTGCGGTGATTGGAGCGCTCACAATGCTCTGTGGAGCGTTCTGCGCATTGAATGAGAAGAGTGTACAACGTATCGTCGCGTATCTCAGCGTGTCGAGTATTGGATTGACGGCATTGATGGTTGCTGGCGCGATGGCATTTCAGGCATTGGCAATTTATGACGCCATGAATGTCATGCTCTTTGCAGCATTCATTCAACTCACTATTAACGTCATTGCGACGTCAGGGCTTTTCCTTGTGGCTGATGTTATTGGATCTGATCTTCATACGAGCGGAGGCCTTGCAAAGACGTTGCCAAAATTTACCATCACGACGTTCGTACTTCTGTTTGGAACGGTTGGTTTTCCACCGTCTGCAGCGTTCACAAGCATCTGGATGGCTGGTAGCACATTCCAAGCAATGTTCTCGAGTGCTCCTGTTGCTGCCATTGCGCTCCTTGTCGTTGGGATTCTCTCAATATTCCTCATGATTGCCGCAATTCTTCGCGTCATTATCGGCGTGTTCTTCGGAGAGTCGCGTGGCGGCGTGGATGCGCGTGTCTCCGAGCCATCTGACGCGCAACTTGCTCCAATCGTTCTTCTTGCGCTTCTTACATTCGTGAGTGGCTTTGCACTCCCACAGCTTCTGGTGTCCATCGGCGCAGATCCACTCACAGACTCCGCAGGAACATTTAACGGGGGAATCGTGACTGCATTCGGGACATTGCGTATGGGAACAATTGGGCTGCTCGTGCTCGGTATTGGGGGCGTAAAATGGTATTTCCGCGACAGCATTTTGGAGCGATTGCCGTCGTTCGAGACCATCGAGAAATGGCGACTGTCCTGCATGAATCGCATGTCCTTCGGAAGCAAATTCACGAAACTTTGGAACGGTGCGCTTGAAAAATTACGTCGCTAATTTTTTCCTATGCTGAGTATTCTGCTCTCACTCGGTCATATTGATACGTTGATGTGGTGCGAATTTGGAATTATCGGAATTCTCGCGCTCGGAACGCTTGCCCTTCACATTGGCGGAACACGAGCACATCGCTCTGAACTTTCAGTGACGATTATGGGACTTATTGCGATTGTTGCAGCGGTCATGACCGACAATCTTGCTGTGCTTTCGCTGGCGTTTGCGTTGGCGCTTATTGCTGCGTCATGTTTGGCACTTCATGCGGAGCGTGCGGCAAATGCAAAGGCGAGACTCACCATAATGGTGGTATGCGGCTTCGCGGCAGTGCTTTACGTTATTGGGGCATACCTTTTCATGAAGCTTCAGACAGACGTTGGTATTGGCTCGTGGCAGGCATTGTCGTTTAGTGGAGTCATCAGCGTTGAGCGTATGAGCGGCGTTCTTGCGCAATATGCGTTGAGCATTGTTGGCATTGCAACGTTGGCGTCGTGCTGGTTATGGATCCGTAAATCACGCTTCTCAAGTTTTGTTGCCGGGGCGGCTCCAATGGTGTTTATCATTGCGTTCCTCCGCTTAAAATTGGTTGTCGACCGTGTGCTTGCGGATAGCGGAGCTTGGACGAACACTATTTTTCTTGTTGCCGGTGTCGTTCTTGTCGCTGCCGTTGCCGCAAAAATGATGTTCAAAACGCATGCGCATGTCATTAAGTGCTCTGGCGTGGAGCATATTGGTATTGCAGTTTTCATGATCGGCGCAGGATTTGCCGGAATTATCCCTGCAATTCTTCACCTTGGTGGGCAAGCGGTTGCACAGTCTGGTTTGTGGCACGCCGCGCAAGATACGGAAATTATTCGTACAAACAAAACGCTCAAAGTGCTGTGCATTGCGCTGTACGCCGCAACGCTCGGTGCGCCGTTCTCCGTTCTCTTTGTGAGCCAACTCATTGGTATTGGATACGCGTTGCAGTCGCATCTCGTCCTTGGACTCATCGTCTTCGCGCTTGTTGGTGTTCTAAGTATCATTATGGTTCGTGAAGCATTACACTTCAGCTATGACGTACAACCGAACGCAGAGCCAATGACGAAGCATCAAAAGGTCCTCACGGTGGTTCTTGCGATGCATGTGTTGCTTCTTTTTGGTGTCGGTGGATACATGCTTACACAACAAGGTATTCAGTTTGCAGTTTCCGTTGCTCAGAATGTCGCAGCGCTGTAAAACATGTCGTCGCTTCTCGAGCATTTGAACAGTGAACAACAGCAAGCGGTCACGCATGGCGATGGCCCGCTCATGATTATCGCTGGCGCAGGAACAGGAAAAACGACCGTCATCACCAAGCGCATCGCGTGGCTCATTGAACAGGGAAAAGCAATGCCGGAGAATATTCTTGCCTTAACATTTACCGACAAGGCTGCGAATGAAATGGAGGAACGCGTCGACGTGTTGCTGCCAATGGGATACGTCGATTTATCCATTTCGACCTTTCACGCATTCTGCGAGAAGGTTCTTCGTGAACACGGCGTTGATATTGGAATCCCGCAGGACTTCACGGTTGCTTCCGAGGTCGATGGTTGGCTGTTCATGCGACGGCATCTTGCTGATTTCAATCTCGACTATTACAAGCCTCGAGGAACTCCAACGAAATTCTTTAAGTTGCTGCTTTCCCATTTCTCGAGAGCAAAGGACGAAGGAATTACGCCGGATCAATACATTGCGAATGTTGAGAACCAAATTGCATCGATGACTTCGGGATCAGAAGAGGCATTTGATGCGCTACCGGAAGAAGAGCGACTCGAATGGATTAAGCATCGAGAAGTCGCTCGAGCGTACAAAACGTATCAGGATATTTTGATCGCAGAAGATGCGCTCGACTTTGGCGATTTGCTCGCATACACCGTTGAACTCTTTAAGACTCGGCCGAATATTCTCGCGGAGTATCGAAAGCGGTTTACGTACATCGTCGTCGATGAGTTTCAAGACACGAATAGTGTCCAGTACGAACTCGTGAAACTTTTGGCAGCGCCGAAAAACAACCTCACGATTGTTGGAGACGATGATCAAGCCATTTACAAATTCCGTGGAGCAGCACTCGCGAACATTCTCACGTTCCGATCGGATTTTCCTGATACGAAAAAGATCGTGCTCGTTCACAATTATCGTAGTGGCAGAGGGATTCTCGTTGTGGCGTATTCGTCCATCACCAAGAACAATCCGCATCGGCTCGAAATCTCCGAAGGGTTATCAAAGCAACTGATCTCGAATATCGAGCACACAGGAAATGTCCACCACATCCACGCGGCAACGCTCGAGGACGAAGTTGCGACCGTCGTCGAAACCATCACATCGCTCCACGACGAAACTGGTGCGAACTGGAAAGACTTCGCGATTTTGGCGCGAGGCAACGACCACGTCGATCCGTTTTTGGAAGCGCTCGAACGTGCCGGTATTCCGTACCGATTCATGGCGTTGTCTGGCTTGTACACGATGCCGATCATTCTTGATGCGCTTTGCTATCTTCGTGTCATCAACGCACCGCACGATTCACCGTCGCTCTACCGAATCCTCTCTCATCCACGATTAGGATTGTCGCAAGAAGATCTGACGGCACTCATGTTCTATGCTCGACGAAAAGGAATGTCGTTGTTTGATTTATTAACGTACGCCGATGCTGCACGTATTTCGATGCAGGGGCGAAATACCATCATCGATCTTCAGCAGAAACTCGGTGAACTTCGAAACAAAGCAAAGCGACTGCCAATCACCGAGCTCTTCGTGACAATGATGAAAGAAACCGGATTACTCGGTGACTGCCAGCGCGCCTCAGAAATGGAACAGCAGGAGCTCTACAGGTTCCTCGAGCGGTTCTTTAATCGGCTGAAGCGATTCGTTGCAATGAACGACGATGCAACGTTGCCACGATTCATCGAGGAGTTCGATGCCGAACGTGCGGCAGGGGAGGACGGCTCCGTTGCACAGGATCCTGAGGAAGGCCCGGACGTTGTGTCGGTCATGACTGTGCACGGATCAAAAGGTTTGGAGTTCCGATACGTATTTGTCATCAATCTTGTTGAGCAACGTTTTCCATCGGTGAGCCGATCGCAAGCAATCGACTTTCCGCCGGGATTAATGAAAGATGAGGTTGATGGGAACGATCACGTTGCAGAAGAGCGTCGACTGTTTTATGTTGCGATGACGCGAGCAAAAGAGGGTTTGTATTTGATGAGTGCCGAAGATTACGGAGGATCGCGAAAGCGCAAAATTTCCCGGTTCCTCGATGAGCTCGGTTATACCAATACGATCAGCGTGGCTCGTCCTGAGAATATTGCGGACACTCTCGCGCTTGAAGTTGGTAAAAAACCAACAGGCGATGCGAACATTCATATTCCGGACAAGATTAGCTTCTCGCAGATTGCAGCATTCAGTACATGTCCATTGCAATACAAATGCGCACACATCATTGGTGTTCCGTCGTACGGTAAGCATCAGATGAGTTTCGGAAAGTCGATGCACAATGCGTTGCAAGCATTCATGGAGCGCATTATTGCCGCAAAGGCTGCGCATCAGGCAACGTTGTTCGGTGGCGTCACCGAATCCATCGCGCTCCCAACGATGAAAGATCTGCTCGATATGTACGATCGATCGTGGATCGATGAATGGTATCCGGACGATGCAACCCGCGATGACTACCGTGCTCGAGGTGCAGAAATCATGAAGGAATACTATCGCGTCGTCTCGGAAAATCCACCGTCGCCGAAATACATCGAGAAAGGATTTACGTTGAAAATTGATGGCATCCTCGTGAAGGGGCGTATCGACAGAATCGACGACGTCGAAGGCGGCATTGAAATTATCGACTACAAGACCGGTACACCGAAAACAAAACTCGAGTGGGACGATCGGCGACAGTTGGTGCTGTACGCGCTTGCTGCAGAGGAGAGCTTTGTTCCACCGCTCGTCGTCAAAAAGCTGACGTATTATTATTTGGAATCAAATACGGCGGTCAGCTTCGAGCCAACCGACAAAGACAAAGAAAAACTGAAGATGCAAATTCGCGAGAGCATGGAAAAAATTCGGACAAGTACGTTTCAGGCAACGCCGGGGCAACACTGTCAGTATTGTGACTTTAAAGATATCTGCCCGTATGCAAGACCAGCCTAAACGCAAACGGAGTTCGCTGACGCAGATTAGCAAAATGCTCGAAGGCACGCTGAAACGTCACGGCATTACAAAACAAGTGACCGCAGCAATCATCGTCGACCGCGCAAAGGAGATTCTTGCGGAAATGCTCGAAGGCTCGCCGCTTGCTGATGACGTTCGTGTTTCGAGTTACGCTGCTGGTATTCTCGTTCTTGGATGCGACAACGCACCAGCGACGTTTGATATTAGTGGAATGATCCCAACAATTCTGGCGCGAATTCAATCCGAAATCCCCGAAGCTGATATCACGAAAATTATTGCCAGAGTCCAGAAGGAGAAGGGGAATTTCTGACAGGGTCTGAACGGGGTCAGGTCTTTACCTTTTACTTTTTTACTATGCGCGATGTATTTGAAACGGGTAACAAGGACAGCGATGTTCAAGAAAGGCAAATTGGCCACGGAGAGTTCGGCGATATTCGGGTAAGGCGAATGAGCAGAAACGGCGTTGAATCGCTTTGCGCTGAAAAAGATTACCGAGGCGATGTTGAACGTGGGCAACACGCATACAGTGTTTGGTTTGCGTTGCACAGCGCCGGTGTTCCAACTTTTACCTGGTATGAGAGGAGTAGCGATCGCGATGACGTTATATCCATGCCATTTGTTGGAAGTCCGTCACGCGAAAACGGAAAGCACGTTCCTGGCGATATCCTTTGCGCGACTCCGTTGCAGCGAAGCGAAGGGATGAATATTTTGGAAAAAGAAGGACTCGCAATTGACGAGGAAAATATTGATGCTCTTTGTATAAATGTCCTCGAAATTATTCGTGGAGCTGATGCTATTAACGCCGAACTCACCCACGATTCCGTGCTTTTTCGTGCGACATATCACGAGAACACGTGGAAATTGTCGGAAATTTTTATCGGCGACTTTGACGCGGTATCTGTTCACGGTGAAGAGGCCGGATACATTAGCCCAAGAGAACTCCATGAAAATAATCTCATGGCCGTTGTTGGTACAACACGGCATTTCGTCGAGGAGTTCTGCAAGAAGAGCTCGTCAATGACGGCGGAAGGGATCGGTGACCTTTTAAAGGAATCTGTACGGATCGGCAGGACGCTCTCTGAGGAAGAAAAGAAGAGAATTCTTGAGGAATCGACAGTTCCTTTAGTCGCCATGAATGTTACATCTTGGGACGATTTGTAAAATTTAGAGGGAGTCGGGTCTTTACCTTTTTCTTTTGCGATTTACGAGAAGTTTTCGGAATGATCTGTATGAAGCTCGCAGTGAGTAGAAAAGGATCGATTACGGGGGTGATATGATACCAAGAGTAAAAGGTAAAGACCCGGCCCCCGTATGTCCCTCCGACAATATCTTATTGCCCTCGCGATCGGCACTGCTATTAGCATTTCTGCGTGGTGCATTATTGTGATGTCTATTAATCCTGCTACTGCAGGTTGGCTCGCGTTTTCGGTGTTTTATCTTACGCTTGGCGCGGGAATTGCTGGGCTATTTACTATTGGGGGAACGGTTATTCGCTCACGGAAATACGCGGAAGATCAAATTCATTCAGCGGTTGCCCGATCGTTTCGTCAGGCAATGATGCTCTCCGGATTATTTCTTTCTTGCTTGTTTTTACTTTCCCGCGATCTGTTTTCACTAGGAACCATGTTGTTATTAGTCGTTCTTGTCGGCCTCGTTGAGCTACTCATGATGAGTATTCGCAAGGAGGCATAGTGAAAGGTGTGGATAGAGCCATTTCGGAGATTCCGAATCCCTGGCAACATCATGGTTGCCTATGTTTAATCGTTTTTTTGGAAAGTTCTCCGAGGACATCGGCATCGACCTTGGAACATCGAATACCCGTGTTTTCGTGAAAGAGAAGGGGATCGTGATGAACGAGCCTTCGATTGTTGCAATTAACACGCGAACGAATCACATTCTGGCCGTTGGAAAAATTGCGAAGGACATGGTGGGAAAAACTCCCCCGCATATTCAAATTACTCGTCCACTCACCAAAGGCGTCATTTCCGACTTCGAAGTCACCGAAAAGATGTTGAAATACTTTATCGACAAAGTTCATGACGATGCGTTTACACTGGTTCCTCGACCGCGAATCGTAATGTCGGTGCCAATGGAAATTACGGAAGTTGAGCGCAAGGCCGTCGAGGACGCCGCACTCGCTGCAGGAGCTCGTCAGGCGCTTCTTGTGGAGGCCCCAATCGTTGCAGCAATTGGTGCAGGGCTTCCTATTGAAGAATCGCTCGGAAGCATGATCGTCGACATCGGTGGAGGCACAACGGAAATTGCCGTTATTTCACTTTCCGGAATTGTCACATGGAAGTCGCTTACTGTTGCAGGCGATGAAATGACGAAACATATTTTGCAGTACGCGCGTGATGTGTTTAACCTCTTACTTGGTGAACGCGTCGCAGAAGACGTAAAGTGTCATATTGGTAGCAGTCTTGATACTGGCGAAGGATTGCGAATGACCATGCGTGGCCGCGACCTTATTACCGGTCTCCCAAAGGAAGTCACGGTGAATGACGGTCAGATTCGCGAGGCTCTCAACAAGTCTGTCCGAACAATCATCGATAACATCAAAGCAACTATTGAACTTACTCCTCCTGAACTCGTTGCAGATATTTATGAACGAGGAATAGTTCTTGTTGGCGGAGGGAGCCTTCTTCGCGGACTTGAGCGATCGATCTCAAAGGAAACAGATATTCCAGTGCGTCTTGCCGAAAATCCTGACGCGGCCGTTGTTCGCGGTTGCGGCGTGTTGCTGGGTGACGATCGTTTGCTGCAGGAAATCGCGCTTCCGACAACCGGTGTCGATCGTCGACGATAACCGTCCTTTCTATGCCAAGGGCTTGGTATAACAGCGATCGCACGCGTGCCGCAGCCAAACACATGGCGACTTTTTTCGGCGTCTGTGCGCTCTTGTGGGTTGCGTCGTTTATCCCTGCAGTTTCAGCGGTGTTCCATACGGTTGAAGGCGGCGTGTACCAGGCAGGATCACTGTTTGGACGAGCGGCGTCCCGACTTTTTGCAAACGAAGACTCGCTTTCTGCGCAATTGAACGTCTGCACGAATCGACTTGGTGCTTCGACGGTTCTTGCGGCAAATGCCGAGGCGAATCAACGCGAAGTTGAGGAGTGGCGTGCATTGTTTGGCTACGAGTCTCGAGTGTCCGTACAGGGGATTGCTGCACGCGTGATTGCTCGCGACACTCCGGAAGATTCCGTTGTTACGATCGATCGTGGCACAAATGACGGCATTCAGGTTGAGTCCGCGGTGATTATTGGTGATGGTGCGCTCTTTGGCGTGATCGATACCACATCACCAACGTCAGCAACGGTTCGTTTAACGGAAGACCCGAAGAGCGCCATTCCCGGCGCGATTCTCGGAAAACAAAAAACGATCGGCTTAATATCAGGGCAAGAAGGCGCATTGCTTGCGATGGATTACATTCCACAGGACACGCTTATTACCGCTGGCGACATTGTTGTTACGAGCGGACTTGGTGGGCACATCGCACAAGGAATCGTTATTGGAACGGTAATAGACGTTCTTGCGACGCCGAGCGCTCCGTTCATTCACGCAACGATTCGTCCGGTTCATGATCCACGCGAATGGACGTCCGTTCTTGTATTGCCGTATCCGTCGACGTCGCTATGAGAACCGCAATCCTTCTTTCATTGCTTTTCGGAGGCTTCGTTCTTACCGAAATTTCCTTCCTTCATGCGTTTGCAGGATTCATTGCAGAAATTCCGCTCTTGTATATTGCTGGAATGATTATTATGCAGCGCGTCGGCATCGAAGAGGGGATTGCATGGTTCCTTGCGCTTGCGGTCTTTCGCGCCGATCCTGTTGCACTGATCATTGCGTGCATTGGACCGGTGAGCATTCTTCAAATTTTCACAACACGTTCGGTGTACGCACTTCTTGGATTTGGTGCGGTTGTGTACTCCGTGGCGATTGGGGCAGAACTTGTTGTTGGCGGACTTATTGATGTTCTTTTTCACACGTCGCTCCTTCCGCCGCATGCAATGCTTCATGCGGTACGCATTTTTGCGCTACTCCTTCCCGGACTGTTCTTTGGCGTGCTTCTTGTGCGGAGCATTGAGCAACGAGTGCGTATGCCATTTTTTCTTCGCTCAAACTCATGATCTTTCGGAAACCCTCACATAACCCAAGAGTATTCGCGCTCCTCGATGACGACACCATTGGGCATCTTTCTGATTCTGATGCCGACGCAACATTTGATGATTCGCTCTCCGGTCGGTCGACTGCTGAGCTTGCATTAGGAACGTACGTTGGGAATTTTGCCGCAAAACGGGTGCGACGAATTGGTATCGCAGTTCTCTTGTGTACGTTCGGCGTTTTTCTTTTCCGCATTGGATCTTGGCAAGTTGTGCACGGCGAGGAATATCGTGCGATCGCTGATAACAATCGGACACGAACAAAAACAGTACTCCCAAACCGCGGCGTCATGACTGATCGCAACGGTGTGGTATTAGCCTGGAATACCCCAGCATTTCATCTTGTCGCCAATCGTGCGGATATCCCCGAGAATCCTGACGCACGTCGAGAACGATTTACGCAAATCGCCGCAGAGCTCGACGTGAGCGCAGATGACTTTGAGGAAAAATATCTTGAGGCAAACGGCGATCAAACCGTGTTGCTCTCCGATGCTGTTCCGTATACTGCGGGCTTGAAGTTCCTTTCTCGTCCGAACATGTTTATTGGGATGACCGTCGAACTTGCTTCAACCCGAACGTATCTTACTGATGCTATACCAACGCTATCGCACGTTCTTGGGTTTACGGGAACAATTGATACCGAAACGTATGATGCAATGAAGTCGCTCGGATACAGACGATTCGACAGCATTGGAAAACAAGGACTCGAAGAAACGCACGAAAAAGAATTACGCGGAACGCCGGGTGTTGAGGTGACTGAGGTGAACGCACAAGGCCAAACCATTCGAACGCTCGAAAAGACTGATGCCATCGACGGCGAAAATTTAACGCTTTCAATTGACGCGCGGCTCACGGCGGCAATTGAATATATTTTGGAAAAACACTTAGCGGCAGCGCCGGTAAAACGCGCTGCGGTTGTGGTGTCGAATCCAAAAAATGGCGAAGTGCTGTCATTGGTTTCGTATCCGGCGTTTGATGCAAATTTGTTTGCGCGTGGCATTACGCAAGAGGAATACTCAGCATTACGCGACGACCCAAATGCACCGCTCTTTCCTCGTGCGACGCAAGGCGAGTACCCATCCGGATCAACAATCAAACCTGTATATGCCGCTGCAGCGCTCATGGAGCACGTCATTACTCCAGCAACAAGCTTTCTCTCGACAGGTGGGTTATGGCTTGGTACGCGGTTCTTTCCGGACTGGCGAAAAGGCGGGCACGGCGTCACAAACGTCTATCACGCAATCGCAGACTCGGTGAATACTTTTTTTTACACCATCGGCGGAGGAACGGACGCATTCCAAGGACTCGGACTTGAGCGACTCATGCAATATGCGGCGTTATTTGGTTTTGGATCACCGACAGGAATTGATCTCGCGAACGAGGCTGACGGATTTCTTCCGACGAAAGCATGGAAAGAATCAGTAAAAGGCGAGCCGTGGTACATCGGAGATACCTATAACGTATCAATCGGCCAAGGAGATTTTCTCGCTACTCCACTGCAGATCAATCGATCGACTGCGACGTTCGCAAACGGCGGAACACTCATGACGCCGCATTTGTTAAAAGACGCAGAGCCTGTTGGAGTAAAGATTGTGCCTGATGACGTCGATACCGTTATCCGTGACGCAATGCGACAAACCGTCGTGAATGGCAGCGCAACGTCGATGCAAGACTTACCTGAGGCAGTCGCTGGGAAAACAGGAACGGCACAGTGGGCAACCGGAAGGGCCGAACACACGTGGTTTACCGGATTTGGACCTTTTGACGACCCAACAATTGCAGTAACCGTCATTGTAGAAGAGGGCGGAAATGGGTATTATTCCACGCCAATTGCAAAGGATATTTTTGCCTGGTATTTCGGGAATCGGTCCAGGGAATAATCAACTTGACCCTCATTTCTGGCCGTGGGATACTCGTTTTAGACACCGCCGAATTCGGCGGAATTGTTTTTCCAGGTAAGATCTTCAATTATGGACACCAATACCTACATCTCTGCCGCTGGCCTTCAGGGGCTGAAAGACGAATTAGTGAACCGTATTAAGGTTTTACGTCCGGAAATTGCGCAAAAAATCAGTGAAGCAAAGGAAATGGGTGATTTAAGCGAGAATTTTGCGTATCACGAGGCAAAAGAGCAGCAAGCACAAAACGAAATGCGTATTGTTGATATTCAGGAAATGATCGTAAACGCCGTTGTCGTCGAGGAGAGAGTCGGTGGCGCGATTGGATTAGGATCCACGTTCGTCGTCGACGTGAATGGCGGGAAAAAGACTTACGAAATCGTTGGTGAGAACGAGGCAGATCCTATTGCCGGAAAAATCAGTAACGTTTCTCCGCTTGGAAGCGCATTTATGGGTAAGAAAGTGGGCGAAACCGTGCACGCGGAAGTCCCTTCAGGTACCATTGAGTACAAAATTGCTGAAGTGAAATAGCCATATGACCAACGAAGAAGTAGTGCGACGCGAGCGGCTTACTTCCATTCTGGCACAGGGAATTGATGCGTATCCCGCAGGAAGCAATCGGACACACACAACGAGCGATGCGCTCGGGGCATTCGACGATCTTCTCGCTTCACAACGCGCGGTAACCATTTCTGGTCGCATTATTGCAATGCGCCATATTGGTGCGCTTTCGTTCCTACGTGTTCTTGACGGCACCGGCGCGATGCAGGTTGTTCTTCGAAAGGACGATCTTGGCGAGGCGTATACATTTCTTGTCGACCATCTCGATGTTGGTGACATCATAGAAGTTTCAGGCGTTGCGTACGTTACAAAGACCGGAGAAAAATCCATTCTTGCGCAGTCGGCGACAATGCTTGCAAAAGCGCTGCAGCCACTTCCGGAAAAATGGAACGGACTGCAGGATATTGAAATCCGATACCGTCATCGCGAACTGGATCTTATTTCCAATCCTGAGGTTCGCGACAGACTCGTCATGCGCTCAAAGTTCATTGCGTCGATGCGCCGTTTCCTTGACGATTCCGGATATCTTGAAGTCGAAACACCAATTCTTCAATCTATTCCTGGTGGCGCAAGCGCGCGCCCGTTCACCACGCATCACAACGCACTTGATGCTGATTTTTATCTTCGTATCGCGACAGAGCTCTCGTTGAAGCGGCTTGTGGTTGGCGGTATGGAAAAAGTGTACGAAATTGGCCGCTGTTTCCGCAATGAAGGAATCGATTATTCGCACAACCCAGAGTTCACAATGCTTGAGCTGTATTGTGCGTATGCAAAAAAAGAAGAATTTATTTCGTTCAACGAAGAAATTCTTCGTCATGCACTTCGTGGTGCAACGGGGTCAACCGTCGCAACGATCGACGGCACAATGGTCGACTTCGGAACATCGTTCCCACGCATCACGTTCCGTGAATCAATCATGAATGCATGCGGAATTGATATCGACACCCTTAAAACCGAAAAAGACATCGAGTCTGCCGCGAAAGCACAAAAGCTCGCGATCGACTTTACTGGCTGTATTGGCGTGGGTGAATATCTTGACGCGCTGTACAAAAAAACCGGACGCGCAGCAATCAGTACTCCAACATGGGTATTCGATTACCCGGTTGAATTAAAGCCTCTCGCGCGTCAAAACCCAGAAGACCCTTCAAAGAGTGCATGCGCACAGCTTGTTATTCTTGGTGCGGAAATTGTGAACATGTATTATTTCGAACTCAACAATCCTGTTGATCAGCGATCACGCTTCGAGGCGCAAGAAGCACTGCGAGAGCAGGGGAGTGAAGAAGCGCAATATCTTGACGAAGATTTCCTTTCTGCGCTCGAGCACGGTATGCCGCCAACAAGCGGCGTCGGAATCGGTATTGATCGTCTTATCGCATTCTTAACTGGCGCACCAAACCTCAAGGAAGTTATTGCGTTCCCAACGCTCAAGCCAGAGCGTCACGAATAATATGAGTACCGGACTGCTTTTTGGCGCATTCGATGGCTTGCATGAAGGACATCGGGCAATGCTAAAGGAGGCGCGCACACATGCCGAGCACCTTATTGTCGCGCTTCCACCAGATACCGTCATTTACGAACTAAAAGGCAAGGCTGCACGATTTTCTTGGAAGGAGCGTGCAAAAGCGCTGTGGGAATCTGAGCTCGTCGACGAAGTAATTCGTGGCGATGAATCCCTCGGAATGTACAGCGCGATTGATACAAAGCACCCGGATATCATTTTCGTCGGCTACGATCAACACCATCTCGCAAATGATTTGGCGTCGTATCTTGCAAACGATGGGAAAACAATCCCGATCATTACACTTTCACCATATAAGCCTGATCGATATAAATCATCCCTGATCAATGCCGTATGATCGACATGAAATTGCTCCGTGAACAACCAGAAAAAATTCGCAACGCTGCAAAAGCGAAGGGCGTTACGATCGACACTGATCGCATCATTGAACTCGATCGCAAAGCTCGTGCGCTTTTAAGTGAAATCGAAGCAACAAAGGCAAAGAAAAACGTTGCCTCTGATGCAATTGCAAAAGCAAGCCCCGAACAGCGAAAGGCGCTTATTGAAGAAATGCGCGCTGTCGATCAGTCGTCAGGTGGAATCGACGCTGAATTCTTAACCGTAAATACCGAACTTCAAGAGTTACTTTTGCGTATTCCAAACCCAGCACTCGACGACGTTATTGTCGGCGCATCGGACGAAGAAAATACTGTATTACGCACAGTGGGCGAGCAGCCAAAGTTTGACTTTGAACCAAAAGATCACCAAACGATCGGTGAGAACCTTGGCATTATCGACATGAAGCGTGCGGCGAAAGTGAGTGGCGCACGATTCGTCTACTACGTTGGCGACGGTGCAATGTTGGAACTCGCACTGGTGGATTTTGGTATGCGTATCGCTATGAAACACGGCTTCGTTCCAGTAACGGTTCCGCATCTCGTGAATTCACGATCAATGGCAGCCATGGGCTATCTTGAACACGGCGGACAGGACGAAATTTACTATCTGCAAAAGGATGATCTGTACCTTATCGGTACATCCGAGCAGGCGATCGGACCAATGCACATGGACGAAATTATCGACCCTGCAAAGCTCCCGCTCCGCTACGTTGGCGTATCGCCATGCTATCGCCGAGAATCTGGAAGCGCCGGAAAAGACACCAAGGGTACTATTCGCGTCCACCAGTTTACGAAAGTGGAAATGTTCGGATTCTGTAAAGCAGAAGATTCTGTTGCGGAACACGAAGCGATTCTCGCAATTGAAGAAGAGCTCCTCACGGCACTCGGATTGCCGTACCATGTGCTCAATATTTGTACTGGCGACTTAGGACTTCCAGCGGCAAAAAAGTGGGACACTGAAGTATGGTTCCCAGCTCAGAACCGCTATCGTGAAGTGACATCAACAAGCAATTGCACAGACTTCCAGGGCCGTCGCTTGAACACACGGTATCGAACAGAAGAGGGAACAGAAGTCGTTCATACGGTAAATGGCACCGCATTTTCTGGCCGCCCAATCGCCGCGATTCTTGAAAACTTCCAGAATGCAGACGGAAGCGTGACGATCCCTGAAGTTCTTCGCCCATTCATGAATGGCAAAGAACGCATTGCAGCAAAGTAACATGTTGCTTCGTGGAGCAAAGACGTGGGTCGAGGTTTCACGTTCGGCGATGGAACAAAACATCGCCGCGCTTCGGACGTTCCTGAATCCAGAGTCAATCTTTTGCGCGGTTGTGAAAGCAAACGCATACGGTGCAGGGCTTCGAGAGGCAATTACTATTGCCGCTGAATGCAATATCGACACGTTCGCCGTCGATAGTATCGACGAAGCTCTCATCGTTCGCGAACTCGCCGCAGACGCAAACATTTTTATTCTCGGTGTAACGGTTCCGGAGCGCCTCGTTGATGTTTGTGCAATTGATGCTATTCAAACGGTCTACAATCCTGAAACGATCCTCGAGATATCGAAGCATTCGCATCGAACCGGTCGCCCGGCAAAGATCTCAATAAAAATTGAAACAGGACTCAATCGCCAGGGCGTAGGGCCACGTGGGCTTTCCGCTATGCTCGACGCGATTCGCGCTGCAGGCAGCGCCGTATCGGTTGTGGGTGTCGGCTCGCATTTTGCGAGCTCAGAAGAACCGACCGATCCAATGACAGGCTTTCAAATGAAGCACTTTACTGCGGCAGTGCAGACCGTTCAGGACGCCGGGTACTCACCAGAATTTGTGCATATTGCTTGTTCTGCTGCTGCAATGGTTGATCGAGATATGCAAGGAACTATGTCGCGATTCGGTATTGCGCTGTACGGATTATGGTCCGGAAAAAATCTCAAACGCCACATTGTTCTTGGCAGACAAAATATTGAGCTTCATCCGGTTTTGAGTTGGAAAACCCGTATTGCTCAAATTAAAGATGTTCCGCCCGGCGCAACAATTGGCTACGGCGCAACATTTACCGCGAACCGACCGCTACGGATTGCGATACTCCCTGTCGGCTATTACGACGGCTTCGATCGAGGGCTGTCGAATAAAGGCGAAGTGCTCATCCGTGGCCGGCGCTGCCCAGTTCTTGGTATTGTATGCATGAACATGATCATGGTCGATGTCTCAGCTGTGCCATCGGTGGCTATTGACGACATCGCGACGTTGCTCGGCCGCGATGGCATGCATGCAATTACCGCAGAAGATATGGCTGGTATGATTGGAACGAGTCACTACGAGATCGTTGCGAGAATCAACCCACTCCTTCCGAGGGTTATATGCTAAAAAAACAACGCGATTTCCTCCGAATTCGTCATGCGAAAGAATATATTGATGGCGTTCGGAAAAATCCGTTTTTTTTTAAAGCGCCGCCAAAGCGCTGGGTCGTCGCTGGCGTGGGAGCGTTGATAGTAATGTGTAGTATTGCTGGAATCATTGGACTTACGTATATTCCGGCATTTCAGCTGACCGAAATTTCTGTCACCGGAACAATGGTT
>CAIKHN010000010.1 GCA_903827265.1 Candidatus Uhrbacteria bacterium
GCTGGCATGAACGCCGAACCGGCTCGACAACACGGCGACCGTCGCGTCCTCCTTGATGGCGGCCAGCGCAACCTTCGCCTTGAACTCCGCAGTGTGCTTCTTACGAACTTGAGTCACGATATGCTCCTGTGGTTGTGCCACTTATAGGAGCGGGACTCTCTCATCGCCAGCTGTCCGAAAATTGGGGCCCACCTCACTATCGCCCTCCCTGCATGACGGCACCGGCGGCGGCGCGCCCGAAAGAGGGTTCGTTTGGCGGTCGTGATGTCCAGGTAAGGTTCTGTTTTCTCATGCCTTTGAGGGACAGAGCTTTGCCGGGGCAACATATCACCGACTGCCAGATGAGGCTTTTCATGAAGTTCCACCTTACGAACCCCGTCCCAATCGCTGCGGCGAAGGCCGGGTTCAGCCAGTCCAGCGGCTATCGGCTGATCGCCGATTCGCGTCTCCCCTCACAAAAGAAGGTGCCTCGGAGCAGGCGCCGTCCAGACCCGCTGGCCGGCATCTGGGAGGCAGAGATTATTCCGATGCTGAAGGCAGGGCCGGGCCTGCGCGCTGTGGCTATTTTCGACGAGATGCGGCGGCGCCATCCTGAGTTAGCGGATGGGGTGCGCCGAACCCTGGAGCGGCGGATCCGGCAATGGCGCGCCGTTCATGGTGCTGATCAGGAGGTGATTTTCCGCCAGACCCACGAACCGGGGGTCCAGGGGCTGTCCGACTTCACCGAGATGAACGATCTCGGAATCACCATCGCCGGCCAGCCGCTCGACCATCGGCTTTATCATTTCCGCCTGGTCTACTCCGGCTTCGAACATGCTCACGTCGTGCTGGGCGGGGAGAGCTTCGTCGCCCTGGCGGAGGGGTTGCAAGGTGCGCTCTGGACGTTGGGTGGTGCGCCGAAAGAGCATCGCACCGACAGCCTTTCTGCCGCCTTTAAGAATCTCGACGAAGCCGCCAAGGAGGACCAGACCCGCCGCTACGAGGCGCTGTGCGACCATTATGGCATGACGCCGACGCGCAACAACCGGGGTGTCGCCCACGAGAATGGCTCGGTCGAAAGTTCCCACGGCCATTTGGAGAAGGCGATCAAGGATGCCCTGCTCCTGCACGGGACTACCGACTTCACCGACCTCGCCAGCTATCGTCGCTTCATCGCCGAAATCGTCAGCCGCCGCAATGCCCGCAATGGCAAGAGAATCGCCATTGAACGGGCGGCGCTACGGCCATTGCCGGCGGATAAAACGACCGACTACGAGGAAGCCTTGGTCACGGTCACTTCATCTGGCGGCTTCACCCTGAAAAAGGTCTTCTACACGGTTCCCTCCCGACTGATCGGACACCGGCTGCGCGCTCACCTCTACGATGATCGATTGGAGCTCTTCATCGGCGGCTCGCCCTTGATGACACTGCCCCGCGGTCGTCCCAAACCCGATGGCGGACACGGCCACGTCATCGATTACCACCACGTCATTCATTCGCTGAAGCGCAAGCCGATGGCGCTGCTCGATCTGGTCTACCGCGACCAGCTCTTTCCCCGGCAAGTCTACGCCCGGACCTTCGAGTTCCTGCTGAGCCGGCTGGAAGCCCGGCCTGCCTGCAAAATCATGGTGGGGTTGCTGGCTCTGGCCCATGACAAGGCCTGCGAGGCGGAACTCGCCGATCTGCTTGCCATTGATCTCGACCAGGGCCAGGTCCCGGACCTCGCCGTGCTGAGCGCCCTGTTCGGCCCCAGCGACGGTGCCATGCCCAATGCCACCGTAGTCGTGGTCACACCGCTCGCCTCCTATGAAGAGCTCGGCACCGTCCGAGCACCGCAATCCTGCACCGACGCCATGGGAGCCCCACTATGACCATCAGCGACAGCACCTCCGTCAAGCCATCTGACCCGGTCGATATCGGCCGCGTCACCCTCATGCTGGGCGAACTCAAACTGCCGGCGATCAAGGCCGTTTGGCAGGAGATTGCCGCCCGCTCCGACAAGGAAGGCTGGCCTGCCGCGCGCTTCCTTGCCGCCCTTGCCGAGCACGAAATCGCCGAACGGGCCCGCAGAAGGTTCGAGCGCCATCTTGACGAGGCCCGCCTGCCTCCCGGCAAAACCCTCGCCACCTTCGACTTCACCGCCGTGCCCATGGTCAGCAAAGCACAGGTCATGGCGCTCGCCGCCGGCGACAGTTGGCTCGAAAAGGGAGCCAATCTGATTTTATTCGGCCCACCCGGCGGCGGGAAAAGTCATTTATCGGCCGCTCTCGGTCTTGCCCTGATCGAAAATGGCTGGCGCGTCCTGTTTACACGTACAACTGACCTCGTGCAAAAACTCCAGATCGCCAGGAGCGAACTGCAGCTTGAAAGCGCTCTTGCAAAGTTGGACAAATACCATCTCCTGATACTCGACGACATTGCTTACGTCACAAAGGACCAAGCCGAAACCAGCGTGCTCTTCGAGCTGATCGGCGCTCGATACGAACGGCGCTCCATCTTGATCACCGCCAACCAGCCCTTCGGCGAGTGGGGGA
>CAIKHN010000011.1 GCA_903827265.1 Candidatus Uhrbacteria bacterium
ATCGTCGATGAATCCGCACTTGTCGATGCGCTCGAACACGGAAAACTTGGCGGCGCCGGGCTCGACGTGTTCGAAGGCGAGCCAAATATCGCAGCTGATCCTGCAGTCGCCGATCGCCTGCGAAAGCTCCAAAACGTCGTTCTCACCCCGCATACCGCAAGCGCCACCCTCACCACCCGAGTTGCCATGAGCAAGCAAGTCGTCAAAAATATTGAGGAATTCCTGGCGGGAGAAACGCCGGAAAACGCGGTAAAGTAAAAGGTTGACCGGACTTTCCGGTTTTGGTACTATTTCAGCGGCTTAGAAATGGGCCAATAGCTCAGTTGGTAGAGCATCTGCTTTGCAAGCAGAGGGTCCAGGGTTCGAGTCCCTGTTGGTCCACCATAAAAACACCTCATCGCAAGACGAGGTGTTTTTATTATGCGATATCCACCACAGGCATCGATGCCGGCAATGGATAGAGTGTCTCACAGTGATTCCGATATAACAGCTCTTCGGAAAGCATGTTTCCCGTTCGCTTATCGAAGGACTGGCGGAAAATAGCGTTTTCGCGAAACACCTTCCCCGTCTTCTTTGAACGGAGGAACCGATGATCTCGTTCCAGAATCTTATACGATATCGGTGCCATATTGTCGGACCGAATCTCCCCATGAAGATGCGTCTCGTTCACGCCGATATTGATCTGAAACGTACTGTCTGTCGGGTTATAAAACTGCAGATCGACGTAGTTGTAATACACCGCGGCACCCGTCCCAAACGGCAACACGCGACCAGAATCTGGAAAGATATCGTAGCTATGACGATGACGCTCTCGAACAACGAGAGGAGAATGCAACGCCATCCAATACAACAAGTTTGCCGACTGACATAATCCGCCGCCGATTCCCTCTTTTACCGTTCCGTTCGAGAGTAGCATTCCAGTTACATACCCTTTTCGCGCCGTCGGCCAACCCACCAGACGCCAAAAAGAGAATGTCTCTCCAGGACGAATCAGCACTCCATCAATTTTTTTAGACGCAATCTTCAAATTTGTAACCTTGTTGTGCTGTAGTCGCATGTCCGCATCGCCGAGCTTCCGAAGAAGTACTGATTCGTGCGAGGTCACTTTGTACGGCAATGCTTGCGAACGATGTTCGGTTGCTAAGCGTCGAAAAATAACCCATTGAAACCAACGAAGGGTTCGATAGCGCCAAATGCTCGCAGAATGAAGAAACGGGAAACGGCGCGAAAGTTTCATAAAGAAAAGCGTGTGGCGGTATACTACGAGCATCTATGTCTTGGTTCAAGATTGCGCTCGTTGGATTCATGATGGCGTTCTTTGCGCCGCGCGCGTGCTTTGCTGCATCGTCATCAGACGTTCGCGTTCTCGATACCGATGGCAATGTTATCACGATTTTTACGCCGTTCGCCGATCCAAATGCGCTCATTCAAAGCGTTTCGAGTGTAGATCTCGGAACTGACGGCACAAGTGAAATTCTTGTAGGCTCGGGAGAGGATTCCGATCCAACTGTTTCCGTGTTTCGCCAAGACGGATCGTTCATCGGTTCGTTCCTGGCATACGACAAAGGCTATCGCGGCGGAGTGAATGTTGCTGCATGCGACATTGATGGCGACGGCGTTTCTGAAATTATTACTGGCGCCGCATGGGACGGCGGCCCACATGTACGAATTTTCGACGCACTCGGCAACGTAAAGAACCCCGGCTTCTTCGCATTCAACGAATCGTTTCATGGCGGAGTGAATGTTGCATGTGGCGACGTCACCGGCGATGGTGTTGGCGACATCATTGTTGGCGCGAATGTTGGAGGAGGACCAGACATTGTCGTCTTTAATGCACGAGGCGAAAAAATTGGAGAAACATTTCTTGGAAGTGCCGCGAGTAACGTTGGTGTCAGCGTAACAGTCGGTGACATCGACAACGATAGCATCGACGAAATTCTCGCAACACCGATGACGTATCAAATACACCTGACAGTCAGTACGCTAAAATTCGATGTTGCAACCTCGACACTGAATATCAGTTCGCGCATCACCGATCTCGCAGCAACAAACACACTCACGGAACCATTTTTCACAAACGGAAATATTGGTTACATCACAAAAGGATATCAATCACCAAGCATCATTCTTCTTGATAACGCAGGAACGCCAATAAAAAATATTGCGCCATACTCGGCGGATTCCACAGATGCGCTCGTTGCAGCATCAATCGTGGATAATGCGAAAACCACTGGTATTGTTGTCGCAAATGCATCTCCTCACATGAATGATGACGACGGCGCACCGAAGAGTATCCGCATCGATAAATCGCAACAGCGATTAACAAGTTATGAAAACGGAATTCCGATACACACATTTTTCATTTCAACTGCGAAAAAAGGATACTACACTCCTGTCGGAAAAACTTCAGTTCGCGCAAAACTTTTGTATCACGACTACAAATGGATTTTTGGGATTGGTGATCCGCGAAACTACAACGTCCCGCACGTGAAATGGAATTTACAAATCTACGATCACATTTATATTCACTGGGCGTATTGGCATAATAATTTTGGACATCCGATGAGTCATGGATGCGTAAACATGAACGCAGAAAATTCAGAATGGATTTTTAATTGGGCAGATGTTGGAACACCAGTGAACATCACTGAGTAATTTTTTGAGAAAAATTACTCGTAAGCTGTGCATAACTCGTGATGTTTTTATATAAAATCTTTATACGATACGTTTTCACTGCTATACTTTAGGCAGCGTCATGAAGATTCCTTCGTGATGACACTGGCCACGATATTTATTTCGTGCGCCAATAACTAATGTCATACTTTTATGGCAATGAAGAAGAAGGCACGAAAGGTCGCAAAGAAGGCACCTGCAAAGCGCAAGACCGTGAAGAAGGCAGCAAAGAAGGCACCTGCAAAGCGCAAGGTTGCAAAGAAGGCTCGCGCCTAGTTTCAAAAAATTCCCGTCGTGTGCGATAAGCATGTCCTGGAGGAGATGCTGATCACGCAGACGGGATTTTTGTTTTCATCCTTCATCGGCAAACATCCAATAAACATTTATGAGTTCATCAGAAAGCGTCTGTGCATTTCCATGGCGCAACAGCCCAGAATACGATGAGAATACTTGCTTCGTGGATTTTTCCGTAAGACGCCGAAACATTCGATCTCTCGTGGCTTTTCGTAGCACTCGATGATCGGAAAAGTGAATCCATCCAAGAAAATCCACGCCAGACGCCACTGTTCGGAGTTCAATCTTTTTCGGATGAAGCCGTAGACGAAGCGCCTCCCATAAGAAGATCTCAATCTGATGCAATTGATGAATCAACACTTCCCTATCCTCATGCAATAGAACAAAGTCGTCAGCGTACCGAATATAACGTTTCGCTCGCAGTCGATGTTTTACAAACTGATCGAGCTCGTTCATGTAAACATTTGCGAAAAGTTGCGATGTGAGATTCCCGAGCGGAAGACCCTTGCCCGGTCGAGTTCCGGTAAATGAAGAAACAATCCGCTCAAACATCCACATTGTTGAAAGATCAGAGACGCGACTGTAGAGAATCGATAACAGGACGTCGTGATCAATACTCGCAAAGAATTTTCGAATATCAAGCTTCAGCACCCAGCACGTTCTCGTGTCATTTCTGCTCACCGATCGAACGAAGTCTCGAAATCGATCCATCGCCCGATGCGTCCCCTTCTCTTCCCGACACGAAAATGAATCTGCGATGAATACTCGATCAAAAAACGGATAGAGCTTCCGATGAATCGCGTGATGGAGCAAACGATCCCGGACTGTCGCCTTATGAATATCTCGCGGTTTTGGATCAGTAATAGTGAAGTGATAATATATTCCGTGACGGTAGCGATAGGCGACAAGATCATCGTGAAGCGCTCGAATGTTCTCTAAAAGATTCTCTTTGAACGCCTGCACATCTGACTTCTTCCGCTTCCCTACCAAAAATTCTCCCCACGCATCCAACAAATTCTCCATCGAAACAATTTCCTCAAAACTCACCCTAAATATCTTTTGAGTATGTTCGCCCCCCCCCGAAAACGTCCACGGCAATGTTCCTGTTTTGCATACATTGAGTGACGTGTATAAAGAATGGCAGATTGCATTCACGAATATTCCAAGGCTTTCCCGCTACACCCTTGGCGCAAAAATTGACCTGCTCTTTTGCGAAGCGCTTGAAGGCATTTTACTCGCTGCGTATTCACCACGCGAGCAAAAGCTTCCACATATTCAGCGTGCCAGCGCAAAGTTTGATGCCCTCAAATTCTTTCTCCAACTCGCGTGGGAGATGAAGCTCCTCGACCACAAGAAATACCAATCCATCGCCACGCCACTGATTAGTGTTGGGAAAATTCTGGGAGGCTGGATGACATCACTCAAAACAAAAGCTTCTGGAATGCCAGAAGCTTCTGAAACATTGGTTTAAACCCGTTGCTCGGCGAGAACGTGGTAGTTCCGATTGAACCGGTTCTGCACGTCGTTGAGGTTCGCGTTCCGCTTGCGATCGTTCTCGTTCAACACGAGGAAACAGTCGTTCCCGTCGGAATTGCGGCACCCTCGTCATTATGCACCACTCCATCCGCATCACCACCCCTTGAATACTCTCGGGGCTGAATAGTATTTGGGACATTGCGTCCGCCAGCGTGTTGCACCAAGGAGTTTATGTTTAGGAAATATGCAGCGACACGCTGACGTTCGCGGTGCGAATCCTTCATTCTGGTCAACTACGGTTTCCAGATTTCGACGGCCCCAAGCCGTAACCGAGGGCGCAAATATTCTACTCTCCAGGCGTAATCATACCAAAAACGGAAACCACGCCAACCCTTTCGGATCGGCGTGGTCGTGCGCACACGTAGGAGTACCCACACCGGAAGGACCAAGGGACCGAGTGTCCGAGCGCCGGCCCGAGGAACCTAGGTTCCGAGGGCTGCCTCCTTGGGCTCGGCGAGAACGCGGCAGCACCGATAGAACCGGTCCTGCACGTCGTCGAGGAACGCGTACCGCTTGCGATCGCACTCGTACAACACGAGGAAACAGCCGTGCCCGCCGGAATCGCGGCACTTCTGCCCGATGATGACGAGGGAGTTCTCGCGCTGCGCGTCCTTGTGCTCGGAGGCCCACTTGAGGCCCTTGTCCGGGTTCACCGGCTTCAGGCCCTGGGAGTCCAAGAACGCGAGCGCATCCGCCTCGACCC